>JAXMBY010000003.1:0-203393 GCA_046349655.1 Planctomycetota bacterium
ACTGGCCGGTAGTCCGGCATGACCTCACATCACTCGAAGTAACGCGGCAACAACGTCCGCAGCCGGCGCACTGCTTCCGGATTCCGGTGCTCGGGCGAGGTGACGATCGCGTAGCGGCAGGCATCCGCGCACGCACACTGGCGCGGTGCTCGCGCCACCTGCGCCACCACCCGCAGCACGAGACGCCGCGCATTGTCCGCGTTCTGGCGCAGGTTCTCCAGCACCATCTGGATGTCGACGTCCGCCTCGCTCGCCTTCCAGCAGTCGTAGTCGGTGACCATGCACACGACGCAATAGCAGATCTCGGCCTCGCGTGCGAGCTTGGCCTCCGGCAGGGTCGACATGTTGATCAGCCCGGCGCCCCAGGATCGATAGAGCTGGCTCTCGGCGCGGGTGGAGAACAGCGGCCCCTCCATCACCACGAGCGTCTCGCCGCGCTGGCCGCCCGGGAGACCGAGGTCGATCACGCCGTGGTGGACGAGATCGGCGAGGCGGTGGCAGAACGGATCCGCGAACGCGACGTGCCCGACCACCCCACCGCCGAAGTACGTGCTCGCGCGCTGGCGCGTCCGATCGATGAGCTGCGCGGGCACGACGAAATCGAGCGGCTCGAGCGACTCCTTCAGGCTGCCCACCGCCGAGAAGGCGATGACCTGCTCGACGCCCGCCAGCTTGAGCGCGGCGATGTTGGCGCGCGAGTTCACCTCGCTCGGCAGCACGCGGTGCCCGCGTCCGTGGCGCGGCAGGAACACCACCGGCACGCCGTCGACGTCCGCGTACACCAAGGCATCGCTGGGTGCTCCCCATGCGGTTGCCACGCGCACTTCCTGGAGGATCTTGAGCCCGGGCATGTCGTACAGCCCGGAACCACCGATGATGCCGATCCTGGGTTTGCCGTTCCTGGGGTCGCCGGTACTGGCCTGCATGGCGGGAGTGGTTCCCTCGTGGGTCGCTGGCGTTGGGCATGCTGATCGAGCGGCGCAGTCCATTGCCGCGCAACACCCGCAGCGTTGCTCGCGAGCATCATCGAAATGCGCGCGGCGTGCAAGCCGAGCGGCGGTTTTTTGTCGACGCTGGCCCTCGCACCGAGCGTTAGACTGACGCGGGTCGATCCATGAAAGCCATCCTCGTAACCATCCTGGTCATGATGCCTGCCAGTCTGCTGATGCCAGTTGGTTGCGGGGTGATCGAGACGGACTACGGAACGTGCCCGGGGGACGCGCGGCTGGCTGCCATCGTTCCGGGCGCGACCAGGCGCGACGAGGTGTTCGCGCTGCTCGGCCCGCCGGAGGAGTTCCGGTTCCCCAATCCGCTCGATGGCTCGCGCTCGTTCTCGCCGCAGGCGCTGCGCATCCGCGACGAGCGCCGGGTGTTCGATCTGAGCACCGTGAGCTACGTGCACGAGCATCATGTCCGTCGCTTCCTGTTCCTGGTGCTGTTCCGTCTCACGCTGGTGAAGGCGCGTGCCGATCGAGTGTTCATCACCTTCGACGAGAACGATGTGGTGCGCGAGCTCGGTGTCTCGAGAGATGCCGATGAGACGTAGTGTGTTGCTGATCCCGTGGCTGCTCACCGGCTGCCTCTACCTTGGCGGCAGCGGCACGTTCGGCCCCAAGCTCGACCCCGGCAAGGTCGCGCTGCTCAGGCCCGGGACGACCACCAAGGCCGACGTGCTCGCGCTGCTCGGGCCGCCGCAGGAGTTCAAGCGGCCCGAGGTGGCTGATGCCCTGGTCGACGACACGGTGCGGCTGTCGGGCGCCGTCGCGCTCGGCAATCGCGCTCACGACGTGTTCACCTACCAGTTCGATCGGGTGGACCTCGACGGCACCTGGCTGGTGCTGTTCCTCTACACTGCGACCGAGGTGAAGAGCGACCTGCTGGTGATCTTCTTCGACGAGCACGACGTGGTGAAAGAGGTCTCGTTCCGCGAGGACACGCGTGCATCATGATGCGCATCGTGGCCGCGAGCCTCGCACTGTCCTGCCTCTGTGGGTGCTACGTGAACACGTACCACTACGGCACTCCCATCCCGCCGGAGCACCTGTCCGAGATCGTCGACGGACGCACCGGCAGAGCGCAGGTCGTGCAGAGCTTCGGCCCGCCATCGGCGTTCTACCGGCCCGAGCTGCTGGACCTGGCGCTTGGCCGCGCCAAGGACGCCGAGGCCATCCCGAGCCGCGTCGACGACGACATCTTCACCTATCAGTACGTGACCACGAAGGTGCGCGCGTTCTTCCTGCCCCTGCTGTTCATCACGTTTCGCTCGCAGAGCGTGAGCGACACGCTGGTGGTGTTCTTCGATGAACGCGGCACCGTAAGTACCATGCATTCCGGCATGACGAGAGCGAGCTTCATGACCAGGAGTGAAGCCACCCTCGCCGCGCTGCTGTTGCTGCTGTCCACCGCCTGCAGCAAGACGCTGGTCGAGGTCACCACGGAGCGGCGCGACGTGGCGTTCCGCACCGACCAGGCGAGCGACGTCGAGTCGCTGACCGCAGGTGAGGGCGCGACCAAGGCGTCCGTGCTGAGCGCGCTCGGCCCGCCGCTCACCGTGATCCCGCAGGAGCGCGGCGACGTGTTCGTGTATCGCCGTGAGGCCTACGATTCGCAAACCGTCAACGTGAATCCGTCCTGGTTCACCAGCGTTCCGACCACGTCGATTTACACCAACACCGATCAGTCGCGCCGCGACGATGTGCTGATGATCTTCTTCGACGCGGCCGGGCGAGCACGCAGCTTTGCCGCCTCACGCGGCACGCTCGACACGAGCGGCAGCCGTGCGGCGCGAGTGGGCGAGGCGTTCGAGGGCTTACGGAAATGAACCACGCGCGTGCTGGCGGGCTGCGGGCGTTGTTGCCGCTCCTTGTGTGGCCGGTGCTCACCGCCTGCGCGCTCTCGTATTCCAGCATCGGCGATCCGGTTCCCCCGCACGACCAGCTGAAGATCGGCACCTCCACCAAGGCCGACGCGCTCAGGCAGCTCGGCCCGCCGCTGCTGGTGCGGCGGCAGTTCGACGGCGAGCTGTTCGTTTACCGCCAGGACAAGAGCCGGTTCCGAGCGCTGACGCTGGTGCCGCTGGTGCCGGTGTTCTATTACTCGGACCTGGACGCGCACCGGATCGACGTGACGTTGCTGTTCGACAAGTCGGCGATCCTGCGCGGGATCGGCGTGCAGAGAGAAGAACCAGGCTGACCGGCCGCCGAGATGCTGGCGACCGCTCGCATGCGGCACGCTTTCCGGGGATCGCAAACCACTCAGGAGACCAGGAATGGACTTCCGCGTGATCTACCAAGGCATGGCGAAGCTCGACGCCCACGAGCCGTACCTCAATCACGCCAAGGAGCGCCTGCAACGAGTCCTGGAGAAGTTTCCGGTCAAGGCCGTGCAGGTGACCGTGGAGCACCACGCGCGCAGCGACGACTATCACATCAAGATGTCCTGCCATCTGCCCAAGCGCACGCTGTTCACCGGCGAGCGCGGGCACCGCTTCGACTCGGTGCTGGATCGGTGCGCGGACAAGATCATCCACAAGGTCGACCACTTCAAGAAGGTGCTCGAGCACAAGAGCTCGTTCGCCGAGGCACGGCATGCGAAGGAGCGCACCTTCAAGGTCGACGTCTCGGATCTCGAGCGACTGGCAGAGATCGGCGACTTCGGCGGCTTCCGCGACCAGCTGATCGGCTTCCAGGGCTTGCTTGCTGCCGACGTGCGACGCAAGATCAACGGCACCGGTGGCCTGCCCCCCGACATCGACGAGGGGCAGGCGGTGGAGGACATCACCGAGGGCGTCATCCTCGACGCGTTCAACCGTTTTGCCAATCGCCCGCGCGACGTCGACGCCTACGCCTGGATGGTGTCGCTCATCGATCACGAGATGGATCACTGGAAGCAGTGAGGAGCTAGCCCTCGCGCATGCGCTCCGCCGCGGCATCCCACACCATCACCTTGTTGCGGCGGTACGCCTCCACTCCCATCTTGATCGCGGCCATGGTGGACGCGCCCAGCTCGACGTTGCAGTTGGGCTTGTCCAGGCCGCGCACGCTGTCGATGAAGTTGCCCATGTGATCGCGCCGCGTGTTCGCGAACACGGTGTAGGAAGCGCCCCCGGGCGCCGGCTCTGGATGCTGTTCACCCTTGTCATTCTGCACCATCCGGTTCGGGACCAGGCCATCGTTCGCCTTGCGGAACTCGGGCCACCAGTCGGCTTGCTCGCGCACCGTCAGGTTGTCGCCCAGCTCGATCGTGCCGCGCTGGCCGCGGATCACGGTCTGCGTGCCACCGTCGTTGGTCATCACGCTGATCAGGACGATCGTGTGCTCGCTCGGATAGTCGACCATCATCATGAACGTGTCGGGGATGTCGCGCTCGTCCTTCTCGACGTACTTGCCGCCCGCCGACACGACGCGCCTGGGATACTCGCCGTCTGGCCCGGTGATGGAGAGCAGGAGCGGCGCCAGGAAGTGATACAGGAGGTCGGTCGCCACGCCGCCGTTGTACGCCCAGTACTTGCGGAACCGGAAGAAGTGGTCCGCATTCCAGTCGATCCTGGGCGCGAGCCCCCACTCGTGGCCGAGCCAGCGATCCCACCACACGTAGCCCTCCGCTTCTTTGGGCTGGTTCGGCCCCGCGTCCGCGTCGATCGGCCAGTTGAACTGACCCTCGCGTGAATTGCGGCAGTAGCTCGCCTGGCTCCAGATCACCTTGCCGATCTTGTTCTGCGCGATCACGTCGCGCGCCTTCCAGTACTTGTCCTCGCTGGTGCGCTGCGGCCCCACCTGCAGCGTGCGCTTGGTGCGCCGCACCGCGTTGCGGCAATCGATCGCTTGCTCGACGGTCAGCGACAGCGGCTTCTCGCAGTAGACGTCCTTGCCCGCCTCCATCGCCTCGATCGCGATCTTGGTGTGCCAGTGATCCGGCGTCGCGATCACGATCGCATCCACGCTCTTGTCGTCGAGCACCTCTCGGTACTCCATCGTGCCGCTGTGCTCGTCGCCCTCGATCGCCTTGACGGCATTCAGCAGCCGCCGCCGGTACACGTCGCACACGCGGGCCACGCCGATGTTGTCACGCTCGCGCCGCCCGACGAGATCGTGCACGTGGCCGGTGCCCATGCCGCCGGTGCCGATCACCGCGAACTGCAGGCGCTCGTTGGCGCCCTGCACCCGCCCCCAGCTGATGGCGGGCAAGACATAGGCGGCCGACATGGTGGCGGCGGTCGACTTCAGGAACGAACGGCGCGTGAGGCTTGGCATGGTCGGTGATCTCCCAGATAAAGTCTTGGCGCGCGTCACTCTTACTGCCGGACCCGGCCGAAGCAAGAGATCTCCCTTGCGCGGCGTGCTGGCGCAGCGCGAGCGAATCGGCGATGATCGCCGCCTGACCGAACGGGATTGCCGATGCACACACTCCTCATGAGCCTCTGGTGCCTGTGGCCGGCAGCGGTCCCGCGCGCGGCCGATCCGATCGCCGAGTGCTGCGCACGCTTTGCCGGCCACGATGGCGATGGCGATGGCACCGCCGAGATCGAATCGCTGCAGCCGATGTTCGCGCCGGCGAGCGAGCGGCCGGCGCCGGCAAGGCTCGTTCTGGTGCTGGTCGAGCAGCGCATCGCGCAGGCGAGCGATCTCGACGCGCGCCTGCAGCAGCTCGAGCGCGATCTCGAGCGCGAACGCTGGTTCCCGCGCACCATCGCCGCGCAGCTCTACGCGGGGCCGCGCCACCAGGATGGTCGCACCTTGCTCGCGCTGCGCGCTTTCCTGCACGACGTGCGGGCGATCGACCCGACGCTCGCGGGCGTGCTGCTGGTCGGCGCCTTTCCCGAAGCGTTCCTGGTGCGCACCTGCAACTGGCGGCGGCGCGACACGCTCGTCCTGCACGCCGGCACGCCGCAGAGGAAACAGCTCGCCGACACCGACAATCTGCGCAGCGTGCCCGAGCCCGTGGCGGACACCTGCGATCTGGTGCTGGGCGACCTCGACGGGCGATGGGACGAGTGCTACGTCGAGCCGAGCGAGCGCGTGCCGGCCTTGATCGCCGCGTTCCCCGGCGGCGTGCCGGCGCATGGCGGCATCACCCGCGATTACGAGCGGAGCGGCGTCGTCTACCAGGACTTCTTTCACGTGAACGATGGCCGGCTCGAGGTGCGCGAGCTGCTGGATGCGAGCGGCGAGGTCGCCGCGCTCGACGTCGTGCCGCTCGATGATCTCGCCAACCGCGAGCTGAGCGCGGACGACCTGCGCGCACAGAACTCGATCGCCCGGCCCGAGATCGCCGTCTCGCGCATCAACGCGCGCGGCGTCGCACTGCGCCTGAAGGCGAAGTTCCACGATGCGCAGGGCAAGCCGCAGTCGGTGGCCTATCCCGTCGGCCAGACGCTGCCGAGCTGGGCGTCGGAGCCATGGGAGTCCGACCCCGACCTCGAGCAGCGGCTGCTGGTCGAGTTCCTCGATCGCGACCACCGCTACCGCACCGGCGAGCTGCGCCCCGAGTTCCGCCCGGCATCGCTCGCCTGCGGGCTCGGCTCGGGGATGAACGTGCTGCGCGCCGCGTCGCTCGGCTGGACCGACGCGGACGCACGGCTGGATGCGCACGGCGACGTCGACCTGGTGCAGGTCGTCGAATGGCTGAAGTCGCCGGCGATCCTGCGCACCGTGCGCGCGCACAGCGATGCGTGGGGCAGTGCGTTCGGCGCAACCGATGTCGCCCGGCTCGAGCAGTGCGCCGGCGGCGTGCCGTGGAGCTTCACGCCCGAGGGCAACGCGCTCGTGCCATCGCTCAAGGCCGCGTGCAGCGGCGGCCAGCTCGGCTTCTTCCTGCTGCGCACCTTGTGGGCCAACCACGTGCTGCCGGACAGCGCGTCCTTCTACCTGCACACCGGCTGTCAGGCGATCTCGCCCGGCGGCGCGGCGAGCCTGCCGTACTCGGATCCGCGCTACGCGTTGCGCCAGGGCGCCGCGTCGCTCCTGTTCTACGGCCAGGGCCTGGCGCTGGTCGGCCGAGCCAAGGTGTTCTACGATGAACCGCGCGAGTTCTGCGAGATGCTCGCGCAAGGCAAGACGTTCGGCGCTGCCTGGCAGCGCTACTTCGAGGTCGAGTCGCAAGCCGCCTCGTTCGCGGCGGTCGGCGGCGACATCGGCCGCAAGCGCGCCTACTTCTGGAGCTTGCTCGGCGACTGGACGCTCATGCTGCTGCCCGGCGCCGGCCACTGAACCCGCCGCGAAGCTCGTACGGAGAATTGCCTCGAAGGTTTCTCGTCGGCGCCGGGTACGGCATGCGGACCTCACGCATCCGTTGGAGGCGAACGCCATGACCACGCCCGCAGCAGAGCTCCTGTTCATCGGCATCAAGGGTCGCGTGCTCGCGCTCGAGCGCGCGAGCGGAGCGGAAGTGTGGCGCACCAAGCTGCAGTACGGCGCATTCACCAACCTCGCCGTCGTCGGCGATCAGCTGTTCGCCGCGGTGAACGGTGAGCTGTACTGCCTCTCGCCCCAGGATGGCAGTGTGCAATGGCACAACCCGCTCAAGGGAATGGGCACGGGCTTCCTGTCGATGGCGGCGGCTGGCATGCAAGCACAGAGCATGGCCGCGCTGGCTGACGAGGAACAGCGCCAGGCAGCAGCGGCCGCGGTGGTGGTGACCACGTCGGCCAGCTCGCATTGATCGCCGCGCAACAGCCGCCTCACCGCACGTCGATCGCCACGGCACCGGTGACCAGCGTGCCGCGCCAGTCGCGGGG
Source organism: Planctomycetota bacterium (assembly GCA_046349655.1). Classification (GTDB taxonomy): domain Bacteria; phylum Planctomycetota; class B15-G4; order B15-G4; family JAXMBY01; genus JAXMBY01. The sequence goes on from JAXMBY010000003.1 coordinate 7,736, forward strand.
CTGCGGCGCGTCGTGACCGACGTCGGGTATCCTGAGGCGCATGGCCAGCGTGTATGCGCCCGCGACCAACGCCGGCACGTACACCACGGGGTGCGTGAACGCGTGCGGCTCGCTGCCATCCCTGGCAAGGCCGATCGAGCCCGCCATGAGGCGAGCCTCCTCGCCCGGCCTTAGCACCCATTGCTGGATCGTCGGCAGGCCCGAGTACCAGTTGCGGCCAACGCTCACCGGCTTGCCAGTGGCGTCCTGCACCAGGAGCTGGTCGTCCTCGCGCCAGACCGAGCTCGCAAACGTGATCGTGTGATCGCTCACGTTGCGGATCACGATCACGGCCGCGATCGCATCGAGGATCGCGTACGCGTTGCCAGCGGGCAGCTCGAGCGCCGCCTGCAGGCCGTCGATCGCATTGCCCCATGCGAGACGCCGGGCATCGTTCGCTGGCGGCTTCACACCGCGGCGCGTGCCGCTCGAGCGTGGCTGCTCGCCTTGCGGCGCGCCCGCCACGACCTGGTCGGGAATCACGAACGCGGTCAGCACCGTGTCGATGCCGAGCCCTGGGATGACGACGCGGCACCACGCCTTCCTGCAGGCGACGGGGAAGCCGCGATCGCGCGCGACCCCGGGCACCGAGAAGCGCTCGAGCGCGAGCTCTCGTGCCTGCTCGGCGGTGAGCGTGAGCTCGTGCTCGAACAGCCCGCTGCACACCGCGCTCGCCTCGAGCTCGGCGGCCATGCCCGGCGCGCCCATGCGGAACGCCGCGCGGCCATCGGCGGCCGCCAAGCTTCTGCCGTCCCGTGCCCAAAGCGACGCGGCGATCGTCAGCTTCTGGTCGAGCTGGAACTGCCGCCCGAACTGGTTCCAGCCGGGCGTGTTCGACCAGGGCGAGGTCACGAACTCGACGTCCGAATCGTCGCGGCCGGGACGGAACACGAAGCGATGCGCGATGCCGCGCACGCGAGCGTCGCTCGCCTCGACCGCCGCCTGCCAGGACGGGAACGGACCGTGCACCTGGCCACCCGCGATCGCGACCCATTGCCCCCGGCATTCACTGCGCAGGCGATCCTGCTCGCGGGAGAACGTCGCCTCGTTCTCTCGCCGTTGCTCCTGCACGCCACCTGGCGCGGTCGATGCGAGCGACTGGCTCGACACGAACACGAGCGCGAGCATGGCGAGCAACGCCAGGATCGCCAGCAGCGACGCGGGCCGCACGTCATCGCCGTGCTGCGGGCGACGCACGAGGCGGCGCACGCGCGCGACCAGTGAGCCGCCGCGGGCGGCAACCGCGGCGGCGGGCACCGCGCGCGCGTCCTCGAGCGTGGCGAGCGCACGGACGTACGCCAGGCGGTCGCCGGAGAGCTCGACCGCGAGATCGTCACAGGCGCGTTCGCGCTCGGCGCGCACGACGCGCGCGATCCACCACATGGCGGGATGATAGAAGAGCACGGCCTCGAGCATCGTCTGCATCAGATTGACGAGCGGATCGAAGCGACGGACGTGGGCGAGCTCGTGCAGCAAGATGGTCTCGAGCTCGCGCGGCGAGAGGCCGGTGATGACGGCGGCCGGCAGCACGACGATCGGGCGCACGCAGCCGATCACGATCGGCGACTGCGCGAGCGATGATCGCAGCACGCGCACTGCGCGGCGGATGCCCATGCGCTCGGTCGCCCGCCGCACCAGTTGCTGCAGGAACGGCGGCAGCGCCTCGGCATGCACGCGCGACCAGCGCCTGACGGTGAGCCAGCCGCAAAACGGCCGCAGCGAGAACAGCGAGACGCCGAGCAGCCAGATCAGGACGATGCCCGGCAGCAATGGCTCGAGGCGATCGGCAAGCGCCATCGCCGCCAGCCGCGTGCGCGGCGGCTCGAGCTGCGCGCCGCGCGCGATCGAGACTCGGCCGCCGGCGGCAACGGGCCTGGCGGCCGCGATGGCCGCAGCGGGCCCGATAGCGGTCCTGGTCGCGGTCGCTCGCGAGGCGAGCGGGATCGTCGCCGCGGGAACCAGCACGCAGAGCAGCAGCGCGGCGCACCCGAGCGCATGGCGCAGCCGCGCGTTCTGCTGCGACACCAGACACAGCGCGGCCTTCAAGGCGAGGGCGATGGCGCCGATCTGCCACAGCGAGTGCAAGATCGCCCAGCCGATCGGCCGCGTCAGGATCGCCAGCGCGCTCATGTCTTTCCCCGCCCCAGCTCGTCGAGCAGGCGCCGGATCTCGGCGCGGTCGGCGGCGTCGGCGCGACGCGACGCGAGCGCATGCAGCACCAGGCTCTTCGCCGAGCCCTCGTACACGTTCTCGATCAGGCGGCTCAGCATGTGCCGCTGCGTCGCCTTCTGGCTCACCACCGCGCGATACACCTGCGGCCGCGCTTGGTCGTCGCGCGTGATCAGCGCCTTCCGCAGCATCACCGACAGCATCTTCACCGTGGTCGAGTAGTTGGTGGTCTTGTTGTGCTGCAGGCGCTCGTGAACGGCGCGCACCGGCGATGGCCCATCGCGCCAGAGGATGCGCAGGATCTTGAGCTCGACGTCGGTGGGTTCCTGGGACGGCGGTCGTGCCATGCGTACCTCACCATTTGGCGAATGAATTCGCCATCGGCCTCATTCATAGCGAATGAATTCGCCATGTCCAGTGCGAATTCGACCTCGGTCACGGCGCGGCCGCGGGCGCCGCGATCTTCGCGAACTCGGCGCGCATGAAGTCGGGCACCGGCGTCGCGCGGAACGTGTCCATGTTCACGCACGCCTTGGTGAGGATGCTGCGTGCCGCCAGCACGCCGTCGGGCCGGAACGCTTCGAACTGGAACGTCACCGACGCGTTGCCGACGCGTCGCACGCTCATGGCGATGCGCAGGTCGTCACCGTAGCGCACCGGCGCGTGGTAGTCCGCCTCGACACGCACGGTCGGCAGGCCGAAGCGCTTCTGCTTCAAGACGATCGGGTACGGCGTGCCCACCACGTCCTCGAAGAAGTCCTCCATCACCGTGTGGCAGTAGTGCAGGATGGTCGGGTAGTAGACGATGCCGGCCTGGTCGATGTCGGCGAAGCGCACCTTCACGCGTTTCTCGAAAGCCACGATGCGTTGGTCTCCTCGCGACACTCGCGTCCGGGTTGCTCGCGCTCATCATGCGGCGCGCGGCATGGCTGGCCATCACCAAATCCATGCCCGGCTCGCACGCGCTGGCCTTGAAGCGCTCGCGGCCGTGTGCTTTGGTAGCGCGTCCCCGGGTCCGTCGCGAGCTCATCGAGATCGAGGCCGCCATGCGAAACTGCCCCCACTGCGCCAAGCAGGTTCAGGATGACGCCAGCGTGTGTCCGCACTGCCAGCATGCCCTCGCGCCGGCAGGACGCCCCGGGCCGGAGACGCGACTGTGGTCGGGCCGGCCGGCGCTCGTGTCGCAGTTCGGCAAGGTCTCGCTCGCCGCGCTGCTCCTGGTCGGCGGCGTGATCGCGGTGTTCGCCTTCGCCGAGGGCCGCATCGCCGGCTACCTCGCGATCCTTCTCTGCTGCTCCTGATCGTCATCTCGTGGCTGCGCGTGATCACGAGGCGCTACGAGATCACGACGCACCGAGCCATCGCCCGCGAGGGGCTGTTCAGCCAGACCCGCAGCGAGGTCCAGCTCAGCGACGTGCGCAACGTCGTCCTGGTGCGCAGCATCAGGGATCGCCTGCTCGGTCTCGGCACGGTGAGCCTCTCGACCTCGGGCCAATCCGGGATGGAGCTCACCATGCGGTCGATCCGTCGCTCGCAAGCGGTGGTCGATCTGGTCAACCAGCAGAACCGGTGAGCGGGCAAGGCTCACCCCCCGCGCAGCGCGGCGAGCGCCGCCGCGGCGATGATGTCGGCGAGCACGTCATAGGTCCGCTCGCCCTCGGCGACGCTCGCGCTCGCCGGCGAGCCGCAGTAAGCGCTCGCCAGGCCTGCTTCGTGGAACGTGCGCTTGCCGTCGCGGATCGCCTTGGACAGGCTGATCGCCACCGGCGGCAGGCCTTGCAGGCGCGCGCGCAGCACGTCGTCCTCGCTGCTGGCGAGCACCAGCGAGGTCTCGAACGAGCCGCCGTGGCAGGCACCGGACTGGAACTCCTCGCCGAGGCGCGCGGCGTGATCGCGCCTGGTGATGTTCGGGAAGATGGCGGGCAGGCCGACCTGACGCTCTACCGCCGCCACCGCATCGGCAAGCGCAGCCAGGTGATCCGGCTCGAGGTGCGCATTCACCAGCACGAGCAAGCGCGCGCCAGCCTTCTTGAGCTCGTGGGCGATCTCCTGGATCACGAGGCCGAGCAGGCTCGCGCTCAGGCCGACGACACCGGCGAAGCCGCTCGCGTAGTGCGTGACGCCGAACGGCACCGCTGGCAACACCACCGCCGGCGTGTTCACGCCGGTGAGCTTGTATGCTGCGCGCAGCGCCACGCCCTCGGCGATGATGGTATCCACACGCAGGCTCAGGTGCGGCCCGTGCGGCTCGACGCTGCCGGTCGGCAACAGCGCGATCGGTCCGGTCGCGAGCAACTGCTCCGCCTCCTCGTACGTCATGCGCTCGAGTCGCAGCGTGCGGGTGCTCACGGTCGCTCACCCATCGATGAGGGCGACGCCGGCGATGAGGGCGACGCCGGCTGATCGCCGAGCGCCCGCAGCGCCTTGCGGTCGATCTTGCCGCGATCGTTCTTGGGCAGCTCGGCGACGAACTCGAAGAAGCGCGGGTACTTGTGCGGCGCGAGCCGCGCCTTCACGTGCGACTTGAGCTCGGCCTCGAGCGCGCCGCCGGCCACGCATCCCTGCTTGAGCACGAGAATCGCCTTGGGCTTCACCAGGCCCTCGCGATCGCACTGGCCGATGACGCAGCACTCCTTCACCGCCGCGTGCTGCAGCAAGCACTCCTCGATCTCGAGCGGCGACACCCAGATGCCCGACACCTTGAGCAGATCGTCGGCACGCCCGTGATAGAAGAAATGGCCACCGTCGTCCTGCGAGAACAGGTCGCCGCTCACCACCCAGTCGCCGCGCAGCACGCTCTTCGACTTCTCGTGATCCTGGAAGTAGCACAGGCCGGCACTGTCGCCCTTGACCCACAGCATGCCGATCTCGCCGGCCGGCAGATCGCGGCCCTCGCTGTCGACGATGCGAGCCTCGTACCCTGGTACGATCGTGCCGAGGCTGCCGGGCAGCACGTCGTGCTGCCGGTTCGAGATGTAGATGTGGAACAGCTCGGCGGAGCCGATGCCATCCAGGATCTCGACGCCGAACATCGCCTGCCAGCGACGGTACAGCTCCGGCGGCAGCGCCTCGCCGGCCGAGAGGCACACGCGCAGCGAGCGCAGGTTGCGCGAGCGCGCCGCAGGATCCTGCACCATCGCGTTGATCATGGTCGGCACCGAGGTCAGCACGGTGGGCTGGAACCGCTCGATCTGGTCGAACACGGTCTCGGCAGTGGCGCGCTCCTCGAACAGCACCACCGACGCACCGACGGCGAACGGGAACATCAGGTTGGTGCCGGTCGCATAGCCGAAGAACAGCTTCGGCACCGACAGGCAGCGGTCCGACTCGGCGATGCCGAGCACCTGCTTCGCGTAGCACTCGGTGTTGTACGCGAAGTCGTGATGGAAGTGCACGACCGCCTTGGGCTTGCCGGTCGAGCCGGAGGTGAACAGCCAGCCGGCGACGTCGTCGCGGCTGGTGGGCTCGTTCTCGAGCTCCGGCGAAGCACGGTGGATCTCGCGCTCGAAGCTCGGATAGTCGTCATGCTCGGTGCCCACGACCAGGATGTTCTGCAGGTGCCGGGCACGATGCAGGCAGGCGATGACGTTGTCGAGCGCGCTGACATGCACCACCGCGACCCGCGCGCGCGTGTAGTTCAGGTAGTACTCGTAATGGTCGGCCGGCAGCAGCGGGTTCACCATCGCGAACACGGCACCGATCTTCAAGATCCCGAACCAGGTCGCCACGAACTCCGGCACGTCGGGCAGGATCATCAGCACGCGATCCTCGGTGCGCGCGCCGAGGCTGCGCAGCACGTGCCCGGTGCGGTTGGCGAGCGTCGCCATCTCGGCGTAGGTATAGGTGCGGTCCTTGTGGTACAGGCAGACCTTGGCCCCCCGCCCAGCCTCGAGGTTGTGGTCGAGGAAGTAGTGGGCGATGTTGAAAGTCTCGGGAAACCGCGGCGTCGTGGTCACGGCAGGTCCTCGAGGTAGGTGCGCGCATCCCACAGCTCTGGGAACACTTTCTTGCCGAGCGTGCTGCCGAGATAACGCGCGCCCGAGCGGCCGCCGGTCTTGCCGTGGCCGGTGCCGATCTTGTCGCCGATCATGCGGTCCACCATCCGGTAGTGATGGTAGCGCCACAGCTGGACTTGCTCGTCGACGGTCATGAACGCCTCGAGCAGCTCGAACACCTCGGCGTGGCGATCGGGCGCCGAGTAGATCTGCGCCAGCATGCGCGCGCGCGATTCTTGCGCCGCGTCGTCGTCGCCATGCACCAGGTCGAAGCCGCGCGCGCGCAGGAAATCCTGGATCACCTCCACCAGGCTGGGCTCGCGCAGGCGGCGCTCGAGCCGCGCCGCCGCCTCGGCATCCGGCTCGCACGTGGCGACCAGCCCCGGGTCCTTGACGCCGAGGCGGAACTCGACCTCGCGAAACTGCGCCGACTGGAATCCGCTGGCCGGCCGCAGATGCTCGCGGAAGAACAGGAAGTCGAGCGGGGTCATCGTCTCGAGCACGTGGATCTGGTGCACCAGCACCTTGAAGATCTCGGCGACGCGCACGAACCGCCGCGTGGCCTGATGCACGTCGTCGTGCCCGGCCTGGCGCAGGCGCGCGCAGGCGTCGTCCAGCTCGTGCAGGATGAGCTTGAACCACAGCTCGTAGGTCTGGTGCACGATGATGAACTGCAGCTCGTCGTGATGCGGCGGCGTCGACAGGCACCGCTGCAGCGAGGTCAGCTCGCGCACCTTCAGGTACTGGCCATAGGTGACCTCGCCGCCGCCGTAGGTCTTCTCGGTCATGCGCTCCCCGCTTTCTGCATCACGCGCTCGCCGAGGAACCGGGTGATCAGCGACCAGCAGTCATCGGCCACGGCGCGATCGAACTGCGCTGCGCGCACATCGAGCAGGTTCGCACCCGCGGTCGGATAGGTCTTCAGGTGATAGACCCGGTGGTGCTGCTCGAGCGTGCGGCCGAGCGCCTCGATCGACCCGGCCGCAACCGCCGGATCCCGCTCGCCCCACAGCGTCAGCAACGGACATTCGAGCCGTGCCACCGAATCGGTTGCGGCTTGCAGCGGCCGCTCGGCGCCCGCCGCCGTCACGGCCGCGTCCGCGCCGGTGAGGTGCGGCGCCTGCACGCACACGAGCGCGCGCGCGTCCCGGTTCTGCAGGCACCACTCGTAGGCGTAGTGGCCACCGGCTCCCAGCCCGAGCACGCCGATGCGCTGCAGATCCACGTCGGCACGCCGACGCAGGTAGCGCACGCCGTGCTCGAGGTCGCTGGCGAAATGGCGATCGGGCACGCTCTTGAGCAGCACGAGGCCGGTCGCAGGATCCGCGGGCCGCGCCACGCCGAAGCGGCTGAACAGGTCGACCGCGAACGCGACGTAGCCCGCCTGCGCGAGGCGCTGCGCCAGCTCCCGCACCAGCGGCGACATCCCGTCCGCATCCCCCACCATCACCACCGCCGGGTACGGCTCGAGCGGCCGCGGGCGCATCAGCGTGAAGCGCGTGAAGGACTGCTCGCGTGGATAGCGCGAGCTCTCGGTCCACAGCTCGGTGGCGTCGATGGTGGCGGTCATGGTTCCTCTCTGCACGGCAAGGCAAGCGGGTGATAGCGCACGACGCGCCGCGGGCGGCTCCGTTCAAGCACAGGCGGCACCGACAATCAACCCCTGCGCGGCAGATCAGTACTTCACCTCGGCGGCGAGGTGGCGCTCGTACGCCCTGGTCGCGAGGATGTCGTCGATCTCGCCGATGACGCGTTCGAGCTCCTCGTCCTTGGTGTAGAAATGCGGCGAGATGCGCACGCCGGCACCCGGACGGTAGTCGACCACGATCTCGCGCCGGCAGAGCTCGCGCGTCACCGCCGGACCGTGCGGCACGTCCACCGTCACGGTGCCGGCGCGCTCTTTCGCAGCGAGCGGCGTGTTGACCTTGAAGCCGCGCGCGCGTGCGCGGTCGATCAGCAGCGCGGTCTGGCGCATCGACTTCTGCCGGATGCGGTCGACGCCGACGCGGGCGATGATCTCGTAGCCCGCCTCGGCCGAGAACAGCGCCGGCACATGCGGCGAGCCGTGCAGGAAGCGCCAGGCGCCCTGCGCGTAGCGGATCGGTCCGGTCTCGAAGTTGAATGGCGCCTGGTGCGCCATCCAGCCGGTCACCCTGGGCTCGAGCCGCTGCGCATGGTCCGGTCGCACGTACAGGTAGCCCGCACCCGGCCCGCCGCACAGCCACTTCACCGAGCCGCCGACGACGAAATCGACGTCGAGCTCCTTCACCTGGAACGGGATCGTGCCGGCCGATTGATACGTGTCGAGCACCACCATCGCGCCCACCTGATGCGCGCGGGCGATGATCGCGCTCACGTCCTGGATGTATGCGCTCTTGTACAGCACGTGCGAGATCGGCACCAGCAGCGTGCGCTCGTCGATCGCCTCGAGCAATCGCTCGGTGGGTACGGTGATGCCATCGTCCGAGCGCACCACCTCGATCTCGAAGCCCACGCGCTTGTGCGCCTCGTACACGTACATCACCGACGGGAAGTTGAGCTCGGTGTACACCACCTTGCGCCGCGGCGGCTTCGCCTCGAAGCACGAGATGATCACCGACTGGGCCACCGAGACGTTCTGGTGCATCACCACCTCGCCCGGGTTGGCGCCCAGGATCTTGCCGATCAGGTTGCCGGTGCTGATCGGCTTCTCCCACCAGCCCTCCGCCCAGGCGCGCACCCCGCGCGTTGCCCATTGATCGGCGAACGCGGTGAGCTTGTCGTAGACCGCACGCGGCATCGCCCCGAGCGAGTGGCTGATCAGGTAGTTGGTGTTCTCGAGGATCGGGAATTCCTTGCGCCACTCGAGCAGATCGTCGTGCGTCATGGGTCGCCTGGCTCGCTGATGAGGGGAGGAGCGTGCGCCACGCGGCGCACTGCACATGGTACTCGCCGGTGCCGCGCGCCGCATCTGCGTTGTGTGAGCCGAGATGTACGAGCGGCTCGACAGCCACGGCTTCGCGCCGGTGATGGTCAAGCGGTGCGATCGGGAGCCGCGGGCGGCGCGCACGGCGGCAAGCGTACCTCGACCTGGTTGCTCGGCACGCTGCGGTTGCCGGCGAAGTCGTAGGCCTGGACGAAGTACACCGCCCGCAGGTCCGCGGTCAGGGTTTGATCGAGCAGGCTCGGGATGCGGGTCGCGGCGATGCGGCAGAACGGCCCGCCGTCGTCGCTGCGGAACACGTCGTAGCCGTACACGCCCTCCTGGTCGAAGCCGCGCTCCCAGGTGAGGCGCACCACGCCTGGCCGCAGCTCGGCCGCGAGCGTTCCGTCCCGCGTCCATCGCGGCGGCTCGCGATCGTCGCTCGCGGGCGCCTGCAGCGCGTGCTTGGGCCACAGCGCGCACACCACGCGGTGGAAGTTCTCGTCGAGGTTCTTGCACACGTTGCCGTAGACGCAGCGGATCAGCTGCGCCTCGCGACCCTCGCGCACCTTCTTCGGCCAGTCGGGATCGGCGAGCAGCGCGCGCGCCATGCCGATCAGATCGGCCTTGCCGCCGGCGAGCAGCTGCTCCGCCAGCGCCGGCGTGGCGATCTTGCCGGTGGTCACCACCGGGGTGGCCGCACCGCGCTCACGCAGGTGGTGCGTGATCCCCGCGGCGAGATACACGTTCGCGCCATCGGGGTAGCTCGCGCCCGGCATGCAGCGGTCGCCGCTGTAGCCGGTGTACGGATACAGCGGCTCGCCCGGTTTGTGGATGGCGTCCTCGAACTTGCCGCCAGCCGAGATCGACAGGTAATCGGCGCCGAGGCGCGCCATGCGCCACGCCATCGGCGCGGAGTCGCGCAGCGTGTAGCCGTCCTTGATGCACTCCTCGCCGTCGAAGCGCACGCCGACCGCGAACTCGCCGCCCACGCGCCGGCGCACCTCGATCAGGATCTCGCTCATCAGCCGCATGCGGTTCTCGAGCGAGCGGCCGTACTCGTCCGGGCGATGGTTGCGACGCGACAGGAACGAGGCGACCGTGTAGGCGTGCGCCATGTGCAGCTCGACGCCGTCGAAGCCGGCGCGGCGCGCACGCTCCCGGCCGCGCCATACTGCACGACGATCTCCTTGATCGCGGCCCGGGTCAGGTCGGCGACCTGCTCGCGCCAGCCGCTGCGCGCGATCTTCAGGAAGTGGATGATCTGCGGCACCACCTTGCTCGGGCTCACGTCATGCATCGCGCGGGCGAGATCGCGCAGGCCGGGCAGGTACGCATCGTCCGAGATGCGCAACAGCGGCCCCGACTTGCCGCCATGCACCGACATCGCCTCGAGCACGATCAAGCCGGGCTCGCCGCGCGCGAAGCGCAGGTAGCGGTCGCGGACATCGCGGTTCACGAACCCGTCCTCGCCCGACAGGCGGGTCACCATGGCCGTGAGCACGATGCGGTTCGCGAGCTCGACCTGGTTGATGCGAGCTGGCGCGAACAGCAAGGGATAGCGGGCATGCATGATCAGTCGCCGCCCGCGCGCGGCTGATTGAGCCGCTCGGGTGGGATGCGCAGGCGCTCGACGATCTCGCCCTTGCCGATGTGGCGGTCCATGATCTCGATCACGTCCGGCGGCGTGACGTGGCCGTACCAGACCGCGTCGGGGTAGATCACCACGGTGACGCCGAGCTCGCACTGGTCGAGGCAGCCCGCCATGTTGGCGCGCACGATGCCCTTGAGCCCGCGCTTCGCGCACTCCTGCTTGAACAGCTTGCGCACTTCCTCGCTGCCCTTTGCCGCGCAGCAGCCGCGCGGATGACCGGCGGGCCGGCGGTTCTCGCAAACGAAGATGTGGTGTTCGAATGCCGCCATGCGACGTCAGCGTCCTTGCAACAGGCGATCGGCAATGATCAGCCTCTGGATCTCGGAAGTGCCCTCGTAGATGCGCAGCGCACGCACCTCGCGATACAGGCGCTCGGCGATGTGACCCTTCACCAGGCCCGCGCCGCCGCACAGCTGCACGGCGCGGTCGACGATGCGCTGCGCCACCTCGGTGGCAAACAGCTTCGCCATGGAGGCGAGCCTGGTGCTGGGCCCCTGGTGGTCGGCCACCCAGGCCGCGCGGTACACGAGCAGGCGCGCGGCCGACAGCTCGGTCACCATGTCGGCGATCATCATGCGCGTCGCCTGGAAATCGAGGATCGCGCGGCCGAACTGCTCGCGCTCGCGGCTGCGCTTCAGGCTCTCGTCCAGCGCGCGCCGCGCCAGCCCGCACGCGGCGGCGCCCACCGTCGGCCGGAACACGTCGAGGCTCGTGAGCGCCACGCCGAAACCCTGGCCCTCGGCGCCGAGCCGGTGCTGCTCGGGCACCATCACGCCGCGCAGCTCGAGTTCGCCGATCGGGTGCGGCGCGAGCAGCTCTTGCGGCGTGACCGAGAGCCCGTTCGAGTGCGCCGGCACCAGGAACGCCGTCAATCCCTCGCGCCCCGCGCCAGTGCGCGCGAACACGGTGTAGTGCGTGGCGATGCCGGCGTTCGAGATCAAGGTCTTCGCGCCGTTGAGCTCGTAGCTCGCACCGCGCTTCACCGCCGCGGTGGTGATCGCATTGACGTCCGATCCGGCGCCGGTCTCGGTCAGCGCGAACGCTGCGCAGGCGCTGCCGTCGATGAAACGCGGCACCAGATCCGCGCGCACGCCGGGCTGTGCGTGGCGTGCGATCGCATGGCCGCCGAGCCCTTGCATGACGCTGAGCGTGTCGGCGAGCGGCGACACCTGCGCCAGCGCCTCGCGCAGCAGGCACAGGCGCACGCTGTTCATGCGGCCATCGAGGCTCGGCAAGGCCGAGCGCAGGAAGCCGCCCTCGCCGAGGCTCTTCAGCAGCCGCAGCGCGGTGTCGGCATCGTGCGCCTCGGGATCCGGAAACTTCGGCACCAGCTCCTCGTTGATCCAGGAGCGCACCGATGCGGCGAACGCTTCGTCGTGCTCGGTGAGGAACGGAATCGGGTCGATCATGAGCGCCCCTTGAACGCTGGCGGTTGCTTCGCGAGGAACGCCTGGTGCGCGATCTGGTAGTCCGGATGCAGCATGCACAGAGCCTGCGCTTGCGCTTCCGCCTCGAGGGCCGTGTCGAGGTCCATGACCAGCTCGCGGTTCAGCATCTCCTTGGTCATGCCGAGCGCGAATGCCGGCCCGGCGGCGAGCCGCGCCGCCAGCGCCTGCGCGCTCGCGAGCAGATGCTCGCCGGGAACCACGCGCTGGTACAGTCCGTAGCGCTCCGCTGTCTGCGCGTCGATGAAATCGCCGAGCATGAGCAGCTCGGTGGCGCGACCGAGGCCGATCACCCTGGGCAGCAGGAACGCGGCGCCCATGTCGGCGCCCGACAAGCCCACCTTGACGAACAGGAAGGCGATGCGCGCCTCGGTGCTGGCGATGCGGAAGTCCGACGCCAGCGCCATCACCGCGCCCGCGCCGGCGGTGACGCCGTTCAGCGCGGCGACGATCGGGCAGCGCAGCTGGCGCATCGATCGGATCAACCGGCACGTGAGCCGCGTGAAGTCGAGTCCCTGCATGTCGCGCGCGAACAGCTCGGCGATGATCGCGTTGACGTCGCCGCCCGAGCAGAAGCCACGGCCTGCGCCGGTGAGCAGCACCGCGCGCGGCTCGGCGTGCGTCTGCAACGCCTCGAACGTGGCCGACAGCTCCTCGTACGCCTCGAACGTGAGCGCGTTCAGCTTGTCGGGACGGTCGAGCGATGGTGGCGATATCCTGCTCGGCATAGCGAAAGCTCTTCGGAACGGGCCTTGGCATCGGGTTCCTCCGGCGACGTCGGCAATGGACCGTGGCTGGCGGCGCTGGCTCAGACGATGGCGGTGGCCTCGATCTCGAGCAAGGCGCCGCGCTCGAGCAGGGCAGCCACCTGCACCAGGACCATCGCCGGGTAGTGCCTCCCCATCAGCTCGCGGTACACCTGGCCAATCTCCTGCGTGTTCGCGATAGCCCCGCCGGTCGGTGACGTAGATCGTGAACCGGCCCACCGACTCGGGACCACCGCCCGCGGCGCGCACCACGGCGAGCGCGTTCGCGAGCGCGCAGCGGAACTGCGCCACGAAATCATCCTGTCCGACGAGCTGCCCCTCGGCGTCCCACGCCACCTGGCCGGCGACGAACAGCACGCGCCCGCCCGCCGGGAACAGCACGCCGTGACTGTAGCCGTTCGGGCGCGCCAGCGTCGTCGGGTTCACGATCTCGGGGTCCGCCATGGTTGCCTCAGCTGAACGTTGCGCCGCTACAGATCGGGAATCGCCTGCCCGTTGATGCCGCGCGCATCGTCGTCGAGCAGCATCAGCACGACGTGCGCCACCTCCGCGGGCGTGAAGATGCGCTGCTGCGGCGTCTCGCGTGCGAGCAGCGTGCGCGCCGCGTCGCGAGCGCGACCGGTCGCGGCGACGATGCGATCGAGCGATTGCTCGAGCATGCTCAGGCCACGTAGCCCGGACACGGCGTTCACGGTGATCTTGCGGGTCGCCACCTCGAGCGCCACCGCGCGCGTCAGTCCGATCACGGCGTGCTTGGCAGCGCAGTAGGCGGCGACGTAGCGAAAGCCGATCTTGCCCGCGAGCGAGGCGATGTTGACGATGCGACCCTCCCCGCGCTGCAGCATGCCCGGCAGCACCGCTTGCATGGCGTTCCAGGTGCTGGTGAAGTTGGCGTCCAGCAAGGTGGCGAGCAGCTGCCGATCGGTCTTCACGAACGGCGCGCTCGCAGCTCGCCCCGCGCCGTTGACGAGGTAGTCGGTGGGACCGAGGTCCCGCTCGAGGGCATCGATCGCAGCCCGCGCTTGCTCGGGCGCCTCGGTGCTCGGCGGCGGCGAATGCGTACGGGCGCTCGCGGACCTGCCCGGCTCGAAGTGGCGCTCGCCGCCGCGAGGCGCGCCGCCGAGTGAGCCACCAGCCCGACGCTCGCACCTGCCTCGAGCAGCGCGCGCGCCACGGCAAGCTTCGATGCCGCTGCCGCCGGTGACGATCGCAACGCGCTTCGAGCAATGGTGTCGGTGCTGGACATGGGTCGGGTCCATTATGGTCGAGGAGCGCGTCGCGGCACAACAGGACGCGGCCGCGTTCTCGCGCGCGGTCTCATCGCAGGCCGACCTGCGTCACGACGATGGTGAGCGAGCGCACGTCGGTCTTGCCCTGCAGCGCGGGAACGAAGGCGTGGTCCGCGGCGAGGTCGATGTTCAGCGGCACCTCAAGCGCGGGCAGTGGACCGCTCAGCGTGAACGCGCCCGACTGCTCGATCTTGCACGGCAACGGCGCCGCACCGTCGATGCTCACCTGGATCGTCAGCACGGCAACGCCGTGCAAGGCGAGATCGATCGAACCGTTCACGTACCACTCGGTCTGGCCCGCGTTGCGCTTCAGCCGCACCGCGGCGTGCGTGGCCATCCAGCGGCTGCCGCCGTCGGCCTGCCACCATCCATACAGGAGCTGCTCCCTGGGGAACTCGGCGCCGAAGTCGAGCGTCGCGACGTATTTCGCCACGTCCCGCTCGTCGCCGATCAAGCCGAGCGGCGCGATCTCGAACGGCACCAGCTCGCGGCGCGCGAGATCCACGCTCTGCAGGCCGCGGCTGCCGGCGTAGCCGAGCGCGAGCAGCCGCCGATCGTTGCCGGGATCGAGCGCCACCGATGCCACGCTCAGTGCGCGGCTGCAGTTCTGCTGGTGCTGGTCGATCAGCAAGTGCAGCAGCCGTTCTGCCTCGAGGGGTCGCGCGCGCAGGACGCTCTCGTGCTCGCCGGGATCGCGGTCGAGATCGAACAAGAGCTTCTCGCGCCGCCTGAAATCCAGGATCAGCTTGAGCTCGCCTTGCTGATAGGACCGCAGCAGGTATGGATCCGGGACCTCGTCGCCGGGCATGATGCCCTCGGCGTACAGGCGGCGCACCTGCAGGCGCGCCGCCGGATCGCGCAGCGCGGCAGCGAAGCTGGCGCCGTCGAGCAGGGCCGGGCCCTCCAGGTCGAGCCAGTCGAGCAAGGTCGGCATCACATCGACGAGCCGCACCGGATCGGCGGCGACGCTGGCGGGCGATGCCGGCCCGCCACCACCAGCGGCGCGTGCAACAGCTCGCGGTACTGCGAGCGCCCGTGGCCGAGGCCGCCGTGCTCGCGGAATTCCTCGCCGTGATCGGACGTGACGATGAAGATCGTGCGCTCGGCCACGTGCGCTTGCTCGAAGGCCGCGAGGATGCGCGCGATCTGCGCGTCGGAGAAGGCGATCTCGCCGTCGTAGAGCGCGGTCATCTGCGCCAGCGTCTCGGCGTCCACCGGGACCAGGCCGTGGCGCATCGCCGCGAGCGTGTTGCTGGTGACGTCGTCGCCGGACAGGCGGTCCTTGCAGAACCGCGCCGCGCTCCGGGTGAGCTCGCCGCTCAGAAACGAGCGCGCCTCGGGCGGCGGCGCGTACGGGTCATGCGGGCCGATCAGGTGCAGGTAGAGGAAGAACGGCTCTCTCGGCGGCGTCTTGAGACCATTCAGCACGGCCTCGGTGATCGCGCGGTCGTCGAGGGCAGTGATCGCGATCTTCTGCGGCTCGCTCGGGTCGATGCCGCGCTGGCGCAGGTAGTCGTCGCCTGGTGCAGGTAGAAGTCGAACCCGCGGTCGAAGCCGAACAGGGCATGCACGTTGGTGTTGAGGTAGAACCCACCGGTCACGTAGCCGTTGTGCTGCAGCACCTGCGGCAGCAGCACGGCCTCGCGCGCGATCGGATCGGCGATGCCGAGCGCTCCGTGCACCGACGGAAAGCGGCCGGTGAGCAGGGATGCAACCGATGCCTTGGTGTAGGGCGCCTGCGACAGCGCCTCTGCGGAAGCGCACGCCGCGGCCTGCGAGCGCGTCGGGATGGCGGGCGGCGCGCGCGTATCCGTAGCAGCCCAGATGGTCGGCGCGCATGGTGTCGACCACGATCAACACGATGTTGGATCGCGGCGCCCGGTCGCGCTCGCAGCCAGCGATCAGGCAAGCCGCGATCAAGACCTGGCACAGCCAGGCAGCGTCCCGCACCGAGACCGATTCGCGCGCGGGCTGCGCGCGGAGCACGGGCCACGCAGCCGTTGCCGGTCGCAAGGGCGGGCTCCCCGTGCGCCGGTGCCAGAGCGGGACGACCGGGGTCCTCGGCGTCGAAAAATGCCTTCGCCAAAACCACCTCGATTCACTAAGCTCGATGCCGACCTCCGCGCCCTTGGCAAGCGATCCGGCCGGCGCGGAGTCCGAGGACTCTTGGCAAACCCCGCAAGCAGGAAGGCACGCGCGAACTGCGTCCGCTTCGCGCCGCGATGGCAATCCTATGCCACAAGGCGCGCGCAATTGTGACGCAATTCAGTGCCGAACCTACAGCGAAGCTGGGAAGCTCGGGCTGAGGCAGCTTCATGAGCCCGTTCCGGAGACCAGCGACCGCAAGCGCTGCCCACCAAGGAACCACCGCTGCCGCCGGCTGCACCGCCGGATCGGAAACAGAACGCCCGTTGCGCTCGCACTCGAGAACATCCACTTGAACACATCCTTGAGAGTATCGTCGAAGAGGGAGGGATTCATGGTCGGTTATCGGGGCATGCTGATGTGGACGATGATCCTGTTCGCCGTGTCGCTCACCCTGCAGGCGCGGGCAGAGGACGATCGCGACGCGGGTACCCTCAAGCTGAAGGGCCTGGCGGCGATGCAGTCGCTGCCGCTCGCATTCGAGGAGAACCGCGGGCAGTACGCGGCACAGACGCGGTTTGCCGCGCGCCGGCCAGGCATCACGGTGACGCTCGCCGAGCGCGGCTTTGCCGTCGACCGATGCGCCGCACAGGTGCCGCGGCGCTGACGCCGCGACGACAGACGACGTAACTCGACGACCACCGCCTGGGTGCGCCGGCGCGATGCGATCTGGTAGAGCGCAGACGCCGTCGGCTTCCGGGTGTGGGTCGCCGCCGCCCACCGCGCTCGTAGAGGGTCGGCAGGCAGATGTCGCGCTGTCCACCACTTGGTTTCCTGACCACGGCGTTGGTGACGATGCGGCGTTCGGCGCAGCAGGCGCGTCGATCAGGTGAGATGTACGACGCCGGTGGGACGCTCGAATACGATCTGCTGGTCGCGCCGGGCGCCGACTGCCGCCAGGTGGTCGTGCGCTGCGACGGCGCCGATCGGCTCGAGATCGACGCGGATGGCGATCTGGTGGCGAGCACGGCGCTGGGAACGGTGCGGCACAAGAAGCCAACCACGTACAGCGTCTCCGCCGCCGGCGCGCGCACGCCGGTCGCCAGCCGGTTCGTGTTGCTGGGCCGTGACCGGTTCGGCTTCGAGGTGGACGGTGCAGCGAGCGACGCGCTGGTGATCGACCCCGGCCTGCTCTACTCGACGATGATCGGTGCGCAGGGGCTCGACCAGGGCTCTGGCATCGGCGTCGATACCGAAGGCTTCGTGTACATCTGCGGTCAGACCACGTCGCTGCATTTCCCGAGCACCACTGACCTGGTCCCCGGACCCGATCGCACGCGGCGCGACATTGCCCAGCGATTCTTCAAGGACGACGTCGATGTGTTCGTGACCAAGCTCGACCTGTCCAAGCCGCCCGCCGAACAGATCGTGTACTCGACCATCATCGGCGGCAGCGACAACGACAGCCCGGCCAACGTGAAGATCGATGCCGCGGGCGCGGCCTACGTGGCCGGCCAGACGTATTCCGACGACTACCCGACCACGCCCGGGATCTACCAGGGCACGCGCAACGGACCGTACGACCTGTTCGTGACCAAGCTCGATCCGTCCGGTGCGGTGCTCGAGTACTCGACCTATCTCGGCGGCAGCGGCGGCGACTTCGCGTTCGGCATCACCGTGGACGCATTCGGCTACGCCTACCTGACCGGCGGCACCGACTCGCCCGACTTCCCGACCACTCCCGGGGCGTTCGACTCGGTGCCGGGCGCCGACGTGAACGCGTTCGCGGCCAAGCTCGATACCACCGCCACCAGCCTGATCTACTCCACGTACATCGACGGCAACGGCTTCGACGATGGCTGGGACGTCCAGGTCAACGCCGCCGGCGAAGCCTTCATCACCGGCCGCAGCTCGTCGCCGGACTTCCCCACCACGCCCGGCACGTTCGACTCGACCTGGAACGGCTCGCTCGACACGTTCGTGCTCGAGCTGACGGCCGACGGCTCGCTGATCAAGTACTGCACCTTCGTGGCGGCCCTGCGCCGCGACGAGGGCCACGCGCTCGCGATCGACAGCAGCGGCATCTACGTGACCGGCGTCGCCCGATCGGAGGATTTCCCGGTGACGCCCGGTGCGTACGACACCAGCGAGAACGACGGCTACGACGCCTACGCCTTCAAGCTCGATCCCACCATGAGCACGCTCATCTACTCCACCTTCCTCGGCGGCCAGGGCCACGATGTGGCCTGGGACATGGGCATCGACGTCCTCGGCCAGGCGTACGTGACCGGCGTCACCTACTCGCCCAACTTCCCGACCACGGTGGGCTCGATCGGCGGGTTCAACGGACTGTCCGACGCATTCATCTCGAAGTTCGATGCGACCGGCAGCCAGCTGCTCTACAGTGCGTGCCTCGGCAAGGGCGGCACCGAGGAGGGCATCTCGCTCGCCATGGGCGGAGCCTTGCAGAACCAGGTGTACTTGACCGGCCACACCTTCTCGCGTTTCTTCCCGACCACCGACAATGCGTACGACCGGTCGTGGAACGGCGATTACGATGCGTTCGTCGCCTGGATCGATCCGGTCTCGAGCTGCGAGGCCGACTCGATCGAGTATGGCGTCGGCTGGCCGGGCACCGCCGGCATCCCGTCGCTCTCGGTGGACAAGAAGCCCGTGATCTGCTCCGACTTCTCGCTGCTGGTTGGCAACTCCTTCGGGGCGCTGACGCAGGCGGTGATCTTCATCGGCCTGTTGCCGGCCGACGTGCCGACCGACTTCGGCGGCCACTTGCTCGTGACGCCGAACATCCTGGTGTCGCTGCCGCTGTCTCCCGGCACGAACACGCTGCCGCTGCTCTACACGTGCGACTCGAACCTGTGCGGGCTGATCACCTACCTGCAGGTGCTCGAGATCGACCCAGGGGCGAGCAACGGCATCGCCTTCACGCCTGGCCTGGAGCTGCTCATCGGCACGGAGTGACTGGCGCCAGGTCCTGGAGCGCGGGCGCGGCGACGCAGGCCGCGCCCGCGATCAGCGCTCGAACTCGATCTCGAACTGGTCCGGAAAAGGTCGCAGCTCGCCGCCCTGTCCGTTCGAAACGAGCAGCTTCGCGCCGCGCGGGACATGGAGCTGCTGGCGCGTCACCGCAAACGGCTGGTCGGGTGCGTCGCGCAGCTCGCCGCGATCGAAGAAACCGCGCATGCGGAACGATCGGTAGCTCGCTCGGCCGAGGGTGACGCGCAGTTGCCCTGCTTGCGGCTCGCTTCGCAGCGGGATCGTGACCTCCGGCGCGTCGAACAGGATGCCGTTGAGCGGGAACACCCGCGCGTCATGGCAGGCGATGCAGGCGGATGGGCGCTCGGGTCTGGACCGCCGCAGGCGCGCAGTCGTCCAGGCACCCAGGTGGGTCGGTCCGAGGATCTCGGTCTGATCGGCTTCCGATTGCACCGGCAGTGCTCCGAACCGCGTGGCTCGTGCGGCCGCGTCGAAGCGCACGCCGATCGGGTAGTTGACCACGCCGACCACCCAGTCGTCCGCCGCCAGCCCGGACTCGAGCGCGGCGATCGCGCGCCGCTGATAGTCGCTCGCCGCCCGCCACTCGGGCAAGCCGCGCAACAGCGGCCCGCTCAGCAGCGCGAGCAGCGTGACGCCAGCAGGCAGCACACCGAAAGGCACGCGCGCGCCACGCAGCGCCGCGCACACGATGAGCGCGAGCGGCAGCAACGCCGGGTAGAGCAGGCGCGCGAAGAACGTGCGCGTGACGAGCCACAGCGCGAGCTGCAGCACGAGCCAGGCGAGGCCGATCGCACCCGCCACGCGCGCGTCCCGCCGCACGTCATGGCGCGCGAGCGCCAGGCACGCGCTGACCATGCAGGCGATCGCAACGATCAGGAACACGGAGCGCCACTCGGCGTCGCGTCCCGGCGTCGTCACGAGCTGCGCGCCGGGCAGCCACAGGTTGGTGACGAACTCGGCGGCGATCCGGAGCATGGCGGGACGCTCGGCCGCGGGATAGCCGCCGACCTGACCCAAGATGAGCACGCGGACGACCGCCAGCGCGGCGATGGCGAACAGCGCGCCGCCGCCGAGCCGCAGCGCCCGCGCGCGAGCGTCGCGCTCTGGAGCGTGCAGAAGAGCGGCGAGCGCGAGCACCGGCGGCAGCACGATCGCCACCTCCTTGCTGGCGAACGCAAGCGCGGCGGCGAGGCTGGACGCGACGGCGCGGCCGCGCAGCGCCGCGAGCAGAGCAATGGCCGAGAACACCGCCACCAGCAGATCACCGCGGCGCGCCAGCACCGGCACGACGTGGGCGCCGACCGGATCGATGCCGACGATGATCGCGGCGATCACGCCGAGCGGGCGGCCGAGCAGCTGCGCGCCGATCAGGTAGGCGAGCGCGACCAGCGCCAGGTGCAGGGCAAGGTCGGTCTGGTGATAGGCCGCCGGCTCGAGCTTGCCGCGCCACGTGTCGAACGCGTAGCTGACGGCGGTGAGCGGCCGGTAGCCGACAGGAAGTGCGGGCTGGTCAAGCTCCACTGCCAGCCGGCGGCGGCGCGCGGATCGCTGCGCAGGATCCACTCGGAGGAGTCGATGCCGGTGTACTGGAAGCTCTGCACCTGCCGGAAAGCCAACCACGACAGCAACAGTGCGATGAGGACCGGCCAGTGCTTCATCCCCAGAGGATATGCCGCACCGCAGCGAGGTCAAAGAGCGGCGGCGGAAACTTGTGCGCAGCGCCGCCGCACGTCACGCGCAGCCGGCGTCCGCGGCGAAGCCGATCTCGTGCAGCAACCGGCGGATCGAGTCGAAGGTGAACGGCTTCTGCAGGAAGCGCACGCGGTGGCCGGGGACGCTGGGTGCGTGCGAGGGGTCGTAGCCGCTGATCGCGACCAGCTGGCAGCCCGGCATGTGCTGGGCGATCTCGGCGAGCAAGTCGGCGCACCGGCCATCGGCGAGCGAGACATCCACCAGCGCGAGGTCGCACTCGTCCAGGCCGGCGGCGAGCAGCGCGCGCGCTTCGATCGCGCCGGTGGCAAGCGTCACCTGCGCCCTGAGTCGCTCCAGCAGCGCGCGCGCCACGTCGCGCACGATCAGCTCGTCGTCCACGACCAGCACGCGGCAGCGCCTCTTTGGGTGCGTTTGCACTGCGGTGTATTCCCGAAAGGTGCCTCGCCAAGCTGGCGTATTGTATTGACGAGGCCTTCATGATCAATAGATCCGGACGTCGCGTCCGACACTGCATGAGATTGACGCCAGCCCCACGACCGGAGTCAGGAAACCAATCATGTTCGAGAGTCGCCGCCTCGAGTTCCTGCGCCGCATGGGCGACGCGGTCGCGATCATCGCCACCCACGCCCCGCGCCGGCGCAATGGCGACGTCGATTTCCGCTACCGTCCCGCGAGCTCGTTCCATTACCTGACCGGCTTCAGCGAGCCCGAGGCAGTGCTGGTGCTGCGGCCGGAGCGCGACCATGAGCAAGTGGTGTGGTTCGTGCCGCCGAAAAACCCCGAGCGCGAGATCTGGACCGGGCGCCGCGCGGGATTGCACGGCGTGCTCAGCCGCTTTGGCGCGGATGCCGCCTATCCGATCGAGGAGCTGGACGAGAGGCTGCCGCAGCTGCTCCAGAACCATGCCACGCTCTACCATGGCTTCGGTCACGACGAGCAGCTCGACCGACGCGTGCTCGCCGCGCTGCAGAAGACCCGTGGCCGCACGCGCGACGGGATCTTCGCGCCGGCCGTGATCATCGATCCCGGCGTGATCTTGAACGAGCTGCGTCTGTTCAAGAGCGCGGGCGAGATCGACCTGCTGCGCCGCGCGGCGGCGATCACGGCGCGCGCCTACGCCCAGGCCATGTCTGCTGCGCGCCCTGGCATGATGGAGTTCGAGATCGAGGCGCTCGTGGACTTCACGTTCCGCACGAACGGCGCCATCGGACCGGGTTACCCGACGATCGTTGCGGGCGGCGAGAACGCGACCATCCTGCATTACACGCACAACGACGCGGTGCTGCGTGACGGCGACCTCCTGCTGATCGATGCCGGGGCAGAGGTCGAGATGTACACCGCGGACGTGACGCGCACGTTCCCGGTGTCGGGCTCGTTCACGCCGCCGCAGCGCGACCTGTACGAGGTCGTGCTTCAGGCGCAGCAGGCCGGGATCGAGCTCGCCCGTCCTGGATCCACCATCGAGGCGATCCACGAGGCGGCGGTGCGCCAGCTCACCAGCGGCCTGCTGCGTCTCGGTTTGCTGCGCGGCGCCATCGACGACCTGGTCAGGGCACGCGCCTACCGGCGCTTCTACATGCATCGCACCAGCCACTGGCTCGGCATGGACGTGCACGATGTCGGCGACTATGGCGCGAGTGGCAAGCCCCGCGAGCTGGGTCCGGGCATGGTGCTGACGATCGAGCCAGGGCTGTACGTGGAGCGCCACGCCGCAGGCGTCGACCCGCGCTACCATGGCGTCGGCATCCGCATCGAGGACGATCTGCTGATCACGCCGGCGGGCCACGAGGTCCTGACCGCGGCCGTGCCCAGGAGCGTGGCCGAAGTCGAGTCTGCCTGCCGGAAGGCCGCGATCCGCCTGGCCGGCGGGTGATCGACGCGCGCAGCAAAAAAACCCACCTTCCCGGAGCGCGGGCCCTGCGTTAGCCTGGGTCCGGTTCGGGGAGAGGGTTGCGGTCCTCGCAAGGGCCAACCCTTGGATTGGAGGTACCCATGAAGAAAAAACTCGCCGAGATCATCCACGGGCGACCGCTGTACACGGTCACCAAGGACGCAACCGTGCGCGAGGTCGCGGAGCTGCTCGCGACCCACCGCATCGGTGCCGTACCGGTGGTGGACAATCAACGCATCGTCGGCATCTTCTCCGAGCGCGACGTCATCGCGCGCGTGATCGTGAACGGCCTCGACCCGGCGCACACCCGCATGGCCGAGGTGATGACGCGCAATCCGGTCGTGGCACGCTCGGACGAAAGCTATCAGGATTGCGCGGACCACATGCGCCGGCTCAACATTCGCCACGTGCCGGTGGTCGAGGACGATCGGCTGGTGGGCATGGTGTCGCTGCGCGACATCCTGTGGATCGACAACAAGAACAAGGAGGAGGAGATCTCCTACCTCCACGATTACATCCACGCGCCGCCGCCCGAGTGGTCGCTGGCGGAATGAGGCTTCGCATCGGCGGCTGGGCTAGACGCCCATGATCTAGACGCCCATGATGTGGTAGCCGTTGTCGACGAACAGCACCTCGCCGGTGATCCCGCGCCCGAGATCGGACAGGAGGAACACGGCGGTGTTGGCGACCTCCGAGCTCTCGGTGTTGCGGCGCAGCGCGGCGCGCTCACGAAAGTGATCGAGGATGCTCGAGAAGTCGGAGATGCCCGCCGCGGCCAGCGTCTTGATCGGCCCGGCCGAGATCGCATTGACTCGCACGCCCTTGGGGCCGAGGTCGCTCGCGAGGTAACGCACCGACGCCTCGAGCGCAGCCTTGGCAACGCCCATCACGTTGTAGTGCGGCACCACCTTGTCGGCCCCCAGATAGGTGAGCGTGACGATGCTGCCCGCGCGCCCTTCCATGAGCGGCAACGCGCGCTTGGCGATCGCCGTCAGCGAGTACGCGCTGACGTCGAGCGCGATGCGGAACGCCTCGCGCGTCGTGTCGAGGTAGGTCCCCTCCATCGCCTCGCGCGGCGCGAATGCCACCGAGTGCACGACGAAATCGAGGCTGCCGAACGACTCGTGCACCTGCTGGAACACGCGATCCAGCTCGGCATCGTTGCCCACGTCGCACGGCAGCACGAGCGGATCGCGCAGCGATGCGGCGAGGCTCTGCACGTTGTCCTTCAGGCGATCGTTCTGATAGGTGACCGCGAGGCGCGCGCCCGCCTCGTGTGCCGCTTGCGCGATCGCCCAGGCGATGCTGCGCTTGTTGGCGATGCCAAAGACGATGCCCTGCTTGGATGCGAGATCCGGCATGCGTTCCTCAAGGTCGGAGAAGGCGGAGACTTCGCGGTCAGTTTCGGCGAACCGAGCCAGAGAGGCAAGTCCGTGCCACCCGGTCCTGCCCGCGCCAGGCATCATATCGCAGGCATGCCGATTCGAAATCCGCGATCTGGCGCGCCTGCTCGGCTGCATCCCAGCCCAGGATCGGCGCCACCAGTCGGGCCGCGCGCGCGGCCGCGGCGCGCGCCGCGGCAACGTCGAGCGCGGCGATCGGCAGGCGCCGCTCGAGCACGTCCGCGAGCGTGACGACCAGCTCGGCGCGCGCGGCGTGCACCAGCTCGCACTCGAGAAAGGGCAGCCCGCGCACGAGCGGCTGCAGACCGTCCTGGTCGAGCCCGGCGCCCGCGTGCACGACGGTGCTCGCCTGCGAGCCATGACGCATGAACAGCCACTCGGCCGCAAGCCCGTCGAGCGCTGGACACGCGCGCCGGAGCGCCTCGATGCCAGCGGCCGGCGAATCGGGCGGAGCACCGACCAGCGCCACCGTACGGCTGCGCGCCGCCACCACCGCGGGCGAGCCGAGCAGCACCTGGGCCATGCGCCGCATCGCCGTCAGCTTGCCGCCGACGATCGTCTTCAGACCGCGTGGCGCCTCGAACACCTGGAAGTCGCGCGCCAGGTTGGTGAGGTTGCGCGTGCCGTGCCGGGATCCGATCAGCGGTCGCAGACCGGCCCAGGTGCTCTTCACGTCGTCGCGCGTGAGCGCGGCGCGCGGGAACGCATGGCGGACGATGTCGAGCAGGTAATCGACGTCTCCCGCGCCCGCCATCACCGGCGCGCGCACGTCGGCGATCGCCGTCTCGGTGGTGCCGATCACGGTCTGGCCGTACCACGGGACGGCGAACACCACGCGGCCATCGGCTGGCGCGTGCAGCAGGAGCGCGCATGGCAGAGGCAGCCGATCGCTGGCAAGAACGATGTGACACCCCAGGGAGGGTGCCAGGCGCGCGTGCTCGAGCACGCCCATCTCGAGCAGCCAGCGGTCGGCGAACGGGCCGGTCGCGTTGATGGTCTGCTTGCACTCGATCTCGAACGTGGCGCCGGTGACGCGGTCCTTCGCCACCACGCCGCGCACCGATCCGTCCTGCCTGAGGAGTGCAACGGCGGCGACGTGATTCGCCACGAGCGCGCCGGCCGCGGCCGCGGACAAGAGCATCGCCAGGACCAGGCGGCCGTCATCGGTGCGCGCGTCGAAGTAGCTCGCACCGCCGACCAGACCGTCGCTGCCCAGCTCGGGCAGGCGATCGAGCAGAGCACCCGCCGAGAGCATCTCGTGCCGGCCGATGCGGCAGTCGCGCGCGAGCTGCTGGTACAGGAACAGGCCGAGCCGCACCTTCCAGGGGGCGTGGCGATCGGATCGGTAGATCGGCAACAGGAATTCCAGCCGTTGCACGAGGTGCGGCGCGAGCTGCATCAACGTCCGTCGCTCGTGCAGGCCCTCGCGCACCAGGCGCAGGTGGCCGTGCTCGAGGTATCTGAGCCCGCCATGGATGAGCTTGCTCGACGCCGAGCTGGTGTGCGCCGCGAAGTCGTCCCGCTCGATCAGACCGGCGCGCATTCCGGCGAGAGCCGCCTCGCGCACGATCGCGGCGCCGGTTGCGCCACCACCCACCACGAGCACATCGAGCGGGGTTCTCGCCATCGCCGCGACGCTCTCGAGGCGCTCGCCAGCGGCGAGCACCACCGGTGCACCCATGCTCGTGCTCGACTGCGTCATCGCTGCACCACCTCGGCTCGCATGCCACCCGAGCAAACCCTGCCGATCGGCGCTGCCCGGAGAGCTAGCTTCGGCTCGCACACAAGGCCTTCCCAAGGCGCTTCGGCAATCCCCCTCGTGTGGATATCCCGTGGATAGCAGTTTTCGGGCCGCTCGATCACAGGTTTTAATTCCCATGAGAGCTGGAACTTAAGGCGATTCCCAGGGCAGGCTGTGCGCTGCTCACAAATGTGGATACAACCGGCTCGCGCGGGTAACACCCAGCTTGCTAAGAGTTCATGAAACTTCAGTTTACGACCGCTCGACCGACCAGAACGCGAGCGCGTGGATAGGATGCCAGCTTGTGCATAAGTATCCCCATGGGTGATTGTCACCACCCCCCTTGATTGCGCGCTCGCGAACCCGACCTTTGGGCGGACCATGCGCATCTCGCTCCTGTGCTTCGACCTCACCAACAACTGCCTGGGCCGCACCTACCTGCTGGCCAAGGTACTGAGCCGCCGCCATCAGGTGGATGTGCTCGGGTCGCTGTTCACGGCCCACGCGCCCGGCATCTGGCCGCCGGGTGACACCGGCGAGTTCGCCTACGACGTCGTGCCGGGTTGCAAGCTGCCCGCCTACCTGCGTTCGATGGCGCGGCTGATCGCCCACCTCCGTGGCGACGTGATCTACGCGTGCAAGCCACGACTGCCGAGCTTCGGCGTGGCGCTGCTGAAGAAGGTGCTCTCTGGCCGGCGCCTGATCCTCGACATCGACGATCTGGAGTCGGCCTGGTTCGCCGAGTCCGACTGGCGTCACGTGAAGCGAGTGCTCTGCAATCCGATCGGGCCGCTCTACACGCGATGGATGGAGCAGCTGAGCTACCTCGCCGATCAGGTCACGACGGTGTCGAGGCAGCTGCAGCGTCGCTTCGGCGGGATCATCGTGCCGCACGGGCGCGACCCGAGCACGCTCGACCCACAGCGGTTCGACGGCAGCACGCTGCGCGCGCAGCTCGGGCTGGAAGCCCACCCGGTGGTGATGTTCCTCGGCACGCCCCGTCCCCACAAGGGGCTCGAGGACGTGATCGCCGCGCTGCAGTCGCTGCGGCGGCTGGACGTGCGCCTCGTGGTGGTGGGCGCCGGCCTGGATCGCGCCTACGAGGCACGCCTGCGAGAAACCGGCGGCGATCTGGTGCGGCTCTTGCCGCAGATCCCGTTCGCGGAGGTGCCGCGCTACCTGAGCGCCGCCGACCTGGTCGTGGTCCCGCAGCGGCGCGGCGACCAGGCCCACGGCCAGATCCCGGCCAAGCTGTTCGATGCGATGGCGATGGCGAAGCCGATCATCGCCTCGGCGACCGCCGACATCCCTGAGATCCTGCACGGTTGCGGAATGGTCGTGCCGGCGGAAGATGTCGCTGCGCTCGCCGCGCAGATCGACTGGACGCTGAGCCACCGCGCCGAAGCCAGCGAGCTCGGGCTGCGGGCGCGCGCCAGGTGCCGTGCCGAGTACAGCCTCGACGTGATGGAGGAGCGCTTGCAGAAAGCGCTCGAGGCATGATGCGCATCGCCTATCTGCAGAACACACCCACCACCCGCATCGGCGCCGGGGCTGCGGTGCACGTCGCGCAGGTGGCGAATCGGCTGCTGGCTCGCGGCCACACGTTGTTCAGCAACCTGCAGGGCGAGGGCGATCACCTGCTCCAGCTGGCTGCGGCCGACTGGCCGGCACGCGGCCGCGAGATCGATGCGTATTACGTGCGCATCCACGGCACCAAGTCGAACGACCGCTTCACGCTGGCGCGCCGCGCCAACCCGCAGGCGCCGTGCGTCTGGGAGGTCAACGCGCCGCTCGACGAGCGCCGCCTGAGCGGCGTGGGCGGCCTGCGGCTGTGGCGCCACAAGCGCCGCCGCCGCATGCTGGCGCGCCTGGTCACCGGCGCGATCTGCATCTCGGACGAGATGCAAGACTATGCGCGCCGCGAGCTCGAGATCGCCAACACCGTCGTCGTGCCCAATGGGTCGGACCCCGACGTGTTCTCCCCGGCCCGGCGCGACCCGAGCCTCTATCCGGAAGGCAAGCTCGTGGTCATCTGGGCAGGCTCGAGCGAGTATCCGTGGCAGGGCTTGCCGCTGGTCGAGGAGCTGGCGAGCCACCTCGCAGCGGAGCCGGACCTGCACTTCGTGGTCACCGCCGCGGGGCGATCGCGGGCGAATCTGACCTACCTCGGCGCGCTGCCCTACCACGCCATGCCGGTGCACCTCGCATCGGCCGACATCGGCCTGTGCGTGTATCAGCCGATCACGTTCTACCCGCGGTTCTACTTCTCGCCGCTCAAGCTCTACGACTACATGGCGAGCGGCCTCGCCGTCATTGGCACGCAGGCGGGACAGGTGGGCGACGTGCTGCGCACCGAGCGGTGCGGCCTCACCACCGATGGTTCGCTCGCCGACGTGAGCGCGAAGCTGCAACAGCTCAACGTACAGCGTCGCTCGATCGCGGAGCTCGGGGCGCGCGGTCGAGCCGCGGTGGTCCGGCATTACCACTGGGACCGCGTCGTCGATCAGATCGAGCAGTTCCTGCAATCGCTGCTCGCGCGCCGTTGAGCCCGGCGCAGCAGCAACCGTTGCCCGCGCCTCACAGTCCGAACAGCTCGAGCAATCGGCCTTGCGCCTTCGCGCCCTTGCGCAGTGCCTCGCCGTACGGCATGGGATCGCTCTCCTGCGCCTTCTTGCGCCGGCGCGCACGGAACGCCCACACCACGGCCTTGGGAAGCTCCTCGGCGATGCGCGCCAGGCGCTCGGCAAGACCGCGCGGCGGCCGGGCGACGATCGTCGCCCGGCCGTGAGCCCGATGCCAGCGCGTGTAGTAGGCCCGCGTCAAGCGGCCGGTGGCGATGCGATGGTCGACCTGCGCGTCGGGGACGTAGGCGATGCGGTGCCCGTGCGCGAGCAGCCGGCGGAAGAACTCGCTCTCCTCGCCAGGGATCATGCGCTCGCCCCAGCCGAGGTCGGTCTTGAATCCGCCCATGGCGATGGCCGTCGCCCGATGCACGGCCATGTTGGCGCCGCATGGCAGCTGGGTCTTGTCGTCGCCGCCGATCTCGAGCGGCCGTTCGCCCAGGTCGTAGCGCGCGCATGGTCCGCCGTTCTCGTTCATCAGGATGCGCACCAGCCATGGCGGCGTGTCGGCAGGCAAGATCGGTCGGATGCGTCCACCGGCGGCAGCAACGCCGTTGCGTGCGAGCGCGCGCCCATGCGAGGCAAGCCATCCCGGCAAGCAGGTGACATCGTCGTCGATGAAGATCACGTGCTCGCCCGCCGCGGATCGAAGAGCGTGGTTGCGAGCGTGCGAGAGCCCGCGGCGCGGCTCGACCTCGACCAGGAGCGCCACCGGGAAGTCCTGCGCCAGATGCTGCACGGCGGCCGCGGTGCCATCGCTGCTGCCATTGTCGACCACGAGCACGCTCCACGCGAGCGATGCACGCTGGCTCGCAAGGCTGCGCAGGGTCTCGAGCAGCGGCTCCCGGCGGTTGCGCGAGCAGATGACGACCGTGAGGCTCATCTCACGAGGAGGCCGCAGCCTTCATCGGCTGCGGCATCGCCACCTCGCCGTCGCGGCGCGCTCTCAGGTCCTGCTCGAGCATCGTCAATCGACTCGCGGACAGCGTGGACACGCGATCCTCGCACAGCACGAGCTCGAACGGCCGGTCCTCGTAGAGGTACATCTGCGAAGTCTCGGCCGACGGCGGGTCGAGCTTCAGGTACCACTGCACCTTGCGCTCGCGCTGCCGGCGCCCTTTCAGCATGAAGTCGCAATGGAAGATGTGGCCGTCGCGCACTTTCCGGCCAAGACCACGACCTTCGCGCGGGAAATGCGTGTGCACGATCGAGCGATCCGGGTAGCGGAAGAACCGATCGTTGCGAAACAGGCGCAGCTGGAAATCGGGGTAGTGCTTCTCGGACTTCACGAACCGCCATGGGGTCGCGGACACCACCCAGTAGCGCGGGAACTTGTACCAGTCGAGGAAGCGCGAGGCGATCAACCTCGGGATCTGCGCGCGCAACCGATCCGACAAGAGCTCATCGGCATCGATGATCATCACCCAGTCGCTGGTCGCCGCATCCATCGCGAAGTTCTTCTGCGCGGCGAAATTCCCGTCGAAGCGGCGCTGGATCAAGCGCACTCTCTGGAACTGCCGGGCCAGCTCGATGGTTCCGTCGACGCTGCCGCCGTCCACGACCACGATCTCGTCGGCCAGGTCGACGATGTTCTCGAGCGTGTGCCCGAGAAAGTGCGCCATGTCCTGCGTGATGATGCAGAAGGAAAGCGTGCTCTTCTTGCCCATGCGGGATCGACCCCGTTCCTGCCCCACGCGGTCAGCGCCAGCGGCGAAAGCTCGCTCGAGTCCAGGGCCTCGGCAAACGTCGGCCTGCCCTGGGGTGGGGACCAGGGTCAGGAAGCGCGCGTGGGGCCGCTGCGACAGGGAACTGCTTTCCGGTTGGTCGCCGGATACCGCCAATCGGCGAAGAATGGCCTCTTCCGCCGGGCCGGTATCGTAGAGACCGCCATCACGGGAGGCAACTCCCTTTCCCGGACCATACCCGTGCGGGTCACACGAGCGGCAGAGGCTCGAATGCCTGGCCGAGGATCGCGCGCGCGTCGAGGCCGAGCCACCCGGCGGCCATGGTTGCGTAGATGCGGCGAAAATCGATGGCGTGTTTCAGGTCGCCGTCGTCGAGATCGTCGCAGCGCGGGTGGGCGCCGAGCACGCCGCCCTTGATCGCGCCCGACACGAGCAGGACCGGCGCGGCGGCGCCGTGGTCCGTTCCGCGGCTGGCGTTCTCCTGCACGCGCCGTCCGAACTCCGAGAACACCATCACGCACACCTCGCGGCCACGCTCGCCGAGATCGGCGAAGAACGCGGCGAGCGAGCTCGCGAGCTGGCGCAGCAGCGCATCGTGACCGCCGCGCTGCTGCGCGTGCGTGTCGTATCCGCCCATCTCGATCTGGAAGACACGGGCGCCGAACCCGCCGTGAAGCAGCTTGCTCACCGTGTGCAGGTGATCGGCCACCTCGGTGTCGGGGTAGCGCGCGCCGTCGGTGGCTGCGCGCATGGCCGTGAAGCGCTCCGCCTGGCGCGACGCACGGCGCAAACTGCTCGGCCAGCCGCCGCGCCGTACCATCCTCCCTACGAGGCAGCGCGAGCAGATCGTCCATCGCTTCGCGGTCGAGGCGCAGGTCCCAGTCCTCGAGGCGGGTTGATCTCACCCGTGGCGGTACGCAACCAGCGCCAGCGGCGGCGCGCCGGCACCGACCCGCAGCACGCAAGCGCCGCCTGGCCCTTGACCGAGCCGGTCTGCGACGCGACCAAGCCAGCCGGTGCGCGGCAGCGCACCTCGGGTGCGGCCGTGTGCCAGATGTCCATCGACCGGAAGTGCGAGCGGTCCGGATGCGGGTAGCCGACGCCCTGCACGACCGCGACCATGCCTCGGTCGAACAGCTCCTTGAGCGGCGCGAGCTCGCGCTGGAAGCCCACCTCGTCGTTCAACGCCAGGACCTGATCGGCGCCGCACGGCGGCGCGGGCGCGCACGGTAGTGCATTGTGCGCGAACGGCACGACCATGTTGAGGCCATCGTTGCTGCCCGAGCAGCACCACCAGCACCGCCTGCCGGCGCGCGCGGATCCGGCGAGCCAGCCGGCGCGCGAGGTGAGCGGCGCGATGACGCCGAGCGCGGCGGAGCCGGCCGCAGTGCCCAGGGTGGCTCGCAGGAAATCGCGTCTGGTAGTGGTCATGACGGCCTCGCTTCACGCCAGGTGGAACTCGGGCAGCATCGTCAGCACGGCATCGCGCGCTGGTGCGCGCGCCGCAACCACATCGCGTTCCAGCTCGCCATCGAGCAGCACCGCGATCGCGTCGGCCACCCGCGTCACCTTGAGGGCCGCATGCTCGGCAACCGCGCTCAGCGCGTTGGCTCGCACGAGCCATGACGTGGGTGTGATCCAGGCGAAGTTGCCCTCCCAGCCCTTGACCGTGGGCGGCGAGAACAGCGCCTGGCCCATGTGCGCGAGCGTCTCCGCCACGACCTTGCCGTTGTCGCGCAGCTCGAGCACGCGCAGCGCGCCGACCAAGAGCTCCACCGGGCTCTTCACCAGCGCCCGATACGCAGCACGCGTGAAGAACGCGCGCGAGCGGAACAGCATCGACAGCGGTGCCCGCAGATCGAAGTCGTGCGCCACGATCGCGCGGGCGAATGCCTCGATCGCTGCGGCCGGAGGCTCGGGATGCAAGAAGTGGCGCAGCAGCCTGGTGGCGAGGAAGCGCGGTGCCGCCTCGTGCTCGAGACACAGTCGCACGATGTCATCGCCGTCCCAGGCGCCGCTGCGGCCGAACACGGTCTTGTCGCCGCCATCGTGCGCGCTCGGATCGAAGTGGAACTCGCCATCCTGCTCATGCCATCCAGTGAACGCGCGCGCCGCTTCCTGGACGTCGTGCTCGTCGTAGTGGCCGATGCCGAGCAGGAACAGCTCCATCAGCTCGCGCGCGTAGTTCTCGTTGGGGTGCCGCTTGTGGTTGGAGCGGCTATCGAGCCAGCGCAGCATGGCCGGATCACGCGAGATCGCGAGCGCGAGCTCGTCGATCGGACCGAACGCGTGCTGGTCGAACAGCGCGAGCTGGCGCGCCATCAACGCGACGCTCTGCACCTTGGCATGCGACGTCGCAAAGTGGCCGTGCCAGAACAGCGCCAGCTTCTCGCGCAGCGGCGCCTCGCTCGCCACCATGCGCTGCACCCACCAGGCCTGTAGCGCATGCAGGTCGTCGAGCGTGATGACCACGTCGCGCACCGACTCGAGATCGCGCACTCTGGCGCCGCGATCGTCGCTCTCGACCAGACGCTCGACGGTGTGCGCGAGGCCATCCGCCACGGCGCGCTCCACTTCGCCGGGCGACCCACCGAAGCCGGCGCGCCGCAGCAGGTGCGCCGCGCGCCGGTGGTCGAACGGGTCGCGGGCGCTTGGCTCGAACGGCGCCAGGTCCACGAGCTCGTCCACGGCCGCATGGTCGACGGATATCATGATTGCCTGCCCTTCGCCAGAGCCATGCGACGCCTCACCGCGCCGCCACCTCGAGCGGATTCCATCGCAGGCGGGCGCTCACCGTGAGCGCGCCGTTCTGCTCACGCGTCGTGATCCCGGCGCTCTCGAACAGTCGCACCACCTGCAGCAGCACGTCGAGCTGCTGCTTCGCCGCGACCTTGCTCAAGCCCTTCTCCAGCATGCTGTTCGCCACCAGCGCCGCCTCGTTCTCGGCGAGGATCTTCACCAGCGAGCGAGCCTGCAGCGTGACGGTGTCGAGCATCTCGGTGCGGGGCAGGCGCCGATCGTCGACGATCGCGTCGACCACCTGCCGGGCCAGATCCACCGACGAGGCGAGGATCAGCTCGCCATTCGCCATCGCGCAGGCGGGCCGCACGTTCGCGTGCTCGGGGGCGTTGCCCGCCGCCCTGCCCACCGTCATGTCATCGACGTAGCGGGTGGTGACGATCGGACAGTCGCGATAGGCGCCATTCTCGATCAACAGCTGCGCCAGGCCCTTCTGCCCGCGATCGGCATTGGCGAAGCCGATCGCGGTCTGGAAGGCAATCAGCAGGTGCGGCCACAGCGCCTTGGCATCGGCCACCTTGAGCACGAGCGCGCCAGCCGGGTAGCGCACCGTCGGACCGTGCTCGCCGAACTCCTGGCGGGTGAGCACGAAGTGCGTGTCGCCATCCAGGCCTGCCAGCACGTCGCCCACGCTCTTGCCCGAGAACAGCACTCCCATGTTGGTCTCGAACTCGACCAGGCCCGGCTTGAGCCGCTCGTCGAGCACCGCGTCGCGCAGGTCCCACCACGCTCGGTAGTCGCGCCGCGCCGAGATCGACAGCAGCGTGTCGGGAACCAGCGGTGCGCTCGAGTGCGGCGCCTCGCGATACACCGGCTTGAGCGGGCTACGCGCCTCGAGGTCGCACGGCAGCTCGACGTCGACCCGCAGCTCGCGCCCGGAGAGACACAGCTCGGCGCTGACCATGGAGCTGTGGTTGAGCGCGCACAGCAGGCGACCGGCGAGCAGCTGGCCGATCGGGTTCTGCGATCCCTCCGGCACCAACCCCGGCGCCGGCGTGAGCGCATCCAGCGCCGCCGAGTTCAACCACAGGAACGCCACGCGGCCCTCGCTCGATCGAGCGCGCGCGGTCGCGAAGCCCGGGTTGGAGAGCAAGCTCGGGTCACGGCCGTGCAAGCGCTCCTGCAGATGGTCGAGCGCGGCATCGTCGGACGCCACCACCACCAGATCGTCGACGATCGCCAGGCACGCCCCCTGGTCGAGCGTCAAGAGCAACGGCGCGCCATCAGCGGTCGCGGGCAACGGCCGCTTCATCAGCTGGGCGAGCGCCTTGATGCTGCGGCGGGCGAGCGCTGGGTCGGTCGCTCGCATCAACAGGAGCGACTCGGGCCGGGCGCCGCCCAGCAGGGATCACGCCGAAGGTGCTCGCCCGAGCAGGTTCAGCAAGGCCGCCTCGGCGGTGTGACCGGCGCCCAGCGCAATGCCGACAGGCCGGCAAGCCAGCCGACGGGTTCGTACAACGCCGGCGCGATCGGCGAAGCTTCGATGCGCGGCCACCACTTGCCGTGCAGCTCGCGCCACAACCGATCACCGCCGCCGAGCTCGACGAACAGGATGGTCGCGTCCGGAAATGCCGTGGCCAGATCGCGCGGCGCGGCGAGCGGTGAGCGCGGCGCGCGAGCGAACGCCAGGAGCGCGGCCGGCGCGAGACAGACGAGCCACAGAAGTGCGCGTGGTTTCATGGGTTCCTCGAGTTCGAGAGCTTTGCCACTCTGGAGCCCGCGCCCGGATGCGGCGTGAAACGCCAAACCGCGCCACGCCGGCCGCGAACGGCGCGAGCGAACGCGGCCGGGATGGCCATGCTCCGGCGCCTTCGCGGCTCGAGCCATCGTCGGGCCGCGCGCGCGAGGAGAACTGCGCTGTCGGGTGCTCAGCCTCGCTCGACTTGGCGCACAAGCCACCGCCTCGCCCACGGTCGGCACCGGGAGCAACACTGCGGCAACCAGTGGGCGATCAATTATCGGCTCGCGCGCAGGCAAACTCGCGGGCACGACCGGGTGGCCACGGGCAATGCGCTCGCGCTCGACCCGGACGAAGCCCGCCGCACGGCCATTGCGAACGGATTACGAACGAAGTCGAGCAACGGACCACGGTTTGCTTTCCACCAAGTCGTTCCCTTTATCTTGAGCGAAGGAGCTCAGCCATGGATACCACCAAGACCAATGACAGGAAGGAAGTTCAGAAACTGGAAACCGCGGAGCTGAAGAGCGTGACCGGCGGCGTCGGCCCGATTCCCTCGGTGCCGGAGATGAAGCGCTTCCACAAGCACGTTCCGAATCGCAACCGGGGCCTCAAGGGACGCAAGTGAGATGAGACGGCGGCTCGAGGGAACGATGAGGGGGATGGGCCACCGAGAGACATCCGGTGCAGTGGGCAAGTGAATGCAGGCACGCCCATGCAGGCGTGCCGGCGGAGGCAATGAACATGACTGCCAAGAAAGCCATTCGCACCTTGTCCTGCGAAGAGATGCAACGCACTACGGGCGGCCTGGGCAAGACCGGAGAACTGCCGACGATGCGGCAACTCCACAAGCGGACGGCACGTCGCAATCGCGTGCTGAAGGGCCGCAAGTAATCCATCAACCGACATTCATCGCCGGGCAGTGACGGACTGTGGTCGGTCACTGCCCGCAGCGTTGTGCGCACACACCGTTCAGGACCTCGATCCCCGGACTCGACCATGTGGCGCAAGCAAGCAGTCATCCTCCAGCATGACGAGACCGACTGTGGTCCCGCAGTCCTGGCGTCGGTCGCACGGCACTGGGGCGTGACCGTGCCGCTCGCCCGCATCCGGGAGCTCGCCCAGACCGATCTCCAGGGCACCAGCCTGTATGGGCTGTCGATCGCCGCCGAGGGCGTCGGCTTCCGCGCCACCGGCGTGCGCGCGCACTGGGAGAACCTGATCTCGGGCGAGATCCCGCTGCCGGTGATCGCCCCGGTTTTGAACGACAAGGGGCACGGCCACTTCGTGGTGTTGTATCGCGTGACCAAGAACCGCGTCGTCGTGGGCGATCCCGCGCAGGGGCTGGTGACCTGGACGCGCGACGAGTTCCTTGGCCGCTGGCGGTCGGCGACCAGGAATCGCGGCACGCCGTCCGGCGGCGCGTTGCTCCTGCTGGTGCCCTCGCCGCAGCTGGCGAGCGTGCGCGCCGAGTCGCGCAGCGGTCGTCTGTGGGCTCTGGCACGCCCGCGCTTGCCGCTGTTGCTCGAGGCCATGGGATGCGCCGTGCTGAGCGCCGTGCTGGCGCTCGGCGCCTCGTTCTTCGTGCAGCTCCTGGTCGATCGGGTGCTGGTGTTCGGCAGCCACTCTCTGCTGCGGCTGCTCGGCGCCTCGATGCTGCTCGTGATCACGCTGCGTGCCGTGTTCTCGCTGTTCCGCCAGTACCTGCTCGTGCATCTCGCCCAGAAGGTCGATCTCGATCTGTTCGTCGAGTACTACAGCCACCTGGTGCGCTTGCCGATGCGCTTCTTCCGCAGCCACCGCGTCGGCGAGATCGTCGCGCGCCTCGACGACGCGCAGAAGCTGCGCTCGCTGCTGCAGGGCACCGCGCTCGCGGTGGCTCTCGATGGCGTGATGTTCGTGCTCGCCGCCGGGGTGCTGTTCGCCTACCACACACAGCTCGCGACGATCGTGTTCGCGTTCGTTCCGGCATTCGTCGTCATCGTCCACTTGCTGAACGTGCCGATCCGCAAGACCGAGCGGCAGATGCGCGACTCGATGTCGGCGGTCGAGGCGCACCTGGTCGAATCGCTGGCGGGCATGGGCACGATCAAGGCGTTGACCGCCGAGAACTGGGCACGGCGCCAGGGTGAGGCGGCTCCGTGAAGAGGACGCATGCCGAGCTAAAGAGCTCGATGCTCGAGGCGATCCGGCCGTGGCTCACCGCGTCGGCTGCGAGCCTGACCGTGCTGTGGTACGGCGCGAGCGAGGTGCTCGCTGGCCACCTGTCGCTCGGCCGCTGATGTTCTTCGACACGCTGCTCGCCTCTGCTCGCCGATGGAGGCCCTGCCGAGGTGAGCGTCGAGGTGCAGGAGGCCTCGGTCGCAGCCGACCGCCTGTTCGAGATCCTCGGAGATCGCGCGAGGGAGCCGCCAGGGCGCGCGACCGCCCGGCGTCTTCGTCCGCGGCGAGTTCACGATCGAGAACGTCACCCTCGCCTACGGCCTCGGCTACCAGTGCTGCACGAGGTGAGCTTGCGCATCCCGGCCGGTGCCACCGTGGTGTTCCTGGTGGGCGAGTCGGGCTCGGCGGTTAATGCCGGCCAACCTGCTCACGCGCTTCGATGACCCGAGCACCGGCCGCATCCTGCTCGACGGCATCGATCTGCGCGACTGGACCTGCGCACCTGCGCCGCACGGTCGGCATCGTCCCGCAGGAGACCTATCTGTTCCGCGGCAAGATCCGCGAGAACATCGCCATGACCAAGCCCCGGGTGCCGCTCGAGGCGATCACGGACGTGGCGCGCAAGGCGAGGGCACTCGACTTCATCGAGGCACTGCCCGAGCGGTTCGAGACGCTCGTCGGCGAGCGCGCCGCCGATCTTTCCGGCGGCCAGCGGCAACGTCTGGCAATCGCGCGGGCGCTGCTCACCGATCCCAGGGTCCTGATCCTCGACGAGGCGACCTCCAACCTCGATTCCGAGAACGAGCAGGCGATCCAGGCGATGCTCGCCGGATCCCGTGGTGAGCGGACGACGGTGTTGATCGCGCACCGGCTTTCGACCTTGCGGCACGCGGATCGGATCTTCGTCCTGCACGACGGCCGCGTCGTCGAGGATGGCACGCACCAGGAACTGATCCGCGCCGGCGGGCGGTACGCGGCCATGTGGCAGCGCCAGCTGCCGACCGGCGACGACCTGGCCCCGGTTGACTCTAGCTCGCCAGCGGGCGAACGGTATCGCGCCGCGGTGCACCCGAGGTGGAGCCATGGACACCGATGAACTCGAGTTCGGTTCGAGCGAGGAAGTCGCGGACGTGATGGTGAGCCGGCCGCCACGCTGGCTCGGATTCTCGATCCTCTTGTTCGGCGTCGGCCTGGTGTGCG
The DNA here is from genome assembly GCA_046349655.1 of Planctomycetota bacterium. GTDB lineage: Bacteria > Planctomycetota > B15-G4 > B15-G4 > JAXMBY01 > JAXMBY01. Next base: position 45,990 of record JAXMBY010000003.1, read on the forward strand.
CATTGATCGTGGCCTACGTCGGTACGGTCGAGGTCGTGGTCACGGTGCCGCAAGGCATCGTGCGACCAGCCGGCGACGTCGTCTGGATCGAGCCGATCGTGGCCGGCCGGCTCCTGACCGTCAACGCCCGCGAGGGCGATCAGGTCGTCGCCGGTCAGATCCTGTTCCGCATGGACGCGCGCGATGCCAGCACCGAGCTGCGCAAGGCGCAGAATCGCCAGGGTGAAGTGCGCGAGCAGCTGCGCTCGAAGCGGCGCGCTTGCGAGAGCCTCGAGCGCGAGGACCGCGCGGCGCACGAGCGCGAGCGGCTCGAGCTCGATGGCGCGCGGCTGGCGCTGGCGAAGAGTGACGCGGACCGGGAACGTGCCGCGGCCGCGCTGCGCGAGAGCGACGCGCACGTGCTCGAGGCGCGCGCGAACCACGACCCGAGCCAGCAGCTGTTCACCAGCGGACTGGTCACCGAGGCCGAGCTGCGCCTGCTCAAGGCGCGGCTCGACATCGCGATTGCCGAGCGCGACAAGGCGCAGATGGACCTGCACGGCGCCGAGGTGGACGCCGAGGTGGCGGAGAACCGCGTGCCAACGCTGGAGGCGGCCGCCGCGGAGTCGCGCGAGCGACGCTCGCGCGAGCTCGAGGAGACGCAGGTCGGCATCGCCGAGCTGGAGGCGGAGATCAACCGGCTGTTGCTCGAGGAGCAGGGCTTGCGCTCTCTGTGCGGCGACTTCGAGCTGCACGCGCCGGTGAGTGGCACCATCACCTCGGTGAGCAAGCGCGCCGCAGGCCAGTACGTGGAGGCTGGTGATCGCCTCGCGGCGATTGCCCCCGAGGGGGTGCCCTGGGTGGTGGAGACCTTCATTCCCGATCGCGACGCCGGTCTGCCGCCCCGCTCGAGCGCGAGCCGCGTGCGCCTGCCCGATGCCTTCCCGTACCGCGACTATGGCGTTCTGTGGGACAGCTCGAAGATCGATCCCGACACCACCTGGCACGAGCAGCTGGGCCGGGTCTATCGCGCCGTGATCGGCCTCGATTCGCTCGAGCTGCGCCAGGGTCATCGCGTCGGCACGGTGCGGCTCGGCATGCAAGCCACCGCCGAGATCGTCAAGGAGCGCGAGCGCATCCTCACCATCCTGCTGCGCCGCGCGCGCGACGGCGTGGCGATGGAGTGAGCATTTCATCTCTGCGACGCGCGTCTCGCCGGCAAACGCCGCCAGATCGGATTCGCCATGCGGTCAAGCGCGCAACGCGCCAGCTCCGATACGTGTGCGAGGAGCTGGGCACTGCGGAGCACATGGCAAGGAACCGGACCATTCATCAGCGCAGCCGGGCCCTCCCGGCTCGAGCCCGCTCGCCGGCTGCAGGCTGCCGGGATCGCACCATCCTGGTCGGCTCGCGCGAGCCGGTCCGACCATCGCCCGAAGGCGGCTCCCGGTGATCGCTCCTGGCGCGCGGCGCCGCGGCATCTCGCTCGAGCTCAAGCTGCTGCTGCCGCTGGTCGTGATCGGCGCGCTCGCGGCGCTGTTCGACGTGTGCCATGACCGCTCTGGCATCAGCGCGGTGCTCGAGGAGCAGGCGCTCGACCGCCTGGCATTGATCGCCCGATCGATGGGCGCTGCCCGGAGCGCCACCGACCAGGCCGGCCTGGTGGCATCGCTGGGACGTGCGCCCGACGTGACGTTCCTGCTGGTTGCCGGCGGCGATCCGTGCACCGTGATCGCCGCGTCGGACCCGGCGCTGGGCGGACACCAGCTGGCGCAGCTCGACCAGGATCGACGCCGCCTGCTCGCGCAAGCGATCGCGACCCACGCGCCGCAGCACGAGCGCCACGCGCGGGACGAGCTGTGGTGGGCCGGTCCGGTGGCGATGCCGGCGGGCACGGATGCTCCGCCTGCGGTGTTCGTCCTGGCGGCCCTGTCGATCCGGACCGGCGACCGCCTGGCGCTCGCGCCGCACTGGCGCGAGCTCGCGATCAGCCTCGCACCGTTCGCCTTGATCGTGTGCATCGGCTACGCGATCCTGCACCGCCTGGTGATCCAGCGGGCGCGGGCGATCATCGACGCCATCGCCGCCCGCTTCGCCGGCGATCGTCAGGTGCGCGTGCCGGTTCACAGCGATGACGAGCTGGGCGGCGTGGCCGCCACGCTGAACGCGCTGCTGGACGCCGTCGAGCAGAGCGAGCACGCGCTCATCGCGGCGCGCGATCAGGCCCTGGATGCGACGCACGCCAAGAGCGAGTTCCTCGCGACCATGAGCCACGAGATCCGGACGCCGATGAACGGCGTCATCGGCATGACCGGGCCCTGCTCGACACCCAGCTTCGGCCTCGAGCAGCGCGAGTGCGCGGAGATGATCCGGCGCTCGGGCGAGGCTCTGCTGACGATCATCAACGACATCCTCGATTTCTCCAAGATCGAGGTCACGCCGCCGAGCTCGAGAGCATCGAGCTCGAGCCGCGCCTGATCGTCGAGGAGGTGATGGCGTTGCTCGCCGAGCGCGCGGAGGCCAAAGGGATCGAGCTGCTGGCACACGTGCAGGACGAGATCCCGGCCTGCGTGCGCGGCGATGCGGTGCGGCTGCGTCGAGTTGCCCAACCTCGGCCGGCAACGCGCCTTCGTCTACGGCTCGCGGCGAGGTCGAGGTGAGCAAAGACGCTGGTGGAGACCGCGAGGCGGAGGTCAAGCTGCGTTTTGGCATTCGCGACACCGGCGTCGGCATCAGCCCCGAGGCGATCGGCCGGTTGTTCCAGCCGTTCTCGCAAGCCGACAGCTCGACCACGCGCAAGTACGGCGGCACCGGTCTCGGCCTCGCCATCTGCAAGCGCCTCGCCGAGATGATGGGCGGCGAGATCGGCGTCCTCAGCACGCCGGGCGAGGGCAGCGAGTTCTGGTTCGATGCGGTGCGCGCGATCAAGATCGCCAGGTCGGTCGCGAGCTCGCTCGCGAGCGAGCTCGCCGGCAGGCGCGCACTGGTCGTCGATGATCACCCGGCCGCACGCGCGGCGCTCGGCCGCGAGCTCGCCGCGTTCGGAATGCAGGTCGAGTCGGTGGCAGACGGCACCGCGGCCAAAGAGCGCCTGTTCGATCCGAGCGGCCTGTTCGACGTCATGCTGGTGGACGCACGTCTCGGCGCGGAGGGATGGCCTGGCACTGGCGCGCGCGGTGCAGCACGACTCACGCCAGCACCCGCCCATGGTGCTGACGACCTCGATGCGCCAGCGCCTGGTCGAGACCGACCTCGGGTGCAGCGCATCGTCGCCACCTGCTCAAGCCAGTGCGGCGCGAACCGCTGCAGCGGGTGCCGTTGCAGGCGCGCTCTCGTGTGCCGCGAGCGGCAGCGGCGAGGCCCAGCGCCGGCAGCCACCACCTCACCGCCGCTGCCGCGGTGCCGCGGCGCATCCTGCTGGTCGAGGACAATCCGGTGAATCGAAGCTGGCGATCGCGCTGTCGAAGAAGCTCGCGATCCACGCCGACGTCGCGAGCAACGGCGCGAGGCCGTCGCGCACAGCAGGCAAGGCTACGAGGCGATCTTGATGGACTGCCAGATGCCGGAGCTGGACGGCTACCGGTAGGCGACCATGCAGCTGCGGGCAATGCAGGGGCCGGGAGCCCGTGTGCCGATCATCGCCATGACCGCGAATGCCATGGACGGCGATCGCGAGCGTTGCCTCGCCGCGGGCATGGACGACTACGTCGCCAAGCCGATCCGACCCGAGGCGCTCAAGGCCGTGCTGGCGAAGTGGCTCGCGTGCTGATCGTGCGTCACGTGTTCCTCGCGTCGCCGCCGATGGTGCCAGGGCCGGCGTGACCTCCTGATTCTCGCTGCAGGTCGATGCTCCCGTGCCGCTTCGATCTCGCCCACGTCAAGCACGAGTCGTCCCTCGAGCACGCTCACGGCTTGGCCCACAGCAGCACGCGATCGGCGTGAACGGCGACGCGCACCACGCCGCCGCGCGCGGATGCCTGGAAGCCGACCAGCTCGTGCTTGTGCAGGCGCTGGCTCCAGAACGGGCCGAGGCAGCAATGCGCCGAACCGGTCACGGGGTCCTCGCCGGACACCGGCGCGTGGTGCGAAGAAACGCGAGACGAAATCGAACTCGCGCCGTGCGCTCGGCGCTAGGTCACGATCACGCCACGCAGCGGATCTCCTCGAGCCGGACGAGGTCGGGCCGCAACGAGCGCACGTGCCCTCGGAGTCGACCTCGACCAGCATGCCCATGCGATTGTGCCCGACGTACTTGAGCGGCGCGCCGAGCGTTTGCGCGCCAGCGCGGCCGGCGGCTCGCACCGCCCGAGGGCTTCGCCGGAAAATCGAGCTCGATCCAGGACTCGCGCGCGGTGGCCGTGAGCAGACCGCCGCGCTGCCTTGAACCGCGCTGCCTGACCGCGGCCGAGCCTGCCTGTTCGCCAGAGCACGTGCGCGCTCGCCAGCGTGGCATGGCCGCACAGGTCCACCTCCACCTTCGGCGCGGAACCAGCGCAGCCTTCGAAGTGCTCGTCCGCCGGGCGCACGAACGCGGTCTCGGAGAGGTTCATCTCGCGCGCCACGTCCTGCAGCCACTCGTCGGCACGCGAGTCATCGAGCAAGCACACCGCGGCGGGGTTGCCCTTGAACCTCTCGCTCGTGAACGCATCGACGATGAACATCGGCATCGGCATGGTCATCGTCCCTCGATCGGAAACAGGCGCAGGGCATTGGTGCGCACGATACGGTCCTTGGCCGCTGGCGACAGAGCCAGCGCCAGAACATCGTTCAGATTCTGCCGCAAGCTCTTCACTCCCGGCGATGGCCAATCGGTCCCGAACAACACCTTGTCGCTGATCTCCTCGAGCCGTGGAAAGTACTCGAGCAGCGCCTTGGGTGGAATGCCGGAGATGTCGAGCCACAGGTTCGCATGCCGGCGCGCGAGGAAGAACGCCTCCGCCATCCACAGCGGCCGGCCGCCGTGCGCGAGCACGATCGTGAGCTCCGGGAAGTCGAGCGCCACGTCGTCGAACACGAGCGCGTCGCCGAGGCGGCTGCGGGCTCCGGGAAACAAGGACGTGCCGGTGTGGAACATGATCGGCACGCCACGCTCCTGGCAGGTACGGTAGACGATCTCCAGCTCCGGGCACGCGCCGGTGCGGTACGCATCGGCCGCCAGCGCTTGATGCGGCGGATGGATCTTGATGCCGTCGAGCCGCAAGTCGTCGAGCAGGCGGCGCAGCTCGGCGCGCACGTCAGGGCACTTCGGCGGATGAATGCCGCCGAACGCGATCACGCGACCGCGCGCGCCGGCGCGGTAGCGCGCGGCCCATGCGTTCACCTCGGCGGTGAAGCCCATGAGGTCCGGCGCGACGTAGTTGATCAGCGCCACACGCCCCACCTCGATCGAGTCGAGGAACGCGACCAAGGCAGCCGGATCCTGCTGGCAGCGGCGGATCAGGTCGAGATCCGGCCGGCCCTGCTCGATCGTGGCGCGCGCCGCGGGCAGCATCATCTCCCTCGGCTGGATGTGCACGTGCACCTCGGTCGGCCACGCCGTTCGCGGAGCGAGTGTTCTGGGTGCGCTGACGCCGAGCCATGTAATTCACGCCGGCCTGGCCGCCGTCCGGCATTTTCCCGGGCCCGGCCCGCACCGCCCTCGCCGCGGCGACGCGGTCGACGAGCAAGGCGTGCCGAGAAAAGAGTCCGGGCGCACCCGAGCAGCTGGGCTCGAGCGCGCCCGCACGTCGTCATCGGACCTGGCCTGCCATCAACGGAACTGCACGAGCTCCTTCTGCCCTTGGATGGTGCCGCCCAGCGGGCCCACCACGAGCGTACGGAAGTTGATGTCGAGGCCGGAGAGCCCGCTCACCACGGGTCCGCTCAGCGTCCACTTGCCGGTGATGTCGATGGTGCCCACCGCGAGCAGGTGGATCACCGGGACGCCGTTGATGTCCCACACGAACAGCGCCGCCGTGGCGTTGGGCAGCGTCGGCGCCATGGTGGTGAGGTTGATCGTGTCGCCCGTGTGTACCGGGTTCGGGGCGGAGTTCAACACCACGGGGAACTTGTCCACCTTCTCGATCTGGGCGTCGTCGTAGTACATCTCCTTGATCGGGTTGCCTGCGGCGCCGCCGTACAGGTCGACCGCAGCGATCTGGGCGAGGCCGCCGCCGCTGATGCCGTCCTTCCAGCTTTCACCGTTGATGAAGATGGTGTCGCCGTAGAACACGTACACCTTGTCGTTGTCCAGGTCGATGTAGGCGCGCAGCTCGATCCACTTGTCGAACACGATCGGAATCGACTGGTGCCCCTTGCCATCGTTGTAGATGTCGCCGACGTTGGGTCGGAACTTGATCTCGATGGACCAGCTGTCGGGACCGCCGTACTGGTTCATCATGATGAAGTAGCCGACGCCCTTGGAGCCAGTGGCGATGTACGTGCGGATCGAGAACAGCCACTGACCGGCGACCGGCAGGCCGCCCGGCAGCTGCGAGAACTGATAGACGACGTCGGTCGGGTTGGTGTAGGTCGGCGGGCCCGTGACCTTGATGGACTTGGTACCGCTGAAGGCGAACGCCGTGGTGACGTCGCAGTCCGTGTTGCTGCCGCTGTACCACTCGTCCCAGTCGCTCTGGGCTGCCAGCGGCCCGAGGCTGTACGTGTCGAAGTGATCCTGCCACACGACCTGCGCGCGCGCAGTCGACAGCAAGAGCAGCGCGCTCGCTGCCAGGCCGAACAGAGTCTTGCTCATGGTCTCCTCCCAAACACTGCCGAAAAGGGAATCTGGAAACTTCTTCCGTAGGGGCCGGGGGGTTGGGAGCAGGGTAGCCAACTTTCGCGAAAACGCCAAGCCCCTAGCGTGGGCACCCGGGTGGGTTAGCGTGGCGTACGGCCCACGGTAACTGGAGTTCCGCAAACTTCGCGCCTCGCCCTGGTCGCTCGGCATCGCCGACCCACCATCCACTCGCCGTGGCGCCAGCACGCTCGCGCCACGCAACCCGCGATGGCTGGCTCGCTCCGCCCAGCACGCAGCCAGCGGCGAGACCGCGCGCGATCCTCGCGGCCACTCGGCAAAAACGCGCATGCGTGCGCCGCCCCGGGAGCATTCTGCACGCGCATCGCCGCCTCGACGGCAAGCGGCGTGGAGCGATCCTGTCCGCTGCGCGAGCGCGCTCGTGCCAAGGGACCGTGGATCGCGCAAGGCTGGCAAGCGCGCGGGCGATGAGCCTCGGCTGGCGAGCGCTCGCGATCGAGCGTAGAATCGAATCGCGAGAGGGCCGCGGCCACTGCCCACGGACGAGGTGCGTCATGCCGATCCAGCTCATGCTCCTGGGGCTGCTCGCTACCTCGGCGGGTCGCGCAGCGATCGACCGGCCCGCGCTCGCCGAGGTCGACGCGTACCTGCAGTCCGAGATTGCGCCCGACACCCCGGGCGCAGCGGTGATGCTGGTCGACCACGGTGAGATCGTGTTCGCCAAGGGCTATGGGCTCGCCAACGTCGCCGAGCACGTTCCGGTCACGCCGCAGACGGTGTTCGACGTGGGCTCGGTATCGAAGCAGTTCACGGCGATGGCGATCATGATGCTGGCCGAGCAGGGCGAGCTGTCGTACGACGATTCGCTCAGCAAGTTCTTGCCGGAGTTCCCGGCGTACGCGGCGAACATCACGGTGCGGCACCTGCTCCACCACACCGGCGGCTTGCCCGACTACATGGCAGCGTTCGAGCGCACGCGGCGCTTCGCTCCGGGCTTCATGCCGACCACGCACGATGCGGTGCGGCTGCTCGCCGAGCAGCCGCGGCCCGACTTTGCGCCGGGGGATCAGTGGGCGTACAGCAACTCGGGCTATGTGGTGCTCGCGGCGATCGTCGAAGCAGCGTCGGGACAGCGCTTCCCCGATTTCGTGCGCGAGAACATCTTCGAACCGCTCGGCATGCGCCACTCCCTGGTCATGGACGAGAACGTGCAGACCGCGGCCAACCGGGCGATCAGCTATGCGCGCGAGGCAACCGGATTCACCGACATCGACGCGCATCCGCTCAACCTGATCTACGGCGACGGCGCGGTCAACACGACGATCGAGGATCTGTTCCTGTGGGATCAGGCGCTCGCCACCGAGAAGCTGGTCAAGGCGAGCACACGCGAGCTGGCGTTCACCTCGGGCAAGCGCAACGATGGCACCGACACCGGCTACGGCTTCGGCTGGGCCGTGGGTCAGTTCTTCGGCCGGCGCTGCGTGAGCCACGGCGGTGCGTGGGTCGGGTTCCGTGCCTTCATCATGCGCCTGCCGGCGCAAGAGTTCAGCGTCGTCATCGAGGCGAACCTGGCCCAGGCCGATCCCGAGGCGATGGCGAAGCGCGTCGCGCGCATCTACCTGCACGCGCAGCTCGAGCTGCCGCAACCGGTCGCAGTCGCGGCGAGCGTGCTCGCGAGCTGCGTCGGCGAGTACGACCTCGAGCGCGGTGGTTCGATCACCATCACGCGCACGGCCGACGGCCGCTTGCACCTGTCGGCGCCAGGGAATCGGGACCTCGCCTTGCTCGCGTCATCGAGCCGCGAGTTCTTCGGCGACGGGCGCGAGGACGTGCGGGTGAGCTTCGAATGCAGCGGCGATCGCGTCACCGGGCTCGTCTACCACACCGCGGTCGACCGCCAGGCGCGCAAGGTGAAGTGATCGCATCACGCGCTGCTCGCATCGGCTGCGGCGAGCAGCGCGACCTCGACCCGTGCGATCGTGGCGAGGAATGCTGGCGCGCCCGGCAGCGACCGGAAGGCCGCATGCGCGGCGCGCGCGCTCGGCTCGGAGTCCCACGTCACCTCGTCCACGAACCGCGCCGGCGCGTCGAGCGCGCGCAGCGTGCGGGCGGCGCGGAACCCGGGCAGCTGTGCGAGCTCCGCGAGCACGCGCGCATGCGTGCGGTGGAAGTCCTCGCGGCGCTCCGGCCGCACCGCGTACACCACGACCTCGCTGCATTCGCTGGCCATCTGGTCTTCCTCGCATGGCAGAGTATACTCGCCCAAACGGTTCGCGTGCGAACCAGGACGATTCCCGCGTGAGGTCCCCATGCCACTCCCCCGCATCGGCATCTTCTCCGGCTACGACCCGCGCCCATGGGTGATGGAGGAATGCGCGCAGCACGACATCGAGGTGCTCGAAGAGCTCGTCCGGCGCATCGCCGGCACCGGCAAGTACGAGCTCGTCTATCCCGGCGCACGCCTGCAGGGATGGGACAAGCTCTGCTACACGCCGCAGCTCGCCGAGCGCTACGCGACGCAGTTCGCCGACGCCAACCTCGCCGGGCTGATCAACGTGCACCAGACCTGGACCTTCCCGCAGACCAGCCAGCGTGTGGTCTCGAGCTACCGCCAGAAGGTGGCGGCGCACGACGCGACGTTCCGGCCGCGCCTGCTGCTCGCGTCGATCCAGGACACGACCGTGCCGGGCATGGTCTCGGGCATGGCGACCGGCGGCGCGTTCGCGCAGAACGGCGAGTCATTCGTGCACGTGTACGGCGATTTCGAGGCGGCCGCGACGCTGGGCGAGATCGAGCAGACGCTCGACCTGTTCGTGCGCCGCGCCGCGACCGAGGCCCGGGTGCGCGAGCTGGTGGCGAACCTGCACCAGCTGCACGCGATCGAGTTCGGCTCGTTCTCGCTGCAGATGCCGACCACACGCATCAACCAGGAGGAGCTGACGCGCCGCTTTGGCATCACCTCGGAGAGCCTCGACCAGCAGGTGTTCCTCGACCGCGCGTTCGCGATGTTCGACTGGGAAGGCACGCCCGGGCGCAGCCGGATCAAGGCCATCCATCATCCCGAGGTGCAGCGCGCGGTCGAGGCCATCTACGACCGGCAGCCGGAGAAGTTCACCGCGATCCCGGAGCGGCACACGTCGCGCGACAAGTACGCGCTGCAGGTGGCGATGTACTACGCGACCTACGCGATCGCCGAGGAGCGCGGCGCGAGCGCGGTCACGATCAAGTGCCAGGATGAATGCTCGGGTCAGTACGCCACGTGCTGCATGGCAACGTCGTTCCTTGGCAACGACGTCGACATGAACGGCGTGAAGAAGCGCGTGATCCCGACCTCGTGCGAGACCGATCTGCCGACGATGTACACGCAGTACTTGCTGAAGGAGCTGTCGGGCAAGCCGTCCGGTTTCGGCGACTTCCGGTACGTGAAGACCGCACAGGGCAAGACCGTGCTCGCGATCGTCAACTGCGGCCAGCATCCGCAGTACTTCGCCGGCCGCGAGGGCGATTCGCTCGAGAGCAAGCAGCGGGCGACCGAGTATCCGGGCCAGGAGCACTTCTACGCCGCCGGCGGTGCCGCGGTTCGCATGCGCACCGCGGGCGACCAGGACATCACGGTGGCGCGCCTCGGCGTCGAGAACGGCCGCCTCTACCTGGCGGGCACGGTGATGCGCACCATCGACGTCGAGCCTTCTCGCCACGCGAGCTACAACCGGTCGTGGCCGATCATCGAGGGCCACGTGCCGGTGAGCGACAAGGTGCTCGGCCGGCGCTGGCCATCCAACCACCTCGCATTCGCGTACGGCAACTGGCTGCCGGCGCTGATCGAGCTCGCCGAGCGCATGGCGATCGGCTACATCATCTGGGACGAACGCGGCAACGAGTACTACCGGGCGAGCTGAGCGACAGGTGCGCCGCGCGCGCGGCGTGTCGGGAAATCGATCGCATGGACGCTGCAGGACTACGCCAGGCGCTGGTTGCCGAGCACCGCTCGATCGAGGCCGCCCTGGGCGAGCTCGACCCGCTGCTGCTCGCGCACGACATGCCGCCGCCGGTCGCCGCGGCACGCGCGGCATTCGCGCTGGTGGAGCGGCACGTCGAGCGCGAGGAGCGAGAGTTTTTCCCGCAGCTTTCGGGTGCAAGGCGCCGGCTCGCCGAGACGATGGAGGGAGAGCACCTCTACCTGCACGGCATGATGCAGCGCATCGAGCGCGCGCTCGGCTCGCACCAGATCGGCCTCGCGCACGCGCTGTATCGTGAGTTTCGCGACCTGCTCGGCCGGCACATGGCCGCCGAGGACGTCGAGCTGCTCGAGGAATGACGATGCATGCACTCTGGCTGGCGCTGGCGCTCGCCTTGGTTGCACAGGGCCGCGGCGCCGACGACGCCGCAGCGTTCGAGGCGAGCCTCGCCAAGGTGCGCGAGCTGACCGAGCGCGGCGACTGCCAGGACGCCAGGCGCTCGCTGCTCGACCTCGTGGTCGCGCATGGCGACCGCGATTACGTGCGCGCCAGGCTGCCGGAGATCGAGGAGGAGCTGCGCCGCTGCGCCTTCCGCATCGCCTATCCCTTGCCGCCGCCGAAGAAGCTCGTGGCCGGCGAGCTCGTGTCCTACAACCACTTCACCGGCGCGGTCAAGATCCGCTATCGCCAGGCGAACCTCGCCGACTTCGAGCTGGTCCAGCCCGGCGACGGCAGCCAGCCGGTGCACGTGCACCGCGCGCGGTTCGATGGACCCTACTCGATCACCCTTCGCGGCGAGCACTACCCGAGCGAGCCGTCCGCCTTTCCGTTCGTCTACGTCGACGTCGGCGAGCAGACCACGCACGTCGTGTCGATGGGTGGGCCGTCCGCAAGGGACGGCGCCGCTCTGGCGATGCCGCCCGCGGTCTTCCATCTGCAGGCGGGCCTCGCCAGGGCGCTGGCCCGCAAGCCGGAGGTGCAGGTCACGCCCGGCGAGCGGTTCGTGCTGATCGTGAGCGTCGGCGAGGCGCGCATCGACGTGACCTACAACGGCCGCACCGTCTTGCAGGCAACCAAGGCGACGCGCGGCTACGCCCGCGTCGGTTTCGCCGCCCGCGAGTTCAGCGAGGTGCTGATCGAGGGCGACACCGACCGCGCCTGGATGAAGGGGTTGATCGACGGCGCCACGCAGCATGACCGCGAGCAGTTCGAGAAGCTCTACGATCCGCGCACCGAGCTGCCGGACTGGCTGGTCGCCGGGCGGGTGCGGCCGCCGCAACCCGAGTCATCGGCGGACGCGTGGGAGATCAAGTTCGCAGCGACCGCCGCGCAGAGCGCCCATCTCACGCGCGTGAAGAGCCTGGTCGTGCATGGCGCGTTCGAGGAGGCGGTGCGCTACGTGGGCAAGCTGCCCGACGACGCTTTGCCGCTCGAGGCGCGGCATTTCTATCTGACGCAGTCGTACCTCGCGATCGGCGAGCGCGAGCGAGCGCTCGAGCACTGCCGCGACCTGGCAGCGCTCAAGCCCGACCTGATCGGCAACCGTCGCCTCGAGGCGCAGCTCTTGCTCGCGCTCGACCGCGACGCGGAAGCGCTGCGCTCGCTCGAGCGCCTGGCGAACGAGTTCCCGGACGATGCGAGCGTGAGCCATGATCTCGCGCGCACCCTGCTCGTGCTCGACCGCAGCGCCGCAGCGCGCGACGTGATCGACGCGGCCAGGAAACGCTCGTGCTGGTCGGCCTCGCTCGAGCAGCTCGAGCTGCTGATGGTGAAGGCGACGCGCGGTCCGAGCTGGAGTCGCTCCTACGAGCACCGCTCGAAGCACTACCACGTGCGCTCCGACATCGACATGAAGACCTGCACCGAGACCGCCGACCTGCTGGAGAAGGCCCTCATGGCGTACCGCCGTGATCTGCCGGCGACGCCGCGAGACGCCGGCCGCCTGTACCCGGTGTACGTGTTCTCGAGCGAGGCAGGCTACGCCCAATACGCGCACGAGGCGCTCGAGTTCGCAGGCCAGGACGCACGCACGGTTGGACTCTACAGCGCCGCGCTCAAGCAGCTCTTGATGCTGAACGTGCCCGATCATGACACGTTCAAGAAGATCGTCGCGCACGAGGGCTTCCACCAGTACCTGGACTCGGTCGCGAGCCGCGCCCCGCGCTGGTTCGACGAGGGCATGGCACAGTACTACCAGACCGGCGACTACGCGAGCTCGCCGCCGGCGATCGGCGCGCTGCACCTGAGCGATCTGGGCGATTTCCCCGCGGGCATGCTGCCGCTCGCTCGGCTGCTCGCGACCGCGCCGGAGGAGTTCTTCGGCGATCATGCACGCACGCTCTACGCGGAGAGCTGGGCGTTCGTGCACTTCCTGCGCCACGGCGGCGACAGCTACCACAAGATCTTCGCGGCGCTGCTGGCCGGGCTCGTGCAAGGTCGCAGCGCGGTCGAGGTCGAGCACGCAGCATTCCAGGCCGTCGATCTCGTGCGGATCGAAGCGGCGTTCCGCGAGTACCTGGATCGCTTGCCGCGCTGAACCGCGCGCGCTTCAGATCTGCAGGTGCTCGAGCGCCTCGAGCACGCGCGTCTCGTTGACCTCCCCCTTCTTCAGATGCACGTCGGCCGAGAGCACACCGTCCTTGAGGAAGCGCACCTCGTCGGCGAACGCGGCGTCGCGTGGATTGTGCGTGACGAGCAAGATCGTCTGGCCGAAGCGATCGCACGAGGAGCGCAGGAGCTGCATCACCTCGCGGCCTGCCTTGCTGCTCAGGTTGCCGGTTGGCTCATCGGCCATGACGATGCGCGGCTTGTGCACGATCGCCCGGGCAATCGAGGTGCGCTGCATCTCGCCACCCGACAGCTGATGGGGCATCGCGTCCTGCTTTTGAGCGAGCCCGAGCAGCTCGACCACGCTCTTGCGGTGCAGGTCCTCGCCGGGTCGCTCGCGCCCCTGCATCATGAGCGGCAGGTCGATGTTCTCGCGCACCGACAGGTTCGGGATCAGGTTGAAGAACTGGAACACGAACCCGACCAGCGAGCGCCGCAGCAGGGTGCGGTCTCGCTCGGCCAGCGCAAAGACGTCCTGCTGGTCGAGCAAGACCAGTCCGGACGTGGGCGGCTCGAGCCCCGACACGATGTGCAGCAAGGTCGACTTCCCCGACCCGCTCGGCCCCATGATGCAGGCGAACCGGCCGGCGTCGATGGTGAACGAGACGCTCGTCAGCACGGTCTCGGTGCGCGCGCCTGAGGTGTAGGACTTCTTCACGTCGCGGGCGATCAGGATGGCAGCCATGCCGCCTAGACAACCAGGTTCCGGCGGAGCAGTCTAGATTCCTTTTTGGTTCCTGGTGCGCGGCTGCGCGCACGGCCGCGCGGCCAGCACGCGCACTGATCCCGCACGCATCGCGACCGGACGCGCGCGCACCTGCCGTCAATTGTTACCATGGGCACCGCCGCGCTGGCGGCAACCCACCGCCGGTGGCGGCAAAGCGATCGCGAGAGAGTGAGTGAGGACGACATGCCGAGCCTGTGCCTGCTGCTGTGGATCCTGACTGCCGGCGAGAGCATTCCCCGCCCCGAGCATCCCCGCCCCGACGCCGTGCGCGAGCAGTGGCTCAACCTGAACGGCGCGTGGGAGTTCGCCGAGACCGACCTCGGCACCGACCGCTTCCTGGCTCCCGACGCCGTGTTTCCCGATCACATCACGGTGCCGTTCTGCCGCGAGAGCACGCTGTCGGGCCTGCATCGCACCGGATTCGTGAAGAACGTCTGGTACCGGCGCGCGTTCACGGTGCCGCCCGAGTGGCGCGGCAAGCGCGTGCTGTTGCACGTGCAGGCATGCGACTGGCGCACGCGCGTGTTCGTGAACGGCGAGCCGGTCGGCACGCACACCGGCGGCAGCGCCGCATTCGTGTACGACGTCACGTCGCAGCTCACGCGCCCGAGCAACACGCTCGTGATCCATGCGTACGACGACGCGCGGTCGGGCTTGCAGGCACTCGGCAAGCAATCGGATCGAGCCCAGAGCCACGGCATCTTCTACACGCGCACCACCGGCATCTGGCAGACCGTATGGCTCGAGGCGGTGGGCGACACGTACGTCGAGCGATTCACGATCACACCGCATCCCCACGCCGCGCGGGTGCAGATCCAGGTCGACCTGAACGCGAGTGCGGACGACATCACGCTCACCGCCAACGCGTTTGCCGATGGCAAGCCGTGCGGCAGCGCCACGGCGCCGGCCGCATGGCGCAACACGCAGCTCGAGATCACGCTCGACACGCACCGGCGTTGGTCGCCGCAGGATCCCTTCCTGTACGACCTGGAGCTGATCGTGCAGCACGGCCCGGTAGCGATCGATCGCGTGAGGAGCTACTTCGGCTTGCGCACCGTCACCCTGCAGGGCAGCGCCGTATTGCTCGATGGCGAGCCGATCTTCGAGCGCCTCGTGCTCGATCAAGGCTTCTATGCCGATGGCGTGTGGACCGCGCCGAGCGATGCCGCCCTGCGCCGCGACATCGAGCTGTCGCAGTCGGTCGGCATGAATGGCGCGCGCCTGCATCAGAAGGTGTTCGAGCCGCGCTTCCTGTACTGGGCGGACCGGCTCGGCTACCTCGTGTGGGGCGAGTTCCCGAGCTACGGCGCGAGCTACGGCGATGCGCGCGTGCAGGAACCGATCGTGCGCGAGTGGGCGGAGATCGTCGAACGCGATCGCAACCATCCGGCGCTGATCGGCTGGTGTCCGTTCAACGAGACTCCGGCCGAGGCCGGCGCGCTGCAAGACTGCGTGCTCGAGCTGACGCGTGCCATCGATCCCTCGCGGCCGGTGATCGACACCAGCGGCTGGTCGCACAGCTACCCGCGGCCCGAGATCCTGGACGCGCACGACTACGACCAGAACCCGACCACGTTCGCGGCACGCTGGGAAGCCTCGTTCCGCGACCCGCCGCTGCCAGCGCGCTATGGCGTGCCGCAGCACTCCGGGCCGT
This sequence comes from Planctomycetota bacterium, assembly GCA_046349655.1. Classification (GTDB taxonomy): domain Bacteria; phylum Planctomycetota; class B15-G4; order B15-G4; family JAXMBY01; genus JAXMBY01. Next base: position 61,652 of record JAXMBY010000003.1, read on the forward strand.
TCTTCATCAGCGAGTTCGGCGGCATCGGCTGGTACGATGCGAACGGCACGACCGGCGCGTGGGGCTATGGCAACCAGCCGAAGACCATCGACGATTTCCACCAGCGCTTCGCCGGGCTGGTGAATGCGCTGCTCGACAACCGCCACCTGTTCGGCTTCTGCTACACGCAGCTCACCGATGTCGAGCAGGAGCGAAATGGACTGTTCGCCTTTGACCGCACGCCGAAGTTCGACGTTGCGCGGTTGCGCGGCGTGGTGGCGCGGCAGGCGGCGTACGAGCGTGATCCGCCGCTCGAGCTCGGCGCGCGGGCGCGCGAGCTCTGCGTGCTCGTGGGCGCGGCTGCCGACGGCGCGCTCGCGGACGAGTGGGCGTACACGCTCGCGAGCCCGGCGACCGACTGGCTGCGCACCGACTTCGACGATCGCGCCTGGTCGCGCGGCCGTCCCGGCTTTGGCCAGAAGGCAGGCTGGGAAGAGCGCACCGGCACGCCCTGGAGCACGAGCGACATCTGGCTGCGGCGCCACTTTGCCGCCGGCAGTGCGCGCTTCGACGTCGCGCTGCTCGCGCTGCACTACGACAACGCCACCGAGGTGTACGTGAATGGCCAGCTGCTCTGGCGCGGCGAAGGGTGGAACGACGCATACGCGGGCTTCGACGTCACCGAGCCGCTGCGCGCAGCGCTGCATCCAGGCGACAACGTGATCGCGATCCACTGCCACCAGGACACGGGCGGCCAGTTCATCGATGCGGCGCTGCTCGTCGCCGCGAGCGCCGAGCGGTGAGGCCCTCGAGCTTGCGATCGCTCACCGGATCGAGTCCAATGGGCGCGCGGCCGGCCGCCTCACGCAACGGCCGTCCCACCACCTGCGATCCGTGAGGTGTCGATGAGCACGCCGGCCAGCCCGCACCTGAATCAGATCGGCCAGATCGCGATCAACGTGCACGACCTCGAGGTCGCCGTGCGCTTCTATCGCGACACGCTCGGCATGACGTTCCTGTTCCAGGTGCCGAAGCTGGCGTTCTTCGATTGCGGCGGCATTCGCTTGATGCTCGCCGTTGCCGACCGGCCCGAGTTCGATCACCAGAGCTCGATCATCTACTACCGGGTGGCCGACATCGCCGCCACCTGCGCCGCGCTGCAGGCGAAGGGCGTCGAGCTCGAGGCAGCGCCGGCGCTGGTCGCGAAGATGCCAACGCACGATCTCTGGCTCGCCCTGTTCCGCGACCCCGATCACAACCCCGTCGCCCTGATGAGCGAGGTCCATGTTTCACCAGCGGGAGGGACAGCGTAGACTGTCCCTCTCCATGTTTCAGCAGGCGCGGCGCACGAGCCACCACCACAGCGCGAGGCTGGCATTCAGGAACCGCTCGACGAGCCGCGCGAGCGCGCCGCGCTGGATGAGCGGCGTGAAGGTCAGCGGCCTGGACCCGAGCAGCTCACGATCCCGCAGGACGCGCGCTCGCTGGATCTCGCGGCGCACCGATCGCAATCGCGGCAGCAGGCACACGGCATCCCACTTGCCCTTGAAATACGACCGCCCGCACCCTTGCTGGATGGCGAAGGCGAGCCAGACGAGCTCGAACAACGCGATGCCTGGCAGCGACAGCACGAGAGTGCGCCAGCGGTGGCACTTGTAGAGCGTGAGCCAGCGATTGCGGTTCTGCAGGTAGACGCGGCGACACGGATACTGCGGTCCCCGGCGATACGAGACGCCAACCGTGCCCTCGCGGTGATAGACGAGCGCCTGCGGGACGATCAGGATCTGCCAGCCCTGCAGCCGCACTCGATAGGACAGCTCGTGATCCTCGTAGAGGATGAAGAACACCGGGTCGTAGCCGCCGATCGCGAGCACGCGCAGGCGGTCGACGAGCAGCGCGGCGGAGATCACCGCATCCACCGGCTGCACCAGGGCGGCGGCGCCGTCGGCGCGCGCATAGAAGTGTCGCAGCGTCATCACGCCAGCGTAGTGGAAGTACGCGCCATCGTAGTGAATGCGCTCGCGATCGCCATCGAACAGGACGCGCGGCTGCGCGAGCGCGACGCTGGGCCGGGCGATGACCTCCTGGGCGAGCTGCGCGAGGCAGTCACGCGTGCTGATCACGTCGCCGTCGACCTGGTACACGAGCCGGGTGCGCGCTTCCTCGAGGCCACGATTGCGCGCGACGCAGGGGCCGAGATTCTCCTGCAGCGCGACGATGCGCACCCCCGGAAAACGCGCGGCGATCAGCTCGCGGCTGCCATCCGTGGATGCGTTGTCGATGACGATGATCTCGGCTGGCTCCGGCGAGAGCTCGGTGAGCGAGCGCACGCACGCCTCGATCGAATGCATGCCGTTGTAGTTGACCACCGTCGCGGTGATGGGTTCGATGGCTAGTCTCCGCTCCGCGTGAAGCCGGCGAGCAGCAGGACGAGCGCACCGGTCACGTGCATCCACAGGCGCGTGGACGCCGTGCCCAGATGGAACTCGAGGCTGGCGAAGGGCTGCAGCGCGAGCGCCACGATGTAACAGGCGACCGGCGCCGCCACGAGCCAAAAAAGCAGCGCCGCATGCGGCACGCGCGGCCGCCGCCACATCGCCGCCACCACCACCAGCGCGGCCAGGAACCCGCTCGCGCCCATCGGCAGTCCGAACGGCAAGCGCGCGAACCAGGCCGCGACCGCGGGCAGGTTCTTCGCCACGGCCAGCACGCCACGCTGCGCAAACAGCGCCGAGTAGTCCTCGTCGGGCGCGGGCGGCACGCTCATCGCCTCCGGCAGCGGCAGTGCGCGCAGGTAGGCAACGTGCGGCACGAGCAAGAGCACCACCACGCCAGCGAACAGGAACGGCGCGAGCACGGCGCGCCGGCGCCAGGCGTGCACCACGACCGCGACCAGGATCACTGCCGCCGCGAGCTGTCCCTCGCGCTTGACGTACGCCGCAAACGCAGCGCAGAGAGCGCACAGGACGAGATCACGCCAGCGGCCGGTATCCCGCCACTCGATCAGCCAGAGCGTTGCGCCGGCGTAGGCGGCAGCAAGCGGCAGGTCGGTGTAGCCGTCGTGCGCTGCGCCGCCAAAGTCGTGGCGAAAGAACGGCGGCCAGCACGCCACCAGCACCGCCCACACCATCGCGCTCGACCGATCGAGGCCGATGCGGCGCGCGCCGGCGAACACCATCGCCGCGAGCACCCACAGGAACGGCGGGAACAGGAGCTTCAACGCGCGATCATCGAACGCGCCGGCGATGGTCGCCGGAAAGCTCTCGAGCCACGCGATCGCGGGCGGATAGCTGCGATGCAGGTGCGGCCGCAGCGGATCGAGGAACGGCGGCGAGTAGAGGGTGTGCTCGGTGAACAGCGCCTTCGCCTTGAATGCCCAGATGTAGCGCGCGTCGAACCCCTCCATCGGCACGGCGAGCGCCTGGCACACGATCATGAGCCCGACGATCGCGCCGCACAGGAGCACGCCGGTCGCGAGCGGCGTCAGCTCGCGCCAGGCGGCGTGCATCCTCGCCAGGAACGGCCGCGCGCGGCGCGAGCACCAGACGGCAGCCATCCAGCCGGGCGCAGCGAGCGCGATCCACGTGGCGCGCGTGAGCGGCACCCGCAGGAGATCGAGCCAGGCCGCGGCGAACACCAGCGCCAGGCAACCGAGCAGGAACGCAGCACCAGCATGCAAACGCACGCGCAGCACCTGCGTCGCGATCGCGCCGGTGCCGAGCACGGCGATCAAGCAGAGGACGACGGCAGCGAGCATCATTCGGGGCGGTTGGACACGTAGAAGCGCATCTCGCCGCCCACCAGCCGGAGCAGGCTCGGGCCGGCGAAGATCCACGCATCGCCATAGCGCTCGGCCATGGCCCGCGGTTGATCGGCGATCGCGTCGGGCACGATCTCGATGGGCCGCGGGTACAGATAGTAATTGCTCTTCCAGTCGCCGAACCTGGTGACGCCGGTCGGCCGCTTCAAGATGACCAGGACGCGCTCGCGCTCGGGGATCAGCTCGAGCGCCTTGCTGAGGCGCGGCGCCTCGTGCGCGTACAGAAACTTCTCGCGGCCACCGGGCAGGCCATAAGGCCGCCAGACGGCGCGCACGAACTGGTCGAACAGGACGAGGTCCCGGGCCAGGAACACCCCGAGGAACGCGAGCGGGATCGAGAGCGAGCGCATGGTCGGCCCTGGGTTCATCGCCACGAGCTTACCCGACCCGCGGCGCGGCGCCACCCCGGACCGCTGCCAGGCCAGGGCGGCGCCGAGATTTTCCGTGTAGCGATACCCCCCCGCCGCCGCTTGAAAGGGCGTGAAGACGAGGGACGGATGGAGCCCTCGAAGGGGATGAAAGGAGCAGTGCAAGACTCGGAGATGAAGATGAGGGGGTGGGCCATGTTGAACATCAGCGCTTTGAAGAAACTCGTGAAACTGCCTCGCAAGAACATCGAACGCTACTCGCGCCTGCACCCGGAGGCGAGCTTGATCTGGGAAGGCCTCGTGATCCGGGAATTCATGGATGAGCGCGGCATCGAAGAAACCACCGAAGGCGTGCGTCAGTTCTATGCCTTCAAGCGCGCGATGATCGCCAAGATGAAGCCCACGCGCATCGCCGGATGATGATGATGATGATGATGATGCAGGGATGACGATGACGATGTGATGACCTGGTGGGGTGGGATGGGATGAGCCTCGAACCCTTGGTGAACGCAGCGCCCGGCACGATGGCCGGGCGCTTGGCGTTCGTGCGCATCCATGATTCCGGACGTCGGGTCGCGGCGATGACCGCCGCGCAGGTTCGGGAAGCCGACGCCAGGACCACACCAGGCGGGTTGCCCAGACCGCGCTAGACTAGACCGAGGTCATGCGACCGCGCGGCTGACGGTCGTCAGCCCGCGCGAAGACCGTGACTCGAGTTCCAAGAAAAGATGCGACGCACCGCGGGGTCGCGGCAACTCCACCGGGGTATCCATGCCGTCCGAGCCACTGCGCCTCGATCCGGAACTGCTGCTCGCCGAATTCGAGCTGGTTGCGATCGCTTGCTCGCGGTCTATTGAGCGATCGCGCCACGGCCGACGACATCGTCCAGGACACATGGGTCGCAGCGCTCGAGCGGCCACCGAGTCCTCGCAAGCTGCGGGCATGGCTGGCCGCGGTGGTGTGCAACTCGGCGCGCTTGCAGCTGCGCGCTCGCGCCCGCCGCACGTCGCGCGAGCAGCGGTTCGCCTCGCGCGAGCGGCTCCCGTCCACGGACGAGATCGTGCAGCACGAGGCCGAGCGCCGGCGGGTGGTCGGGATCGTGCTCGCGATCACGGAACCGCATCGCTCGACACTGCTGTTGCGTTACTGGTGCGACCTCTCGCCTGGAGCGATTGCCGAGCGGCTCGGCATTCCACACTCGACGGTTCGCAATCGTCTCAAGCGCGCTCTCGAGCAGGTGCGCACGCGGCTCGATCGCGAGTCTGGCGGGATGCAGCGCGCGGTGAGGGTCTTGCTCGCGCTGCCGGTGCCTGCCATTGGCACCTTCGCCGGACCATCGGCAACTGCATCGATCGGAGTTCTCGCCATGAGCGCCAAGCTGAAGATGGCCTGGGCGTGCCTGGTGCTCGCAGTCGCGGGAGGGTTCACCTGGATGCTTGCGAGCCGACCCGATCGCAACGCGCGGCCAGCAGCGACGACTGCACGCCATGAGCGGTTGCCGCCACCCCCATCGCCGGCCCAGGAACAACGTGCGGACGTCCCGGCTCGCGCGGCGGCTGGACGGCACGGGTGTCGCAGCAGCAGCGAGCATCGTCGTCAGCGGTAGCGTCGTCGGTTTGAGCGGCCAGCCGATCGCTGCGGCACTGCGTTTCACGGGCGATCACGGCGAGGATCGCGACGTGCGCGATGATGGCCACGGCTTCGCGATCGCGGGCCTCGCACCTGGAGAGTGGCGGATCACCTGCCGTGCGACCGGGTATCGCCGCATGGCCAGGACGGTGCGGCTGGCACGCGCGCGCGAACGCGTCGACTTCCAGCTCGAGCCCACGCTCACCCTCGGCGTGCGCTTTGTCACGCCCGATGAGCGACCACTCGCCGAGCAGGTCGACGCCAGCTCACCCCCTTTCCGGCGATTGCTTCTTCATTCGCTGACCGCCATTGCCACGGAGGCAGCGCCGCTTGCTCGAGTTCTCGATCTCGACTGGAACTTGCGCCGGACCGGCGTCGGAGAATATCGCGGCTCGCGCAACGCGAGCAACGTGCCCCCAGGATGCGATGGCGTGCTCGAGATCAGCGCCGCGTTGCCGGTGTACGTGAGTGCCCTGATCGGCGATACGCTGCTGGACACCCAGGTGCTCGACCGTCCGCACCATGACGTGACGTTCGTCGTGGCTCGCGAGCAGATCGACAGCCGCGCCGCGACATTGCGCCTGCGGGTGGCGGAGAGCGAGACCGGCCACATGGTCACGAGCGCCACGTTCGCCCTCGCGAGCGGCGCCAGCGTGACCACCTGCAGGGCAGCACCGTCCGCCGATGGCACGATCGAGCTCACGAGCCTGCCACCAGGATTGCTTCCGTTCAGCATCATCGTCGACGACCGGGCTTCCCTTACGCGATTCGTTCGCCTCGCTCCGGGTGGCATCCTCGACCTCGGTACGATCGAGCTGCCGCGCCGGATCGAGATCCAGGGCCGGGTCGTGGGACCCGACGGCGAGGCGCTCACCGATTGCGGCGGACTGCTGCTGCGCGAAATCGATTCGATGCTGTCCGACGAACCGCTGAGCGTGCCCTTCCGGTTCTGCGAATGCGCCGACGGCACGTTCACCGCATCGATTGCACCCAAGCGCTGCTTCCTGCTCGCCACCGCACCGGCCATGGGGCCGGCGGCGGCGCTGATCGACGCGTCGTCTGGATCGACACCAGAGATCGCGATCGCCTTGCGACCTTCATCACGCGTCACCCTCGATCACGAGCTGCGGAGCGGTACTTCGGTGCGCATCCTGAACGCAGACGACCTGCCGCTCTGGTTCGAGCGCGTGTACGACGTGGAACCACTGCATGCCGAGCTGTCTCCAGGATGCTACCGGGTCGAGGCCTATCAGGGCGGCGCGCTGGTGCTGTCGAGATCCTTCGAGGTCGGTGAACAACCGATTGTCGTGCGCCTTGGATGGTAATCGTGCGGTCGCTCGTGGTGCACAGCGACCGTCGGTCCGTTACCGCCTTGTCCATGGTGCGTGGCGGCGGTCTCGCTCGGGTTCACCGCGCGATTGGGGTGAGCTTCGAGCCCTTGGAAACGCAGCGCCCGGCCACGATGACTGGGCTCCTGGCGTGTGTCCAGGGTCGCATGCTCGGTTCTCGAGTGCGAACTGGAAGACCGCGTGACGGAGCAGCAGCTGGTCCCGTAGAATGACCTCGTGCTCTCGTGGCAGCGAGAGCCGGGATCGCCAGATGTTCGCAGCAGAAGTCCGAGGAGGCGTGCCATGCGTGACACGACGAGGATCGGCTCCGAGGTTCCCCCGGATTCCAGCACCGCCTTCGATCTGTTCCTCGAGACTCTGGACTTCAGTGTCGAGCTGGCCGTGGTTGGAACCATGGCCGACAAGAACATCGGTCGTGATCAGGCAGTCGCCCTGGTGTTCCAGACATTCGCGGAAGAAGACCGGCGGCGTGTCCCGTCCTTGCTCAGGATGCTCCGGCTCGACGCCAATGGTCAGTGATCAACTGAGCCTCGCTCTCGAGAGAGCCCTCGATGCGCTGTCGACCGCCGGCATCGACCATGTCTTGATTGGCGGAATGGCGCTCAACCTCTGGCGCCGCGTCCGTGCTACCCGAGATCTGGACATCCTCGTCCTCGCGGAATCAACTGACATCGATGCTCTGCGGCGGTCGCTGCGTGATGCCGGTTTCGCTCACCATGCCGGCGGGGACACGGTTCGGCTCGACGATGCCCTGCTGCTTCAGTTCTGGTGGCCGATCCGCGCACTGGGCATGTCGCTCAAGCTGGACGTTCTTTCGGGACGGCTCCCGTTTCACGCGCAGGTGCTCGCTCGCAAACGGTCGGTCACGCTGCACGATCGAGGCGTTCCGGTCGCCAGCCCTGAGGACCTCATCCTACTCAAGTTGATTGCGCGACGACCGATCGATCTGAGCGATGCGGAGGAGCTGTACCGCTTGCACCGGGCCACGCTCGACGAGCAGTATCTGCTTGCCACCGCCGCCAAGCTGGGAATCCGGGAGCGGCTCGCCCAGATCGCCGACAGCACGACGTAGGCGCTCGCTCGCGCCGGGCGGCTTGATCGGCGAAGCTCGTCCTCACCGGAGCGGCGGCGTGAAGTCCGGCGCGCGGCACACCTGGCGGTGGCGCAAGCAATGCGGCAGGAGCTTGATCGCATCGATGGTCGCCCGCAGCGCGATCTGCTTGCCGCCGGGGGTGCGCTTGATGGTCTCGTTCAGGCCGATCGTGCCGACCGCATCGGTGCTGGGCTTGCTCTTGACTAGTCCCAGCCCGCGCAGGCCGAGGGCGCAGCCAACGTGCAGCACATCCCACCAGGCGCAGTTCTTGAACGCGTACAGCCAGAAGTTGCGCACATGATAGTACAGGCTGCGCTTGCCCGCCTTCATGCCGAACGGCGTGCCGTGGAACAGCGTGGCGCGCGGATACTGCAAGATCCGGTAGCCCAGGTTCAGCACACGTGCGGCGAGGTCGCGCTCGTTGCCGTAGATGAAGAACTTCTCGTCGTACATGCCGGCTCGCATCAGGACCTCCCTGCGGACGACGGTGCCGCAGCCGCGGAACGTGGCCATGTAGCGCTCGTGGCTCTCGGCGGCGATGAACGCTTGCGGCATGCCCGGCTCGACCGCCTTGGACGAGATCATCGCCGTGCTCGCGGGCTCCTGCGCGAAGCGCTGCATCACGCGCTCGAGCCAGTCTGGCGGCGCCACCACGTCGTCGTCCATGATGGCGATGAACTCGGAGCTGGCCGCCTTGAAGCCGAGGTTGAAGGTCTCGCACGCGCCGAAGCTCGAGTGTGGCATCTCGATCAACCGCACCTCGGGGAACTCGGCCTTGATCATGTCGGCGGTGCCGTCGGCGGAGTGGTTGTCCACGACGATGACCTCGGCCGGCGCGTAGGTCTGGTACCTGAGCGCGCGCAGGTTGCACTGCACATCGAGCTTCTTGTTGAAGCTCGTCAGCACGCAGCTCACGGACTTGCGGTTCATGGTTTCGGCACTCGTTCGAGCAGCTGCGCGAGCTGTTCCAGGAACCCGGCGAAGTCGCTCGGCGCGATCAGGTAGCCTTCGATGTGCGTCACGCTCGCATCGCTCACGTTCACGGCGCGACCCACGTTGTGACCGAAGGTCTTTGCCACGATGTCCACGTACGCCATCTGGCTGCGGAAGCAGCGCAGCGCCGCCGCCTTCTGCGACAGCACGGGCGTGATGTCGAGCAGATAGCTCGGCAGGTGCTGCTGATTCACCTCGAACAGATGCAGGCGCGGCGGCGCGGTCAAGCTCTGGCATGCAGCCGCGGCGATCATCGCCGTGGCGACGTGATCGGGATGGCACTCGAACGGCGAGGGCGCGTACACGAGATCGCAGCGCTCGCGCGCGAGCAGCTGCGCGAGCGCTGCAACCGTGGCCGCGTCGGGCGCGAGCGTGCCATCCTGCCGGCCGACGAACTCGTGGCTGGCCACGCCCAGCACGGCGCCGGCCGCCTGCGACTCGCGCCGCCGCACCTCGACGATCTGGCCGCGCGCGTGCGACTCGGGATCGCCGGCGGCACCATCGGTCATCACGATCACGCTCACGCGATCGCCGCGGCCGGCATGCAGCGCGATCGCGCCGCCCGCGCCGATCACCTCGTCGTCGGGATGCGGTGCCACCACGCCGATGCGGCCGCGCGGCAGCGCCGCGATCGACAGCAACGGCGGAAACGCGCGCAGATCTTTCAGCCTCGCGAACATGGCCTCACTCGCCGGCGTGCGCCGCCTTGTCGACCGCCTCGCGATAGATGGCATCGAGCGCGTGCGCATGATCGGCGATCGTCCATGGATTGTCCTTCAGCATCGCATGCTTGACCTCGAGCAGGCCTGGTTCGAGCAGGTAGCGCTCGATGGTCCTGGCGAGGTCGCGCGCAAACTCCTCGTAGTCCTCGCCGCGCCGCAGCGGAACGATGTCGCCGCCGCGCGTGGCGCGCTCCGCGAATGCGCCGCGGTCCGAGACCACGAACGGGATGCGCAGCATGATCGCCTCGTCGAGCACGAGCGAGTACGACTCGTGCGCGTGCGACGGGAACACCGCGAGGTCGATGAGCTCCGGGAACCGCGCGATGTCCGCCGGCGCGAAGGCTCCATGCATGGTGATCGGCAGGCCGGCTGCCAGGCGGCCGATCTCGTCCTTGAAGTCCGGCGTCGGCGCGCCGAACAGGTGCGCCTCGAGCTTGCCCGCGTGGCGAGCGTGCAGCTCGCGCACCGCCGCCACCAGATCGCGAATGCCCTTCACCGGCGAGAGATGACCCCAGGTTCCGACCCGCAGCGTGCCCGGCGCGCGCTTCGGCGGCACCGGCTCGATCGGGCTCAAGAGCCCGAGCGGCAACGGGTTCAAGCGCACCTTCGGGATCAGCCCGCTGCGCGCGAGCAGCTTGCCGTGCGCGGCCGATGGCACCAGCACCCGGGCGGCGCCCTCCAGCTCGGTCTTCATCGTCGCCCGCCGCTCGCGCAGCTCGTCCATGAGTGCGGGCGGGTCGTAGTCGGCGGCCACGCAGTCCCGGCAGCGCGACAGCGGCACCGGCATGGCGTCGCCGCAGAAGAAGCCGTCCGGACGCACCATGAAGAAGCGCGCACACGCCGCGTAGGCATCGTGCAAGGTGACGATCGCCGGCACGTCGAGCGCGTTCAGCAGCGCGATCAGGTTGTTGCCCAGGTTGAACCAGTGGTGCACGTGCGCCACGTCCGGTCGCGTGCTGCGTACCACCTCGCCGAGCAGCGCCTTCATGCCAGCCGGGTGATAGACCACCGTGTAGGCGTCGGCCTCGGCGCGGTGGAAGCGCAGCACGCGTGGTCGCGCCTCGCTCTCGACCACCACCTCGAGCGACAGCTTGCGAACCTCGGAGCCGCACAGCACGGTCACCTCGTGCGACTTGACCTGCTCCGCCACCAGCGCCTCGAGGTAGCGCTCGGTCCCGCCGCGAAACTCCGGCGCGTAGTTGTGCACGAGGTGCAGGATCTTCATCAGCAGTGGCCTTCCCGGAACGCTTCGCCGTACCGGCTTCCCTTGGGCAGGAAGATCGACCGGTAGGCATCCAGACCCTCGACGGCGCGCACGAAGTCGGTGAACTTGAGCTGGCTCGGATAGGCGCGCGCCGCCTCGATCTTCCGCGCAAACACGTCGCTGATGTCCACCACGATGTCAGGCTTGAACACCGTCCAGATCTCGTAGGCGAGCAGCCTCGCCGGGCTCTTCAGCTCGCGCATCGCGCGGTGAACGGCGAGCGCCGTGACGAAATGGTCGGAGTGCGTCTCCTGCTCGTTGGGATAGTAAATCACGCCGGGCGAATAGTCCGCAATCGCCTGGCGCACGCGCGGCAGCACCACGTCCATGTCTTCCTCGCGCGCCCGCGCCCCGTCCGGGAACCGCCAGAACTCGACCTCGGCGATGCCCAGCACCTTCGCCGCGGCACGCGCCTCGGCCTCGCGCAGGTCGCGGTACTGCTCGTGCGAGTACCGGCCCTCGACGTCGCCGGCGGTGCCGGCGGTGAGGAAGATCGCCTTGATGTGATCGCCGCGCCGGTGATGCAAGCAGAGCGTGCCGCCGGCACCGATCGTCTCGTCGTCGGGATGCGGTGCGAACACGAGCACCGGTCCGCTCGCCGGCGGTCCGGCGACTGGCCTTGGATTCGCAGGCGGATCGAGGAAGATCGGCATGACCTGGCAGGCCTCCGCTCAATAGATGTCCGAATCCCCCATCGTGTAGTACCAGCGCTCGATCGCGTACGGCACGGTGAGCAGCGGCGTGAAGATGCGGATGCACAGGTTGAACGGCGAGGGTTCCTCGCGGCAGCCGAGCAGGCGCAGTGCGCGGTACAGGGCGAAGCCGCGCGGCATCCACGCCTCGAGCGCCTCGAGCTGCGCCGCTGCGGCGGCCGCGCGCGCGTGTGCGAGCAGCGCGACCAGGGTGTCGCGATCGTCGTCGCCGACGAGCAAGTCGACCAGCGGCGCGACCTTCTGCTTGATCCAGCCGAGCCGGTACACGAGCATCCCGCGCAGCGCGCGGGATGCGTTGCGCGCGAGCACGATCGTGTACCTGACGTGCGGGCAGTGCGCGTAGCGCCAGTTGAGGTACGCGGCGTCCCGCCAGGTCGAGAACTCCAGCGTCTTGCCGAGCGAGCGGTACAGTTGCTCGATCTCGCCCGGCAGCTCGCTCACGACCTCGAGCTCGATCGGCGGCGACGGCCGCGGCAGCGCCGTGGCGACCGGCAGCACCAGCTTCGGCACCGGACAGTGAACCGGCCGGTAGTCGATCAAGCGCGTGCCGATGCGAAACGCCTGCGGGTTGGGCAGGCCGTACACGATGCAGTCGCGATCGGGCCGCGCCCAGTAGTCGAAGAACGCGCGCGCCAGGGTCAAGAACAGCCCTTCGCGCTTGAGCGTGTGGCGATACTCGGCGTCGACGCAGCTGTCCACCGCCTGGCAGCCCATCTTCTTCACGCCGTTCATGTTCATCATCGCCGGGATCGCGGTGTACTCGCCGACGATCCGGCCGGCGTCGTCGACCGCCACCAGCGTGTGATGCTTGAGCGGGTTCTCGTCGAACTGCCAGCGCCACTGGCGCAGCGTGCGCGGGACGAAGTCGGGATTGCCCACGGCGAACACGCGGTTGAACAGCTCGAGGATGCCGTGCTCGTCGCCCGGCTGGTAGTGCCTGATGGTCCATCCGCGCTCGCTCATCATTCCTTCATCATCAACGCGAGGACGTGCGTCACGCCCTGCCAGGCGGTCCTGCGATCGGCGCCGCGGTGGCGGAACGCGATGCGGATCATCTCCTCGATGGCACGCAGCCAGGTGACGAGCTTGATCATCGCCGCGCCGCGCCAGCCGTAATGCTTGCGATAATAGCGCAGGCGATTCAACGTCCATTCTTGCACGAACAGCGGATAGCGCCGGGTGGACTGGCCGCCGTAGTGGACCACCTGCGCATCGGCGCAGAAGCGGATGCGATGGCCGTTCGCGCGCAGGCGCACGCACAGGTCGACGTCGTTGAAGAACAGGAACAGGCTCTCGTCCAGGAGCCCGACCGCGTCGAACACGCGCCGCGGCACCATGAAGCAAGCGCCGGGCGGCTGGTCGACGTCCTTCGCATGCGCGTGATCGAAATCCTCCATGTAGTAGCGGCGGATGCAGCGCGTGGGCCCGAACGCGCGCTCCCACAGCGTGCCGTAGAAGAAGGCGGTGGTGAGGGTGGGGAACCGCATGCATGCGCGCTGGATCGTGCCGTCGGGATTCAAGAGCTGCGGGCCCGCGGCACCGTAGTCACGTTGATCGTCGAGGAACGCGACAAGCTGCTCGGGCGCATCGCCGATCACGCGCGTGTCGGAATTGAGCAGCAGGATGTACTCGCCGCGCGCCGCGCGCACGCCGATGTTGTTGCCGCGCGCGTAGCCTTCGTTCCTGTCGTTCTCGATCACGCGCGCTTCCGGGAACAGTTCCTTCACCGCCTGCGCGCTGCCATCGTGCGAGCCATTGTCGACGACGATCGTCTCGAACGGCAGCGGCCGCGGCCCCGAGTAGATGGAGTCCAGGCACGCGCACAGCAGGTCCTTCGTGTTCCAGGAGAGGATGACGATCGAGAGCTTGATCATGCTTGGCGTCAGCGCTGCTTTCGTTCGATCGCCTGCAGCAGGGCCTTGGCGTCGGCACGGATCTGCCAGATCGCCTCGTCCCACTGCGGCCCGATTGCCGCACTCCTGGCGTAGTCGTTGACGATGCCCTGCGCGGCTTCCTGCGCGGCCGCATACTGCTCGAGCGCGAACTGCGTGCGCGCGATCGCGAGGCGCGCGCGGGCGCGCTCGATCTCGGGCGCTTGCCGCGAGGCCACGACGTTCTGCCAGGTGGCGATGCTCGCCTCGCGCTCGCCCAGCCGGTCTGCCAGCGACGCCTTCACCTTGTCGAGCTGCCACAGCTCCCGGCACACGTGCGGCGTCAGCGCGTCGAATGCCTGCTGCCCGCGCCCTGGGCCGGCGAGCGTGACGCAATCGTTGATCAGGCTGATGAGCACGTCGACCGCGCCCGGATCGTCGGGAAACTGCCGCAGCAGCTGCTCGTACTCGACGATCCGGCGCCGCGCCTCGCCGAACCAGTTGCCCTGGACGCGGTGCAACCCTTCGCTGACGTCCTTCGGCGGCGACCAGGCGGCCAGGCTCGATTCCTCGGCGGGCCGCTCCTTCTGCAAGCGCGCCAGCGCGCGCTCGAGATCGAGCACGCGTGCGCTCACGTCGGACGACTCGAGCGCCGTGCGCGGTGGCGCCGATGGCGCTGCCGCCGCCGGCGCCGCGCCCGCCCGCCGCTCGAGGTCGGCCACGCGCTCGTTCAAGCGCTCCAGCTGCGCGCGCAGCGCCACGTTGTGGTTGGCACCGAGCGCGTCGGCCGGAGGGTCGGCGCGCTGTTCGGCCCGCCACCAGGCGATCGCCGCCACCGCCAGCGCCGCAGCAGCCGCCAGCACCAGCAGCAGGAGAGGACGCGTCACGGTTCACCTCGGCCCGTCTAGCGCGCGCACGCGAGCACGAGCGACCCGAGCCCGATCGCGAGCTCGGGCGGCATGTCGCACCAGGTAATCCCGAAGCGCCCGCGCGGGCAGCTTGATCTGCGACTCGCGCTGCGCGGTCTCGAGGGAACACCAGCCGGTGACGCAGGCTGTCCGCCAGGCGCTCGGCGTCGATCAGCCGCTCTCTCACCTCCTGCACCTGCAGCGGCAGGGTGGCGGCGCCGCGCTCGCGCTCGGCGCGCACCGCCTCGATGAGGTTGCCGCGCACAGGCCGATGGTCGCGAGCGCCGCCACCAGGAACAGCATCGTGGCGATCGAGAAGAACATCGAGGGGCGTGCCATGGGTTTGCCTCCGTCGCGCCTGACGCGCGCTGGCTGGCGCGGCCATCTGATCGTAGCGGCACTTGCGGCGCCGTGCAAACTGCGGCGCCCCCGGGCTCGCGGCCGGCTCATGCCGTGCCCTGCAGGATGCGAACGAACTGCGAATGGGACGGCACCGGCGCGATCGGCTTGGTCTTCTGGAATTGCCAGGTGCCGGCGACGGTGCCGCGCTCGGGTCGATCCGCGCGCACGAAGAAGCTCGCCGGCTCGAGGGCATCCCATGGTCAGGGTCGATCTGGAAGCACGCCGGAGCCGATGTGGCTCGACCGCGAGCGTGAACATCGGATCGAGCGTCAGCTCGGCGAGGTAGGACGGGAGCGGGCGCCCGAGGTCGATGCGCGGCGGCTCCGCGAACGAGCCGATCGGACTCAGGTCGGCGAACGTCCAGCCGCGCAGCACGTTGCCATAGCGCGGGATCGCATCGTTGACCGCGGCGCGAGCTGCTCGCCGCGCTCGCCGTAGTGCTTCCTGTAGTACACGCGCTGCGAGCGGCCGTGCTTCTCCATCGCCTGCTCGTACACCTGGCCCGCGCTCTTGTTGTAGAAGTGCACCATCTCGGCTGCCGGCAGCAGCACGCAGCGCTTGCCAGCGCGGCGGATGCGGCGCGAGAGATCCGAGTCCTCGAAGTAGAACGGATAGTCCTCGTCGAAGGGACCCATGGCACGCGCGAACTCCGAGCGCATCATGAACGCGTAGCCGGCGATCCCACTTCCTCGTTCAGCGGCACGCGCGTGGTCCAGATGCGCAGCGCGTGGCGCGTGCGCCGCATGGCGAAGCGCCGCGCCTCGCCGCGCGCCATGCGCGCCGAGATCTGGCGCATCAGCGTGCGGGTGGTCGGCAGCTCGATCGACGGCAGGAAGAAGAACCGGTGCGCGTCGAACCAGCCGCGCGGCCCGACCTGGCCGGCGTCCGGGTTCTGGCGCAGGTAGGCGAGCATCGCCTCGAGCGCGCCCGGCACGATCAGCACGTCCGGGTTCATGAACGGCTGAACTCGCCGCGCGCTGCCGGAAACCCCAGTTGCAGCCGCCGCCGTAGCCGCGGTTCGCGTCGCTGTAGAGCACGCGCACGCCGAGCTCGCGCAGTGGCTCGAGCAGCGCACGCTGATCCACCGGCGAACAGTTCTCGACGACGATGATCACCGAGGCTGCCGGCGCCGCCGCGACCATCGGTGATGCGCTCGGCGCGCAGCGGCTGCACCAGGTTCGCAGTGAACCAGCCGGGTTGAAGTTGACGACGACGACCGAGAGGTCAGGCTCTGCCCGCAGCGAGGCTCACCTGAGCGTTTCCTTGGCGGACAGGCGGCTCTTCGTCTCGATGATCCACTCGTGCTCCATGAGGAACAGGCCGACCTCCTTGGTGCGCTGCTCGATGATCAGCGGCCGGGTCACCATCATGTGGTCGTAGATGTGCACGGCGTTCTCGTCGACGATGTAGCCTTGCACGTGGAACTCGCCCTGGATCAGACGGATGTTGGGCAAGCGCAGGCGCGCGGTGTACGAGCCGGGCTCGGTCGGCACGTCGACGCCCACCAGGTGCGTTGCCATGGTCGCGCACGGAATGCCGTCGCTGCGGAAGAAGCCGGCACCGAGATTGATCGGACGGCCGCCCATCGGCACGTGGTACTTGATCACCAGCTCGAGATCCTGCCCCATGTGCACGACCGACGTCTCGCGGCCGCTGCCCGGGTCGATGAGCTGCACCGATTCGATCTTGGGCAGGTTCTGCTCGCTGGTCTGGTCGAGACCGTAGGCCTCGATGCCCGCCGCCACCTTGCGGTCGGTCTGGAAGCGCGCGCGCTCGTAGTTGGCATAGGCGTGCGTGACCTCGAGCGGGTCGCCGTACTTCTCGACGCCGCCGTCCTTGATCCACACCGCCTTGTCGCAGATCTGGCGCACGTCGTAGAGGGAATGCGAGCAGAACAGGATCGACTTGCCGCGGTCGCGGAACTGGAAGATGCGGTCGATGCACTTCTTCTGGAAGTGCAGGTCGCCGACCGCCAGGATCTCGTCGATGATGAGCACGTCGGGGTCGATCGCGGTCGCGACCGAGAACCCGAGCCGCATCACCATGCCGGACGAGTACGTGCGCACCGGCGCATCGATGAACGGGCCCAGCTCGCTGAACTCGATGATCTCGTCCAGCTTCGCCTTCACCTCCTGGCGCGAGAAGCCCATCACGATCGCGTTCAGGAAGATGTTCTGGCGGCCGGTGAAGCCGGTGTGAAAGCCGGTCCCCAGCTCGAGCAGGCTCGCCACGCGACCGTTCACCTCGAACTTGCCCGACGACGGCGTGGTCGTGCCGGCCAGGATCTTGAGCAGCGTGGACTTGCCGGCGCCGTTGCTGCCGACCACACCGAGCGCGGAGCCGTGCGGCACCTCGAGGTTGATGTCGCGCAGCGCCCAGACCTCGCGATGGAATCGCTTCCTGCCGCGATAGAACGCTTCCTTGACGCGGTCCATCGCCGCGCCGTAGACCTTGTATTTCTTGTTGAGGCCCTGGGCGAGAATGGCGCGGTCGCTCACGTCACACCTCGTCCGCAAAGCGGCCCTTGGTCGAGCGGTAGAACGCGAGGCCGGCGATGAACACCGGGATTGCGAACAGCGCGAACTTGGCCATCGTGTGCCATTCGATCGGATCGGTGTGGCGGAACATCAGGTTGCGGTAGCAGCGCAGCAGCGCGAACAGCGGATTGAGCTCCATGAGCACGGCGTAGCTGCCGAACTTCTCGATCGCGAGATCCTCGGGATAGAACACTGGCGTGAGGAACATCCACAGCATGAGCACCAGGCCGATCGCTTGCGCCGTGTCCCGCAAGAACACGTTGAGCGCACCGAGGAACAGGCCGACGCCGATCATGAAGATGCCCTGCAGGACGATCGGGATCGGCAGCAGCAGGACGCGCGCCGGCACGAATCCGGCGATGCCGAGCATCAGCGGGAAGTACACGCACAGACCGATGATGAAGTACACCATCTGCACGGCCACGACGTAGGACACCAGCAGCTCCGAGGGAAACGCGATCTTCTTGATCATGCTGGCGTGCTCGATGACCACGTTGGTGCAGCGCTGGATCGACTCCGAGAAGCAGATCCACGGCAAGATGCCGGTGATCAGGAACAGGCCCATCGCCTGCGAGTTGGTCAGGCCCAGGCCCTTCAGCGCTTCGGTGTCCTCCTTGCCGTACTTCATGGTCAGGATCTGCACGAACACCACGTAGTAGATTGTGACGAACAGCGCCGGATGCAGCAGCGGCCAGATCTTGCCGAGGAATGAGCCTTCGTAGCGGGCCTTGAGGTCCCGCCAGACGAACAGGCCGATCAGGTCGATGGCGGAACACGAGGCCAGGGTACTGGATGGCCGCTTTCAGGTGCGACATGAATCGTGGCTTCTGGGTTGCGGGCGCTGGTCGGTCCGGGTTCGGTGTAGACCTTCGACCACGTGCGCTAAACGATGGTGCAATTTCTCGGGTGGCCAGATACCAGAAGCGAAACGCCTTGGACAGTGCTTCAGGAGCTCAGCCGGTAAGCTCCGGAATGATAACCCTTTCGAGCGATGGGTCAACAACGGCGATCGGCGGATCGATCTCGCCGGCGCCGCCGCAGTCGATTTGGGATGTCGGCCGCAGCCCCCGAGCAAGGTAGTGCGCGTGTGCCGCTGATTGTCCGATCTGCCAGCGCAGGAGCCGGATCATGCCACCATCTCTGATGCCGCCCATTCGTTCGAGTCCGAGCGCATCGGCGCAGCCTGGTCGCGTGCAGCGACGGCCGGTTCGGCGAGCACGTGGACGAGTTCCTGCACCAGGGCTCGAAGGCTGCCGCCTTTTCGACCGCATCGCGCTGCCTGGAGGTCGGCGCTGCTCGCCGGCCACATCGCGGTGTGGCGCGATGAAGAAGCGCTGGCAGCGCGGCTGCGCTTCCTGATCGCCGCGCACGAGCTGGAGCGGGTCGTCCTGATCGCGCATCAGGACTGCGGCTTCTACCGGCGTCGCCTGGGCCTGGTGCCGATCGAGCTGGAGCCACAGCAGCGCGGCGATCTCGAGCAGGCGGCGCGCCGGCTGCAGGCGTTCGGCGCACTCCGCGTCGACGCGTTCTTCGCGCGCACCAGGTCGGCCGGCGCGTTTGCTTCGAGCCGGTCGTCGCGCTCGCCGAGCGCGTGCGGGCGACGGTGCGCTGTCGCCCGGCCGGCGGCACGATAGAATCGGCCATGGCTGGTGCTGCGCCGGCGCTCCCGGAGCCTACCTGATGGCGATGACCTACCTCGATCACGCGGCCACGACCCCGCTCGCGCAGCCTGGCGCTCGCGGCGATGCTGCCATACCTCGGCGAGCACTTCGCCAACCCCTCGTCGGCGCATCGACCCGGGCTGCTGGCGCGGCGCGCGATCGAGACGGCACGCGAGCAGATCGCGGCGCGTCTCGCGGTGCCGCCGGGCGACGTGGTGTTCACGTCGGGGGGAACCGAGGCCAACCTCGCCATCGGGGCGCCTGCTCGCGCGGCGATCGGACCGGCGGCATGTCGTGACCACCGCGGTCGGCATCCGAGCGTGCGCCAGGCGCTCGCCGACGTGGCCTTGCTCGGCGTCGACGTCACGTCGGTGCGTCCGGCGCGGAACGGGCTGATCGATGCGGCGGAGATCGTGGCGGCGGTGCGGCCCGACACGGCGCTCGTGGTGATGATCCACGGCCAGAACGAGGTGGGCGCTGATGGAGCCGGTGCTGGAGGTCGCGCGGCGGCTGCGCGAGCAGGGCTCGCGCGTGGCGCTACGTCCGTGCAGGTGCAGTCGTTCGGCAAGGTGCCGCTGCCGCTGCGGGACAGCGGCATCACGTCGATCGCGCTGTCGGCGCGCAAGGTGCACGGACCCAAGGGCGTGGGCGCGATGGTGATGCGCGATCGGCCGCAGCTGTGGCCGCTCGTCTCGGGCGGCGGCCAGGAATCCGGCGTGCGCTCGGGCACCGAGAACGTCGCCGGCATCGTCGGCTTCGGCGCCGCCGTCGGCGAGCGGATGCGGCCGCGGCCGAGCGCACCTTGCGCCGCGCTGCCGCGACCGCGCGATCGCTGGGCTCGCCGCGGTGCCGGGGACGCGGCTACAACTGTCGGCGGGTGGCCGGCGACGCTGCCGCATCCTGTGCTTCGCGCTCGCGAGCATCCCGGGCGAGGTGGTGCTGCGTCATCTGGAGCGCGAGGGCATTGTTCGTGTCGACCGGCTCGGCCTGCCACGCTGAAGCAGCAGATCTCCCACTCGGCGCTCGCGCAAGGGCTGAGCAAGCGCAGGTCCGTGCGCTGGTGCGTGCCTCGTTCAGCTTGCACACGACCGCGGACAGTGCGCGGATACCTGGTGGCGGCGGTGGCGGCGACGGCGCGCGCGCTCTGCCCGGCTCAGGTGAGCTGATGGCGAGCCGCGCGCTGGTGGTTCGCTATGCCGAGATCGCCCTCAAGGGCAAGAACCGCAGCGAGTTCGAGCGGGCGCTGCGCGCGAACCTCGAGGCACGGCTCGCGGGCGTCGCGCACGGCGCCGTCGAGCGCTCGTGGGGGCGCGTGCTGGTGCGGTTCGCCGGCGATGCGGCGCCGCTGATCGCTCGCGCGCGCGAGGTGTTCGGCATCGCCTCGCTCAGCGCGGCGGTATCGGTCGCGCCCGAGCTGGCGGCGATCGCCGAGGCGGCGATCACCTTGGTCGAGGCAGCGCTCGCCAGGCAGCCGGGTGACCAACCGATCTCGTTCCGCGTGACCGCGAAGCGGGCCGACAAGGCGTTCCCGATGACCTCGCTCGAGCTGGATCGCGAGCTGGGCGCGGCGATCCTGTCGCGGTGCACGCGGCTCAAGGCACGCATGCGCCAGCCGGAGCTCGAGCTCGGCGTCGAGCTGCGCCGGCACGAGGCCCTGCTGTACCTCGAGTCGGTCGCCGGTCCCGGCGGCTTGCCAGTGGGAACTGCCGGCAAGGCCGTGCTGCTCCTGTCGGGCGGCATCGACAGTCCGGTCGCGGGCTACCTGGCGATGAAGCGCGGGCTGTCGATCGTGGCGTTGACCTTCCACTCGTTCCCGTACACTGGCGACGCATTGAAGGAGAAGGTGTACGACCTTGCGCGCGTGCTGGCACGCCATCAGCCGCGCACCAAGCTGCTCGCGATCCCGCTCACCGACGTGCAGGTCGCGATCAAGGCGACCGCCCCGGAGTCGCTGCGCACGCTGCTCTACCGGCGCGCGATGCACCGCATCGCGACGGCGGTGGCGATGCGCGAGCGCGCCGGCGCGCTGGTGACCGGCGAGAGCCTGGGGCAGGTCGCGAGCCAGACGCTCGAGAACCTCGCCCTGATCGAGCAAGCCTCGCCGTTGATCACGCTGCGGCCGCTCCTGTGCTTCGACAAGCGCGACACCATCGCGCTCGCGCGCTCGATCGGCACGTTCGATCTGTCGATCAGGCCGGCAGCGGATTGCTGCACGCTGTTCCAGCCGGAGCGGCCGGCGATCCGCGGCAAGCTCGAGACCGCGCTGCAAGCCGAGAGCCAGATCGACCTGGCGGCGCTCGAGGCAGCCGCGCTGGCGCAGGCCGAGATGGTCGAGCTCACGCCCGAGAGCAGCGCGGCTCACTCCTTCGTCTCGGGCGTGAGCGTCAACACCGTGTAGTTGGTCCTGGCGAAGAACCTGGCGGCCGCGGCCTTCACGTCGTCCGCGCTGAGATCGCGCGCGCGCTTGATGCGGTCGTTGATGGTCCCCGGGTCGCGCTTGAGCGCGTGATAGTTCGCCAGCGCGCCGGCCCAGAAGCCGTTCTGCTTGAGGCTCACCTCCTCCTGACGAACCTCTTGCTCCTTGACCGCTGCGAGCTCCTTCTCGGTAGGGCCCTCCGCCTTGAACTTCTCGATCTCCTCGAGCGCGCGGCTGACCATCGAGCCGACCTGCTCGGGCGCGCTGCCGAACGACACGGCCGTGGTCGCGTACTCGGTGCCCGGCGCGTCCGGACTCCACTCGACGCTCACCGAGTAGGTCTTGCCGAGCTGCTCGCGGAAGATGTCGAGCAGGCGCATCTCGAGCACGTCGCACGCCTTGCGCAAGCGGAACGAAAGCGCGTCCTCCATGCCCGTGAGCGCGGGCCAGGTGATCAGCGTGAGCGCCTTGGGCTCGCGACCCTTCTTCACATCCTCCTTGACGATGCCGCCCGGAAACTGCAGCCCCATGTTCTTCACCGCGGTCAAGCGGCGCTCACCGCGCGGCAGCGAGGCGAGGTACTTCTCGAGCAAGGGCTTGAGCGATTCCAGGGTGATGTTGCCAACGATGAAGAACGTGAACTCCTGCGCGTTCTCGAAGCACTCGCGGTAGAAGGACAGCGCCTGGTCGAGGTCCGCGCGCGCGAGCTTCGCGGTGGTCCACGGCTCGGCCGAGTAGTGGTTGCTGCGATTCACGACCGGCACGCGGTCGGCAAACAGCGCCTCGGGATTCTGCGCCTTGTTGACGATCGTTGCCTGGATGCGGCTCTTCAAGTTCTGGAACGCAGTCTCATCGCGGTTGGGCGCGGTGAAGTAGAGGTGCAGCAGCTCGAAGGCGCGTTCGAGGTCCTTCGGCGTCGCCGACACCGTGAAGCCCTGCTGGCAGCTCATGACGAACAGCGAGACCTGCCATCTTGCCGGCCATCAGCTTCTCGAGATCGGTCGGATTGAAGCCGCCGATGCCCGATTCCTCGACCACGCCGACCGCGAGCTGTGCGGACGTGAACTGCTCGGGCTTGGCCATTGCCAGACCACCGTAGGCATAGGCGCGCATGATGATCTGGTCGTTCTTGAAGTCGGTGCTCTTCACCCACACCGTCATGCCGTTGCCGAGCGTGAGCACCTCGGCGTCGACCGCCTGGTTGCGCTCGCTGTGCGCCACGGTGCCGGCCTTCGGCAGCGCGGCGATCAGCGGCCGGCTCGTGGTCCGATCCTGGTAGGCATCGACCTCGGCCGCCTCCACCCCCTTCAGCACCGCCGCGAACGACTCCTGCGTGGCAGCCTTGACGCCGGTCTTCTCCGGCATGTTCGCGAGCACCACGCGGTTCTCCTGCGTGAGCAGCGCGCCGAGCTCGCGATTCACGTCGTCGAGCGTGATGCCGGGCGCCGTGCGCTGCGCGAGCGGCCACTCGACCTCGATGCCTGGCGCGGCCCGCCCCTCGAGGAAGTGCTCCATGTAGTCGGTGATGAAGCTCGCCGACTCGGCCTTGTCACGCTCGCTGTACGAGCGCTCGATGAAGGCGAGCATCTCGGCCTTCATGCGCTCGAGCTCGGCGGCGATGAAGCCGTGCTGGCGCGCGCGCTTCAGCTCGCGCAGCACCGCTTCCAGGCCCGCCTCGGCCTTGCCGTCCTCCGTGACCGTGTACACGCCGAAGATCGAAGCGCCACGTATTGCCCCGCCGAGCTGTGCCCCCGCGAACAGGAACGGCGGGTCCTTCTGGCGCGCGATCTCCTGGAACCGCACCGTCAGCATCTGGCTCACGAACTGGGTGATCAGCTCGCGGCGGAAATCCGCGTCGGTGAGGTACGGCCGCTGCGGCGACTTGAACGCCACCTGCACGGCGGTCTGCGTCGCCTCGGGATCGCTCGCCAGCGCGAACAGCGTCGCCTCGTGGCCGGGCACGGCGAACGTCGGCCGCGCGGTCGCACGCTCGGGCTTCTTGAACGCGCCGAAATGTTTCTCGATCAGCTGCTTCACCTCGGCGAGCTTGAAATCCCCCACCGCGATCACCGCCATGTTGTCGGGCTGATACCAGCGATCGTAGAAGGCGCGGATGCGGTCCGCGGGCGCCTTCTCGATGATCTCGGTCGAGCCGATCGGCAACCGCTCGGCATAGCGCGATCCATGGAACAGCACCGGGAACTGCTTGTCGCGCATGCGCGCGTCGGCATCGCGGCCGCGGCGCCACTCGTCGAGCACCACGCCGCGTTCCTTGTCCACTTCTTCCGGCTTGATCGTGGCGCGCCGCGCCCAGTCGCTCAAGACCAGGAACGCCTGGTCGAGCAGCTCGGGCTTGTCGGTGGGCACGGGCAGGATGAACACGGTCTCGTCGAAGCCGGTGTAGGCGTTCAGGTCGGCACCGAAGCGCAGGCCGATGCTCTCCAGGAACTTCACCAGCTCGCCCGGCGCGAAATGCTCGCTGCCGTTGAACACCATGTGCTCGAGGAAGTGCGCGAGCCCACGCTCGTCCTCGTTCTCCAGCACCGACCCGGCATTCACGATCAGCCGCAGCTCGGCACGCGCCTCGGGGTGCTGGTTCTCGCGCAGGTAGTAGGTGAGGCCGTTGTCGAGCTTGCCCATGTTCACTTTCGGATCGAGCGGCAGCCGCTCGCTGGCGATGGCAATCGGTCCGAGCAGGCCGATGACGAGCGAGATCGGAATCGCGTAGCGCAGACATGACATGAGGGCCAGCTCACTTTCCGTTCTTCGTCAGGACTTCGAAACCGATGGCCGCGGCGCCGAGCAGCGCCGCATCCTCACCGAGCGCGGTCAGCTCGACGCGCACATCGCGACGCGCGACCAGCGTGGCATGGCGAGCAATCCCGGATTTCACGGCGCCGACGAACGCGCGATCGTGCAGCACCACGCCGCCGCCGAGGACGAGCACCTCGGGGTCGAGCAACGTGACGAGGTTGGCACCCAGGTAGGCGATCGCTTCCTCGGCGCGCCGCAGGTGATCGGCGGCCAGCTGCGAGCGGCGCGCGGCCACGCGCAGACCCGCCGAGGTGAGGCGCTCGCCGGCCTCGGCCGGCCACTCGCCCGCGGCCATCAGCTCGCGCCCGATCTCCTCGAACGCCCGCCCACTGCAGTAAGCCTCGTAGCAGCCCCGCTGCCCGCAGTTGCAGGCGCGGCCGTCCGGGACAGAGATCGCGTGCCCCACCTCGGCCGCCGCCCCCGACTTGCCGCGCACCACCGCGCCATCGCGGACAGAGCCGCCGCCGATGCCGGTGCCGACGAATACCGCGATCAGGTCGCGCGCGCCGCGCGCAGCGCCGAAGCAGGCCTCGCCGAGGCCGATCGCGTTGACGTCGTTCTCGACGCCCACGGGCAGCTGCAGGCGGCGCGACAGCTCGCGCGCCACCTGGACGTTGCGCACGCCCAGGTTGTTGCCGAACACGAGCTCGCCGCGGCGATGGTCGGTCTGGCCGGCACAGCCCACACCGACGGCCAGGGCCGCGTGCGGCGCGGCACCTCCTCGATCGCGCCGGCGATCAGATCGAGCAGCGCGTCGTTCGAGGGCTGCATGCCGGTCGCGCGCCGCGCGCGCGCGAGGATCTTGCCCGACTCGTCCACGCGCGCCACGTTGAGCTTGGTGCCGCCGAGATCGACCGCGATCACCTGCATGGCGCTCTTGTCTCTCATGAACCGCTCACGTGCTTGGCCGGCCCCAGATGCTTCTCCAGCAACGGCACGGCGCGCTTCACCACGCCGATGTGACACAACGGGTCGCCAGGGTTGACGGAAGGATGGGTCGTGACGCCGAGGACGAGCCCGGTGTAGGGCGAGATCTGCACGCTGCGCTCACGCCCGAACGCGTCCGAGGTCGTGGCCACTGCGGTGCCAGCCCGCAACCAGTCACCGGGTGCGACTGCCATCTCCAGGATCCCCGACTGCTCGGCGCGAATCCAGTGCGTGTGCTTGAGAATCACGCGGTAGCGAACGCGGCGGCGGCGGCCGCCGATCATGCCGAGCGCGACCATCACCGAGCGCACGCCGCGCCAGCCGCGGTCGATGACGTCCGCCTGGAAGCGGAATGGATCGCCCGCCTCGAACAGCAACACCGGGACGTGCGCGTGCTGCGCTGCGCGCCGCAACGTCCCTTCGCGCGAGCCGTCGTCGAGCACGATCGATTCGCCGAAGCCGCGCACCAGCAGGGAGCCGCCGGGCATCGCCAGGTTGATGCGCACGTGCGGGACGTTGGCGCGCCAGCGGGGCGCGGTGTGCAAGTCGATGCCGGCCGAGCTGCGCCGCACGATCTGATCGAACAGCGTCGCGGCGAGGCGCGAGGCAAACGAGCCGTGTGGGTCGCCCGGGAAGCAACGGTTCAGGTCGCGCCCGTCGGCGAGATAGCGCGTGCGCTCGTGGAAGCCGTACGCGTTGGCGATCGGCACCAGGAACAGAGTGCCACGCATGTCGTGCGTCGGCTGCGCCATCAGCCGCTGCACGATGCCCACGCCATTCAGCTCGTCGCCGTGCAGTCCGGCGATCACGAACAGTGCCGGGCCGGGCTGTGCACCGTGCACGACGCGCAGCGCCACCGGTGCGGGTCGAGGCACGGGATCGCGCGTGATCGGCAGCCAGACATCCCTCACCTCGCCCGGAGCGACCGTCACGTCGGCAACGCGGATGGCGCCCCAGCGGGCCTCAGGGGCGGCGCCGTTCATGGTCCTGGGCGCGCTGGATGCGCTGCTTGAGCGCGGGCGACGCACCGAACTCGTGCAGCACGAGCTGGATTCTGGTGGTCAATCGCTGAGCCTCGTCCGGGTCGTCGGGATAGCTCTCCCAGTCGTCGTCGGACTCGTGCTCGCGGAACACGCTGCTCACCTTGGAGGACTCGCGCTCGACGCGGATCTTGACGTCGACCGGCTTGCCGCGGCCGCCGGTGACCTCGGCGTGCACCTTCGCGCGGGTCGAGCGGCGCTCGAACGTGGACAGGGACGAGTCGGACCACTTGGTCTCGATCAGGCCGTTCTCGCGCTCGACCCGGTTCAGATCGTAGTCGCGGTCGATCGCTTCCTGCACGACGTCGAACGCATCGTCGAAACGCACGTCCGGGTACTCGCTCGCCACCCAGGCGGGCCGGTAGCCGAACACGTTGCAGCCGGCGAGCGCGAGCAGCAGGAGAGCTGGCAGGAGGCGCGGCATGGATGGTTCCTTGGCATCACGATTGACGGGAGCTGGCCGAGCCGCCCATCATAACGAGTCCGCTGCCCCCTCCAATCCCGAGAAGCCAGGGCCATGCCAAGCCACCCATGCGTGCACGATCGCCGTGAGTTCCTCACCGCCGTGGCCGTGACCCCGCTCGTCGCCTTGTGGTGGAACCGTGCGCGCGGCCAGACGGTTCAGGTGCCGGCCGTCGCGCGCGCACCCGATTACGCGAGCCGGCGCGCACGCCTCGCGCGCCTCGGCGAGCAAGCCGGGATGAGCGGGTTCTTCGTGCCGCCTGGATCGAGCTGCCAGTACCTGCTCGGCACCAGCTTCGGCCGCAGCGAACGGCTCACCGCTGTGTTGCTCGGCAGCGATGGCAAGAGCGCGCTGGTGGCACCGATGTTCGAGGCGATCGGCCTCGGCAGCATCGACGGCGTGGACCAGATCATCACCTGGCAGGAGGAGGAGAATCCGTACGCCAGGGTCGCGAAGTTCTTCTCCAGCGCAAGCACGCCGCGCATCGGCATCGAGGAAACCGCGTCCTATCGCCACTACGTCGAGCTGCGCCGCGCGCTCGGCGATGCGGCACTGGTCGAGGGCAGCCCGATCATCGATCAGCTGCGCATGGTCAAGGATGCCTACGAGATCGAGCAGCTGCGCGCGGCCATCAGGCCGACCTTGGCGGTGATCGACGCCGTGCATCGGCAGGTCAAGCTCGGCATGACCGAGCGCGAGATCAGCGCGCTCGCGGCACAGGCCTACCGTGATCGCGACGCGGGCGCCGGCAGCTGGCATCTGTGCCAGGTCGATGCGACCGCAGCGATGCCGCACGCCGCCGGCAGCGATCGCGTCCTGCAGGAGGGATCGGTGTTGCTGATCGACACCGGCACGAGAATGGCCGGCTACTGCTCGGACATCACGCGCACCGTGCAGGTCGGCCAGCCGCGGGGCGCGTTCAAGGAAGTGCACGAGGTGGTACGCGAGGCCCAGCGCCGAGCGCAGGCTGCCGCCGGGCCGGGAGTGCCGTGCGCGGAGCTCGATCGCATCGCGCGCGACGTGATCGCCAGGGCCGGCTTCGGCGCCGCGTTCCTGCATCGCCTGGGCCATGGCATCGGCCTCGACGGCCATGAGCCGCCTTATCTCGTGGGCGGCAACGAGTGCCGCCTCGAGGTTGGCATGACGTTCACGATCGAGCCCGGCATCTACCTGAAGGATCGCTTCGGCGTGCGCATCGAGGACATGTTCGTCGTCACCGAGAACGGCTGTGCGGCGCTGAGCCCGCTGACCACGGGTCCAGTGGGCATCGAGCCCGCCGCCTGATGCCGGCGCCAGGCCCTCACGGCCTCAGCGCGCGGCGGCGACCGCCGCGTGCACCTCGGGCAGCTGCACGTCGATGCGCGCGCCTGGCGCCGAGATCTCGATGTGGCGCGTCACGCTGCGGCCGTCGGCGTTGATCGTGATCGACCAGTCGCCGGTGGGCACGGCGCCGAGCACCACCGGGTCCGATCCGGCCGGGGTCGACACCCACACGTGGTACAGGCTCGCGAGGCGCGGGAAGGCCACCAGTCCAGCCAGCTCGCAATCCTCGCCGAGCGAACGGCAGCAGAAGTTCGCGGCGCACGTCGCGTGCATGCGGAACGAGTCGCCGCGCTCGAGCCGGATGGTGTCGATCAGCACTCGCGCGCCGGCGGCGTCGGTGAGATTGATGGTGAGCTCGCGCGCCACCGGGCGCGTGAGCCGCACCTGCCGCTGCTCGCCCGCGCACAGGATCAGCTGCGCGGGCACCCACAACGCTGCGTCGCCGGCGACCGTGAGCAGCATCGGCCCGTCCGGCACCGATGCGAAGCACGCGCGACCCGCCTCGTCGGTCCGCTCCGAGACGACGTCCTCGTCGAGGACGCTCGAGTGCACCGGCTGCGGGATCTTGACCGAGAGCTCGTGCGCCGCCTCATCGGCCTGCGGCTGCACGACGCGGGCGAGCAGGATGCGCTGATCAGCGAGCGGCACACCGTCGGCGTCGACCACTTCGACACAGATGCGACCGCTTCCCGGGCGCAGGCGTACGACGCCGAGCGTGTTGCCGCTGCCTGGCTGGACGGCGATGCGGTGCTCGTAGACATCGTATCCGGGTGCGACGATGGCGAGGTCCCACGCGCCAGGCTCGACCGCGCAGTGGAATCGGCCGGCCTCGCCGCTGACCGCGTCGACCTGGTTCGATGCGCGATTGCGCAGGAACACGCCGAAGTGCTCGCAGGCGAGTCTGGAATCGCCGAGCATGATGGTGCCGGTGAGCGTCGTCGCATCGCTCGCCGGCAGCGCGGCGCTAGTCTCGTCGGGGGTATCGCCGGCCGCGAGTGCGGCCGCCAGAAGGCGGTTCAGAATCGAGTACATGGATCACCTGCATGGCATCATTCATCATCATGGTGGACTGCATCGTCTTTCCGTAGGCTCGGCTCGGAGCGACGTCACAGGTTCGCGCCGGACCGCACCAGATCACTGCTGCACGAAGCCTCGCCGGTGCGGCGCTCAGCTGCGAGAAAACCGAGACCGCGCGAACCGGCCTTGGGCGGTCCACTCTCATCGATCGCGATCGGGGGGCGAGGCGCGGGCGATCGCCTCGGGCGTGGGGGTGCCGGAGACCAATGAAAGTCGATGAGATTTTCCGTGCAGCACGCCATCGCCGCCCCGGCTCTGCCAGTTGGAGTTGATGAGCGTCGGAACGCTCAGATGTCCAGGATGGATGATTCATGACGGAGGGTAGTCCCATGTTGAAGTCGGTAGCGATCGTTGTGGCGGCCCTGGTGACTCTCAGCGGTCTGAGCGTCGGCAGCGCGTACGCCGGTGGCCTGCACCAGACGAAGCCCCCGCTGCTCAGCAGCAGCGGCACCGAGGGCGGCGGCGCCAAGATGAAGCACTTCCCGAAGCGTCTGAAGAAGGAGCTCAAGCTGAAGAAGACGGCTCCGCGTCGGCTCCCCGTGTGAGCTCGACCATCGCGGTCTCACGAGATCGTCGATCGCAGGGCACGATGAGCGAGGCTCGTCGCGCCCTGCGGCGCGTTCGTGCCGACGGCAGCGCGCGCTCATGCATCGGTGGGTTCGAGCGCGGCGGACTGCCGGCCCTTGAAGAACACCTTGATCGGCACCTCGCTGAACAACCCCATCTCGCGGAATCGGGCGGCGAGGTAACGGCGGTAGGCCTCGGAGAACAGCACCGGATCGTTGACGAACACCACCACCGTCGGCGGGTGCACCGCGACCTGCGTGACGTAGAACACCCTGGCTTCCCTCCCGCCGCGGCCGCGCTTGGGCTTGGGTGATCGCTCGGTGAGCGCGACGCTCAGTGCCTTGTTCAGCTCGCCGGTGCCGGCGCGACGACCGGACTGCCCGTGGAGATCGAGCAGCAGATCGAAAGTCTGCTCGACGTTGAAGCCGGTCTTGCCGGACAGGAAGGTGATCGGCATGAACGACAGGGCCGGCAGGTTCTGCTCGAGGTACCCCTTGTAGGCGCCCGGATCGGTGCCCGCGGACAGATCCCACTTGGTGATGGCGATCGCGCACGGCTTCGCTGCATCCAGGATCTCGCCGGCGATCACCTTGTCGACCCGCGCGACCTCGGTGTGCGCGTCGATCAGGAACAGCACCACGTCGGCGCGGCGGATGGCCCGCTCCGATCGCAGCTGCGCGTAGAAGTCGGGGCTGCCCTGGAGCGCGCGCGTCTTGCGCATGCCGGCCGTGTCCACCGCCACCCACTTGCGGCCCTTCATCTCGAACGGCACGTCGACCGCATCGCGGGTGGTGCCCGGGATCTCGCTCACGATCATGCGCGGCTGCTGCACGAGATGGTTCACCAGCGTCGACTTGCCGACGTTCATGCGCCCGACGATCGCGACCTTGAGCGCCCCCTCGGGCGTCAAGCGGTCGCGGCCCTCTGGCAGCACCGTGGCGATGCGTTCCTTCAGGTCCTCCAGGCCGCGGCCGGTGGCCGCAGAGACCGGCACTGGCTCACCGAACCCGAGGCTGAAGTACTCCTGCGACTCGAGGCCTAGCCGGAACGAGTCGGCCTTGTTGATCACGGCGATGACCGGCACTTCCAGCCGGCGCAGCTTCGCCGCGATCTCCAGATCCGGCGCCAGCAGCCCGTCCTTCGCGTCGATCGTGAACAGGATCAGGTCGGCCTCGGCCAGCGCGATCTCGATCTGGTAGGCGATCTCCTTCGACAGGCCCTGCTCGTCGACGGCGCCGAGTCCACCCGTGTCGACGATCTCGAACGGTCGCTCGTGCACCTCCATCACCGTGGCAACGCGGTCGCGGGTCACGCCGGCAGTCGGGTCGACGATGGCGATGCGCGAGCCAACGAGAGCGTTGAACAAGGACGACGTGCCCACGTTCGGTCGGCCGATGATCACGACTGCCGGCAGCGACATGATGACTCCTCGGCCGGGGTGCTATGGCAACCCGAGGTACTTGTGGGTCTGCGGAATGACCCGCACGTCCCGCAGGTGGCGTGCCGCGGTGTCGTGCATCTCGTCCAGCCGCGAGAGCGGCCGGGGACGATTGCTGACGCGGTCGGTCTCGGGCTGCAGCACGAGCGTCAGGCTGCGGTCGAAGGCGGCCACCAGCCGCGCTGCCGCCTCCAGCTCATCGAGCACGATGGCGTCCGACACGATCACCTTGGCATAGAGCCGGCAACCGCGCGCCGCCTCGAGGAACGCCGCGTGCTGCTCCAGGCGATCGCCCTCGCCCGCCGAGCTGTCGAGCTTCAGGTCCATCGACACGATGTCGACGAACGGCCGCACCCGCGCCATCCCCTGCGCATCCACGCCAGCAGTCTCGAGCAGGATCGAGCGCGCCGGCTTGAGCAGCGGCAACAGCTCGCTCAGGTATTCGGCCTGATCGAGCGGCTCGCCGCCGGTCAACGCCACCTCGAGCTGGTCCGGGTCGTAGTGGTCGAGCAGCTCCTTCGCCGCGGCCGCGGACACCGGATTGTCGCGCCGCAGCCGCTCGCCGCCTTGCAGCTCGAGCTCGAACCAGCCGCGCCGGATCAGCGCCGCCGGCGTGTCGCAGTAGCGGCACCGCAGCGAGCAGCCGCCGAGTCGCAGGAACAGCTGCCGGCGGCCGACGAGGGGACCCTCGCCCTGGTAGGACTTGAAGATCTCGTGGAAAAAGCCCGAAGCCGATCGCATGTTCGCTGCGCTCACTCGCCGTTCACTGGTCGCAGCCGGACGCCGATCGCATCCGGCATGATCTCACCCGGCCATGGTAGCGGAACGCCGGCGGCACCAAACCGCACTAACCGAGCGGCGCCGGACTCTTCGCGCTCGACGTGCTCATCGCCAGCTCGGACAGCACGCGGATGCCGCGCTCCAGCTCGTGGTCCGGCGCCGCGAACGAGATGCGGAAGTGGCTCGCTCGCGTGGAGCACGCGCTGCCGGGAACGATCAGCAGCTTGCGCTCGAGCGCCCGCTGCAGGAAGCTCGATTCGGTCTCGCCGGCCGGCAGCCGCGGGAACATGTAGAACGACCCGGCCGGCTCGACGATCTCGTAGTGCGGCGCGAGCGCTTCCATCATGCGCTGGCGCTTGCGGCGGTACTGCTCGATCCACGCCGACATGTCGACGTCGAACGCCTTCACCGCCGCGTGCTGTGATGGTGTCGGCGCGCACACGAACGTGAACTGCTGCAGCGTCATCATCATGTCGATCAGGTCCGGCTCGCCCACCGCATAGCCGATGCGCCAGCCGGGCATGCCGTAGGTCTTCGACAGGCCGCCGAGCACGAGCGCGCTCGGCAAGAACTCGAGGATCGACCGATACGGACCGTCGTACACGAACGCGTCGTAGATCTCGTCCGCCACGACCAGGAGACCGTGGGCGCTGGCGATGCGCGCGATCGCGGCGAGCTCGTCCTCGCTCAGCACGCTGCCGGTCGGGTTGCTCGGGCTGCCGATGAGCAGCATCTTGGTCTTCGGCGTGATCAGCCGCTCGAGCTCCGGCGCGCGCACGCGAAAGTCCGGATACGTGTCGTAGAACACCGGCTTCGCATCGAGCAGCTCGACCAGCACCCGGTAGATCACGAAGTACGGATCCGGCAGCAACACCTCGTCGCCCGGGTCGATCAGACACAGCGCTGCGAGCACGAGGCCGCCGGACACGCCCGACGTGATCAGGCAGCCCTCGGGCGCGTGCCCGGAACGGGCGCGGAGGTACTCGCGCACGCGCGCGCGCAGCTCGGGCAAGCCCTGCGTCACCGTGTAGCGATTGTGGCCGCTCGCGATCGCATCGATCGCCGCTGCCTTGACCGGTTCGGGCACGTCGAAGTGCGCCTGACCGATGCTCAGGTTGATCGGATCCTCGAGCTCCTTCGCCAGCTCGAAGATGCGGCGGATGCCGCTCGGCCGGAGGTTGCGCACGCGCTTGGCAAACACGAGAACCTGCTGAACGAGGGAACCGACCGGTTCGCGGTCGTCACTTCTTGGCCGGCGCGCCCTTGCCGGGTGCGCCGCCCTTGGCGCCGGCACCAGCGGCCGCAGCCGGCGCCGCGGGCTCGGCAGCTGCCGCGGCGGCAGCGGGAGCAGCCGCAGGCGCCTTCGCCTTCGCGGTCTTCGCGACCTTGAAGAACGTTCGCACCTTGGGCAGCCCGAACACCGAGCGCTTCTCATCCATCTTGCCCGCGTCCTTGAGCTTGGTGATGCGCTCGAGGCGCTTCAACACGTTGCGCGAACGGGTCAGCTTGCTCTTGGTTGCGAGACTCTTGTGAACCGACATGACGATCCTCAACTCGCCGCGTCACTTGCGGACGGCGATCTGTGTGACGATGGCCCCCTCGAACGGGTGCTCATCCTTGGACGTGAACTGCCTCACCTTCTGCAGGGTTGCGTCGAGCTCGCGCTCCGCGGCCGCCTTGTCCTTGGCCGCCGAGGCGCCCACACAAAGACCCAGCATCGGGTTCTTCTCACCGAGCATGTACACCTCGACGCCGGCGAAACCCTTCTCGGTCAGCGTCTTCTTCCAGGTGAGCGCGACATCCTTGCGGCTCACCGCGTACGAGTTGGCCTGCACCACCCAGATGTTGCGAGCCTCCGGCTTGCCGGCCTGCGGCTCGCTGGAGGACTGGCTTGCGGGCGCGCCCGGGCTCTCCTTGCTCGCTTCCGGACCGGCGCCGGCCGCCCCCGGCCTGGCGGGTACGTCCCAGGTCTGCTTGGCGTCCTGGCGCAGCGACAGCTCGGGACCGGCCGCGCCGCTCTGCGCGAGCGTGGCCTCGGATCGCGCCGCAGCCTTGCCGCGCAGGTAGCCGACCCAGAACATGCCGACCAGCAAGAGCACGTTGGCCGCCGCCACGATCGCCACGGCCTCGGTCGTGAAGCGAAGCGTGCGGCGCGCACGCTCGCCGCCCGTCCTGACAGCCTTCTGCGCCGGCGCGGCTCGGCGCGGCGCCGCGCCACCCTGGGCTGCCTGTCGAGCCAAAGTGATCCTCGTCTGCCGAAACACCTCGAGCGGATGCCTCTTCTGAACCACCGTCGCCTCCGAAGAAAGTCTCCTCACTCCCGCTCGCGATGACAGGCCGGAGCCGCTGATGAGCAATCACCACGTGGCGTGCCGCACGCACACCTCTGGCACGGGCGGCATGGATCACCGCGAACCGGCAATGACGCTGATGCAGGGAATGGGGACTCCACCGAGCCATGCGGCAGCAATCCCGCTTCGGACGGACGGCGGCCGGTGAAGATACGGCAGCCAGGAGCCGCCGTCAAGCAAGCGGCTGGCTCGGCTGCGCTGCGAGCTCGCGACAAAGATCGACGAATCGCCCGTAGCGATAGGTCAAGCCATGCTGCACGATGATCGCCTTCACCCGTCCATGGAAGCGCTCGCCGATCGCCTGCATCGCCTCCTGGTAGGCCGGATCGCAGAAGAACACGCGGCACGACAGCGGCCGGCCGGCGCGCGCCGTGCATCGCCTGGCCACCCAGTAGGGACACCGGGAGGCCTCCACAGGGACCGCCACGGCCTGGGAACGCAGCGTGAACAACGCCTCGAGCCCGGTCGCGAACAGCTCGTGGCCGAAGCTGCCGAAGTCGCAGCAGTTGCCGGACAGCTCGCAGCGCGGCCGATGCCGCGCGATCTCCGCCTCGAGCTCGAGGTAGAGGGCACGCAGCGCGTTCAACGCCGGCTCGAGGCCGCGTTCGCCGGCACAGATATCGGCCATGGATGCTCCCTCGAGCCGCAGTTTCTCGTCCGCCTGCGGGGCGGCATCGCCGACCCTTGCAACGACGAAAGGCGGTGCGTCACTTGAGGCCGCGCCGGCGGCGAATCTCGTCCAGGCGGGCCTTGTCCTGGCGCGCCTTCTCCGGATCAGGCTCCGCGTACGGCTTCTGCAGCAGCTCGGCCGAGCCGGCCGCGGCGCCCGGGTTGTAGGCGAGCGTCTTCTTGCCGCGGATCTGCGCCTCGATGTCGGCGATCAGCTCGAGCGGGTCCTGGTAGCGGATCTCACGCTCCTTCGCCATCATCTTCTCGATGAAGTAGTGCATGTGCGGCGAGATCTGCCGGCTCTTCAGCTCGGACGACGACAGCGAGTCCAGGATCTGGCGCGCCAGCACTTCCTGATTGTCGCTGCCTTCGAACGGCAGCTTGCCCAGCACCAGCTGATAGAGCGTAGCGCCCAGCGAGTAGATGTCGCTGCGCACGTCGAGGTCGGTCTGCCCGCGCGCCTGCTCCGGCGAGATGTAGTGCACCGTGCCGAGCGTCGTGTCGCCGGCTGCCGCGTGCGGCTCGGTGAGCGCGCCGGCCATCGACGTCGCGAAGCCGAGGTCGATGAGCTTGACGGTGTTGTCGCGCTTGAGCAGGAGATTGGCCGGCTTGATGTCGCGGTGCAGGACACCGCGCGCGCGCATGTACTCGATCGCCCGCGCCGCCTGCAAGACGATGTAGAGGGCCGCATCTTCGGGAAACGTGTTGCCCTTGTGCAGGAGGTCGAGCAGCGAGTCGCCGTCGACGAACTCCATCACGAACACCAGTCGATTGCCCTGGATCGTTCCGAGCTTGAGCCCCTTGACGATGTTCTCGTGGTTGAAGTCGATCAGCAGCTTCGCCTCGGTGACGAACCGCTTCACGCCGACCTCGTCGTTCACCAGGTGCTCGTGCATCACCTTGAGCGCGACGTCGCGACCGGTCTTCTTCTCGCGCGCCCGAAACACCACCGATGAGCCGCCGACGCCGATCTTGGCGAGGATGTCGAGCCCGGGGATCTCGGGCAGGTTCTCGCCGCCGACGCGCTTCAAGTGTTCTAATCGCGAACGCTCGATGACGCCCATGCTCACGGCGACGTCCGCGAGCGAGACGCAGCGCTTCTTGGATTCCTCGGCGTGCTTCTCGAGCACGCGCAGGACGTCTTCCTTTCGCAGGTGTCCTTTGAGCACCAGCAGGCCGAAGAACTTGATCTCTTCTTGACTCGCGCCCATGCGCTCACGCGTCCATTCTTTGCACTCGTTTGCGCGCCAGTGTCCTCATCAAGATGAGCCATGTCAACGAAGCAAGAAACGCACGCAGCGCGCCCGGTGCGGACCTCGAATCTTGCTTCAGGCGTCCAACGCCTCTAACCGAGGATAGGCTTGCTCATGACCGGGGCAACGGTTAGGGGAGGCAGCCTTGGCGAAACCGACGGAATGCAACGTCATCCTGAAGTACTGCGAGATCATCGATGAGTTCATCAAGATCCGCGTCTTCTCGGATGAAGACATCACCGAGGTCCTGCAGGTCAAATCCATTCCCAACAAACGGGCATACCAGCAGATCGTCGTCAACGCCTGCGTCTACAACTACCAGCAAGACGTGGTGCCGCTGTTCAAGAAGTTCAACCGCGTGTACAAGGCAGAGGCCATCGAGGAGCTGCTCTACCAGCTGTGCGTCGAGGTCAACCCGCACCTCGAGATCCATCAGGTCGCGCTGCCGTTCTCGGATGGCGACGGCGAGCTCGACACGCTGCAGTTCTTCGCCGATCCCACGCTGCGCAACTCGAAGGAGTTCCGGCAGAAGATCTTCAGCATCGATCAGGACATGGCGCGCTTCATCATCGGCCAGGAAGATGCGGTGCAGGCGGTCAGCCGCGCGGTGAAGAAGGCCGCAGTGGGCCTCAAGGACCCGCGCAAGCCGATCGGCGTGTTCCTGCTGGTCGGCGCCACCGGCACCGGCAAGACCGAGCTCGCCAAGGTGGTCGCGCGCCAGGTGTTCTCGAGCCAGGCCAAGATGGTGCGCGTCGATTGCTCCGAGTACGCGCTGCCACACGAGTACGCGAAGCTGATCGGCGCGCCGCCCGGCTACATCGGCCACAACGAGGGCGGCTACCTCACCGAGGCGATGAAGGAGAAGAAGGCGTGCGTGGTGCTGTTCGACGAGATCGAGAAGGCGCACCAGAAGGTGCACAACCTGCTGCTGCAGCTCATGGACGAGGGGTTCCTGACCGACAGCAAGGGCACGGTGGTGCCGTTCAACCGCTCGATCATCTTCCTCACCTCGAACGTTGGCGTGGACGAGATCGACAACATCAAGAACCGCATGGGCTTCGACTACCTGCGCCGCCAGGTGCCGTCGAAGCGCGAAGCCCGCGAGGCCATCACCGAGAGCATGAAGTCCACGTTCCGGCCGGAGTTCATCAACCGGCTCGACGACGTCGTGATCTTCAACAACCTGACGGTCAAGGACTGCGTGCACATCGCGCGCTTGCAGATGAAGGAGGTCGCGGGCTACCTCGGCAACTCGGCCTCGATCAAGCTGCGCTTCTCGCCGCGCGTCGAGTACTACATCGCGCGCCGCGGCTACAGCCCCGAGTACGGCGCCCGCGAGCTGCGCCGGCTGATCAAGCAAGAGATCGAGAACCCGCTCTCGGAACGCATCATCGCCGGCGACTTCAGCCAGGACGACGAGGTGAGCGTGACCATCAAGCGCGGTCGCATCGCGCTCGAGGGTGCCGCGCCGCGCACCAGGGTCCGGCCCACGGCGCAGGCCAATTGAGCGCGCCGCTCACGCGCGCGCGGCAGGAAAGCCCATGGATCGAGAGCCGGGAACGCCGATCGTCGCATGCAGCGCGAGCGGCGCTCTCGGTTCTCGCTTCCTGCGCGCGCCACCGCTGCTTCACCCCGCTCGCCCCTTTCGCTTTCGGCACGACATGGTATAAGATCCCCGCAGGAGTGCTCGTGAGCGAATGGTGCTGTATCGAAAGACGCTCGTGCTCAATCGTTTCTGGGTGCCGGTCGACGTGACCACGGTGAAGCGGGCGCTTTGTCTGAGCTACGTTGCTGCTGCCGAGATCGTGGACCCACGCGACTTCTCACTGCACAGCTTCGACTCGTGGATCGTGCGCGGTCCGTTCGCGCTCGAGACCCTGATCAAGACTGTGTCGCTGTGCATCCCCGCTCCCGAGGTGATCCGCCTGCGCCACTACGGCTCCGTGCCGAAGCGCACGCAGGGGTTCTCGCGCAAGCTGCTCTACCAGCGCGATTCCTACTCTTGCCAGTACTGCGGCGCCAAGCCGCGGATCGAAGACCTCACCATCGACCACGTGATGCCCAAGGCGCGCGGCGGCAAGACGACCTGGCGCAACTGCGTGACGGCCTGCCGCGAGTGCAACCTGAAGAAGGGCGACGCGACCCTGGCCGAGGTCGGCTTCGTGCTGCGCTATCGACCCGAGCCGCCCGCGATCTCGCCCTTCGAGGATCCGGATCGCCGCAACACGCTCGAGAGCTGGAAGCCTTTCCTCCAGGGCAGCGAACGGCGCAAGGCAGTGTGAGGCGGCGCGGCAGCCGGGGAATTCCCGCCCGGCGGCACCCGCCGCGGCCGATCGGCATTATCGAGTAGTCTGTTTGGAATGCCGTCCGGCTGTGGCATCTTCAACCACGGCCCCGCGGCGAACGGGGCCAAGGTCAGCGTCCCGAGCGGATCCGTCCATGCCCAGTCGATCGTCGTTGTTGGCGCGCGCACAGCCGTGGCTCGTCCTGGTGAGCACCGTGGTCTTGCTCGGCGGCGCGCCGCCGCTCGCCGCTGCCGCCGGCGATCAGAATCCGCCGTCGCTCGAGGGCAAGCTCGTCAAGCTGCCGCCGGGCGTGGCGGCGATGGTCGACGCGGCGCCGGTGCCGATCGAGGAATTCCAGGACCACCTGGTCGACCGCTACCTGAGCGAGCCGATCGGCAAGCAGGCCTTCGAGCAGGTGATCGACGAGTGCGTGGTCGACATCGAGGCGCTGCGCCGGGCGATCTCGGTGAGCGCCGAGCAGATCGAGCGCAAGGTGGCCGAGCTCGACGGCCAGGTGCGAGCGGCACAGTCGCACTCGCTCGAGCAAGAGCTGGCGGACAAGGGCATCGACCCAGACGACTTCCGCGCGTTGCTCAAGAAGTCGATGGCGCACGAGATCATGGCGCGCCAGGACTTCGGCCTGGGCGCGAGCGAGATGGTGCCGCCGGAGAAGCTCAAGCTCTGGCTGACGGAGCACAAGTCGCATGTCGCCGTGGTGCGCGAGGGCTTGCCGCCACGGGTGCTGGCCATGGTCGAAGGCAAGCCGATCACCACCACCGAGGTCGGCCGCGCGCTGAGCAAGGTGATCGATGCCGGTGAGCTCAGGAAAGCGCTCACCGAGCTGATCGGCATCCGGCTCATCGAACGCCGCGTCGCCGAGCGCAAGCTCGAGCTGACCGCTGCCGATCTCGACCGCGAGATCGAATCGCGCGATCGGCTGCTCAAGCACAACAGCAGCGTCGAAGGGGTGAGCTACGCAACGCTGCTGCACGCCCAGGGACGCAGCGTCGAGGAGCTGCAGCGGACCCGCCGGTTCCGCGCCGAGGTGGCGCTCGGCAAGATGTGCGATCAAGCGAATGGCGAGGCCGAGCTCGAGGCGTACTGGACGGAGCACCAGGCCGAGTTCACCGCCGTCTATGCGACCACGCATCGCATCGCGACCATCTTCCTCAAGGCAGTGGAGTACCAGAACCAGTTTCAGCTGCGCACGTTCAAGGATGCCGACCAGGAGCTCGGCGCGCTCAAGGAGCGGATTGCTGCCGGCACGTCGTTCAAGAGCCTCGCACACATCTATTCCGAGCATGCCTCGCGCCAGAACGACGGCGACCTGGGCTTCATCGGCCCCAGCACCAAGGG
Source organism: Planctomycetota bacterium (assembly GCA_046349655.1). Classification (GTDB taxonomy): domain Bacteria; phylum Planctomycetota; class B15-G4; order B15-G4; family JAXMBY01; genus JAXMBY01. The sequence goes on from JAXMBY010000003.1 coordinate 101,720, forward strand.
CATGGAGCCCTTGTACAAAGCGGTCGCGCCGCTCGAGGTGGGCGCGATCGCCGGCCCGGTCCACACCGGCGACGGCACGCACCTGGTCATGCTCACCGACAAGCGCGCCCCACCCGGCTACGAGGATCTGCGCGAGGAAGTGCGCCGCGAGGTGCGGCAGGATTACTATCGCGACCTGTTCAAGAACGTGAAGATCGAGCGAAGATACTGAGGACCCCCGCTGCTCGAGGTGTCGGGATGCAGATTGCCGAAGTCGTGGGAACCGTGGTCGCCACCCAGAAGGACCGCAAGCTGGACGGGCTCAAGCTGCAGGTGCTGGCGGTGCGGGACGATCGCAATCGACCGACCGGCGGCTACGTCGTGGCGGTCGACGCCGTGGGTGCCGGCCACGGCGATCTGGTGCTGTTCGCCACCGGCTCGAGCGCGCGTCAGACCACGCTCACCGAGGGCAAGCCCACCGATGCGGTGGTCATGGCCATCATCGATTCTTGGGACGTCCAGGGCGACCTGGTCTATCAGAAGTGAGCACGGCATGTTCCTCGGTCGCGTGGTCGGACGGGTCGTGTGCACGGTCAAGGCCGATGGCTTGCAAGGCGTGAAGCTCCTGGTCGTGCAGCCAATCGACGAGGACGGCGGCGACGCGGGCGCGCGGGTGATCACCGCCGACATCGCCCGCTCGGGGCTCGGCGATCGCGTGGTCGTGGTGCAGGGTCGCGAGTCGGCGCTGGCGCTGGAGCCGGCATTCGTGCCGACCGACGCGACCATCGTCGGCCACGTCGAGCAGGTCGAGCCGGGCACCGCGCCATCGCCCAGGCGGTCCGCATGAACCTGGGCACCGTCGTCGGCACCGTCGTCACCCCCGTGCAGCACGACTGCTACGCGGGTCGCAAGCTCCTGCTGGTGCGCCCGGAGGACCCGTTCGGCAAGCGCATCGGCAGGGTCGTCGTGGCGATCGATCACGCGCAGGCGGGCGTGGGCGACCGGGTGCTGCTGATGGCGGAGGGCTCGTCGGCGCGCGACCTGCTCGCGCTGCCGAACGCACCGGTGCGCTCGGTGGTGGTGGGCGTGGTCGATGAGGTCGAGGTGCAAGGCAAGCTCGTCTACCGAGCCTGAGAGGCACGCATGGATCCCTGGAACGAGAGCTACCTGAAGCAGGAGCTCGCCGACTTCGGCCGCCTGCTGTACGAGCGCGGCCTGATCGGCGTCGCCGACGGCAACCTGAGCGTGCGGCTCGACGATCACCACTTGCTGGTCACGCCGAGCGGCGTGCCGAAGGCGTTCATGCGTCCCGAGCAGATGGTGAAGACCGACCTCGCCGGGCGGCCGGTGAGCGGCGCCGGCCGCCCCTCGTCGGAGATCCTGATGCACTGCGCGGTGTTCGAGGAGCGGCCGGACGTGCGCGCGGTCGTGCACGCGCATCCGCCGCACGCCACCGCGTTCTCGATCGCCGGCCTCGGCTTGACCCGCTGCATCATCCCCGAGATCGTGGTCACGCTCGGCACCGTCCCCACTGCACGCTACGCCACGCCTGGCACCGACGAGCTGCCGAACTCGGTGCGCGAGACGATCCGCGGCTCGGATGCGCTGGTGCTCGAGCGCCACGGCGCCTTGACCGTCGGCAGCACGCTGATGCAGGCGTTCGTGCGCATGGACACGGTCGAGCACACGGCCAAGATCACCTACCTCGCGCGCAGCCTCGGGCATGTCGAGGTCTTGCAGCCCGACGAGGTGGGCCGCCTGCTCGCCACGCGCAAGACGCTCGGCATCCAGGGCAAGAACACGATCTGCGACGACTGCGGCGCGCGCCAGAGCTGCTCGAACCCCCTGTATCCCTGATCGAGACAGCCAGGAGCGGCAATGACGCGCTTGCCTGCGTCGATGCGCAAGGTACTCTCTTCAGGCCACGACCGCGGGACCTGGACGCGAAGATCCGCCGATGCCAACCACTCCACCGAGCACCGAGGCGAAGCGACCTCTGCTCGTGAGCCTGATCGTTCCCTGCTACAACGAGGAGCCCACGATCGGCGCGCTGCTGACGTCGCTCGAGCGGCTGTCGTTCGCGTGCGAAGTGGTGATCGTCGACGACGCCTCGCGCGATGCGTCGCTCGCGGTCATCGAGCAGTGGCAGCGCAGCACGCCGCTCGAGCGCGTGACGCTCATCAAGCAGCAGGAGAACGGCGGCAAGGGGCGCGCCGTGTGGGAGGGCGTGACGCACGCCACCGGCGACGTGTTCGTGATCCAGGATGCCGACCTCGAGTACGGCCCGCCGACCTCGAGAAGATCGTGGGGATGTTCGCCGCCCGCCCGGATGTGGACGTGGTCTACGGCTACCGCAAGGCCTCGTGGAAATGGCTGTCGCGCTCGTTCTCGTACTGGCTCGGCGGCAAGATGATCACGCTCGCCACCGACGTGCTGTGCGGTCTGTGCTTGCGCGATCAGGCGGTCGGCTACAAGGCTTTCCGCCGGCACGTCGTCAAGGACTTCTCGTTCACTACCTGGGGCTTCGCCTGGGAATGCGAGCTGACCGCGCAGATCGCCGCCGGCGGCTTCCGGATCGCGCAGGTGCCGATCACCTACGATCCCCGCGGCACCGCCGAGGGCAAGAAGATCCGCTTCCGCGACGGCTGGCGTTCGCTGATCGTGCTATGGCAAGCGCGCTGGCGCAAGCGGCCCGCACCCGCGCGCGGATCAGAGCAGGACCGCACCGCTGCAAGCTGAGGCGAACATCATGGCCATCCCGTCCAGCCCCGCCGCGCCGAGGATCATCGTGCTCGCGTGGCTCGCGCTCGCCGCCTGTGATCGGCGCCCCGCCGCGGCCGAAGCACCAGGCCCGGCAGCAGGCGAGCTCGATGCCCGCACGCCGGTGCCGCTCTTGCCGATGATGGCGCAGCACCAGAAAGAGAACATGCGCGCGCACCTGACGGCAGTGCGGGAGATGGTCGCCGCGCTGGCGACCGACGATTTCGCGAAGATCGCCACGGCCGCGAGCTCGATCGGCTATTCGGAACAGATGGCGATGATGTGCAGCCGCATGGGCGCCGCGACCGCGGGGTTCGCCGACGTGGCGATCCGCTTCCACCAGACCGCGGACACGATTGCCGATGCCGCGCGGCACGAGGACAGGAAGGGCGTGCTGGCCGCGCTCGACGCGACGCTGCAGCAGTGCGTCGGCTGCCGCCGTGTACCGCCAGCAAGTGGTCAGCGAGGCGGCATGGCAACAGCTCACCGGCCAGCCGCCGCCGATGGGCGGCACGGAGCAGCACAAAGGCGGATGACCGGCGACTGTTGGCTGATGCAGAGACTGGGTTGCGTGCCCGTGATTCCTCCAGGACGCGACCAGGCGAGATCACGGAAACACGAAATACCGGAGCTCGAGACCGTTGGACGCATGGAGGCCTCCCGCCAGCAAAGGGTCCGCACCAGAGTACTGCAGGAATACTCGAACTCGGCGTGTCCGGCCTACAGCGGATAGCGCAGCGTCGCGCCGAGCAGCGTGACCAGCACCAGCACGATCGGCGCCAGCACCACGAATACCAGGAACGTGAAGCCCATCACGTCGCGCGCGCGCAGCGAGAACAGACCGAGGATCGGCAGCATCCAGAACGGCTGCACCAGGTTGGCCAGCGCCTCGCCGAGGTCGTACACCGCCACCATCCAGCCGAGATGCACGTGGTGATCGTGGGCGGCCTGCATCACGTAGGGCGCCTCGATCACCCACTTCGATCCGCCGCTCGGCACGAACATGCCGAGCAGCGCCGAGTAGGCGGCGACCAGCGGCGGGAACGTGAGCGGCGTCGAGATGCGGACGAACGCGTGCGCGATGCGCTCGTTCAGGTGCGTCTCGGCGATGATCGCGGCCATGCCCGCATAGAGCGGGAATTGCAGCACGATGCCCCACACCGCCGGGGTCGCGTCGCGCACCGCGCGCATCAGCCGCGCCGGCGTCCAGTGCAGCAGCACGCCGAGCGCGAGGAACACGAGATTGATGGTGTCGAGGTTGACGGCGTTCAGCACGCTCGGCGCGCCGGCGAAGTAGCGCGCCAGGTAGATCATGGCGAGCGCGGCGAACAGCAGGCTCAGGAGCGGCGAGTGCTCGAGCCACTCGCCCGGCTTGCCGCTGCGCGCGATCGGCGTCGCCGCGTCCACACCGAGATCGATGCCCATCGCCTCGGCGTTGCGCACGTGCGCGCCGCGCGGCGCCGCCAGGTAGACGACGATGGTGACCACCAGGATCTCGATCAGCACGCAGAGCAGGCTCTGCCGGAAGATCGTGTCGGCGAGGTGGATGATGCCGCCCTCGATCTTGCCGCCGCCGGCGACGATCGCGCGGATGCGCTCGGGCAGCATCGACGGCGTCGCCATCTGCAGCGCGGCGGAACCGCTCAGCCCCTGCGCCCAGATGCTGCCCAGCCCGAGGAACGATGCCGCGGCCAGCGCCCGGTAGTCGACGTCGCGCATGCGCCGCGCGATCGCCTTGGCGAGCATCGCGCTGAACATCAAGCTGAAGCCCCAGTTGAGCCACGAGGTCAGCAGCGCCAGCAGCGCGACGCACGCCACCGCCGCGCGCGACGTCTTCGGCACCGAGGCGAGCGCGCGGATCAAGCGATGCACCGGCGGCGAGGTGGCGAGCACGTAGCCGAGGATCACCACCAGCGCCATCTGCATCGTGAACGGGATCAGACCCCAGAAGCCCTTGCCCCAGATCTGGACGATGTCGAGCGGCGGCGCCGATCGGGTCGCGATCGCGGCGACCACCACGACCATCGTGCCGATCAAGGCGAAGATGAACGCGTCGGGGATCCAGCGCTCGGCCCACGCGGTGAAGGCGAGCGCGACACGTTCCAGAGGTGCAGGGCGCCGCGACGGCGCGGACTCCGTCATGGTGTCCTCGATGGATCTCGCCACGAGCCGGGACGGGCAGAGGAGCGGGCGCGCCAGATGTAATCACACGGCGCGGGGCATCGCAACGGCGAGTGGGCAGCGGCGGCCCGGACCGTGGGCATGGTGCTCGTGGCCGGCAAGGCCTCGGCCAATGACGGTCAGGACCTCCCTTGCCACCGACGCCTCGAGCGCAAAGCCCCGCGAGGTTCGGCAAAAACGCGCAGGTGCGCGCTGAGAAGTCGCCGGCAATGCAGCTCACGGCGCGCAAGGAGCCTCGGTATCGTTGTTGCGTGAGTCATGCCAGCATTGGCATTTGTGGCGACTTGCAGCGAGGCAGCCATGAAGATCCTGATTGGCTACGACGGCTCCCACGGTTCCGAGGCAATCTTCGCCGACCTGGCGCTGGCGGGTCTGCCGAAGACCGGCGAAGGCATGGTGGTGGCGGTGGCGGAGGTGTGGCCGCAGCCGAAGAGCTACTGGATGGCGGACCTGCCGGTGTCCGAGGACACGAAGGTGCGCGAGGTGGCAAAGCGCGGCGCGGATCAGCTCAAGCTCGCGCTGCCCGGCTGGCAGATCGGCCACGAGCCGCGGGCCGCCTCATCGGCCGCGCTGGCGATCGTGAAGCAAGCCGATGAGTGGCATCCCGACCTGATCGTGGTCGGCTCGCGTGGACGCTCGGCGTTCGTGCGCGGCTTGCTCGGCAGCGTCGCGCAGCAGGTGATCTCCGCGGCGCGCTGCTCGGTGCGCGTGGCGCGCGAGAGCCAGAAGCGCACCGGCAACGGCGTGCGGCTGCTCGTGGGCCTCGATGGCTCGCCCGACAGCGAGGCCGCGGTGCGCGCGGTCGCCGCGCGCTCCTGGCCGCAGCGCTCCGAGGTGCGCCTGGTCACCGCCGCTGGACTGTTCACCGATGTTCCGCCGGGACTCGACGGCATGCACGGCATCTTCGTGCCGGTCGCGCCGCAGCAGCGCGACGAGATGCTGGCGCAGGCCAAGGCCTGGCAGGACGCTGCGGCGAAGACCCTGCGCGCGGCCGGGCTCACCGTGTCGGCGGTGACCAAGGACGACGATCCGAAGCGCGCGCTGATCGCCGAGGCGGAGTCGCTGGGCGCCGACTGCATCGTCGTCGGGTCGACCGGCATGACGCGCTTCGAGCGCTTCCTGCTCGGCAGCGTGTCCACCGCGGTCGCGACCCGCGCCCACTGTTCGGTGGAGATCGTGCGCTCCGGCAAGTGATCATGCCCGCGTGGCGCGCACACGGTGCCAGGGCAGCATCGACGCGAGCCACGCCAGCACCGGCACCGTGAAGATGGTGATGGGCAGATAGAACAGCATCAGCACGCGGTCGAGCATCGCGCTCACGAACGGCGTCGGGTGGAGCAGCTCGAGCGCGGTGTCGAGCGAGAGCAGCCGCAGCAGGAACACGAGCAGCGCCGCGGCACAGAAGCTCACCATGAGCAAGGTCCCCTTCGCCAGCATCGCGAGCTTCTGCGACCAGCGCCGCGGCGTGCCCAGCACGAGCGCGACGAACAGCGCCATCGGCACGAGCCCCCAGAACCGCGCCTTGACCGCCCCCTCGGCGGTCGCGTGCACGGGGCCATTGCGGACCATGACGTCGACGTCCCAGGAGGGCGATGACACCCGCATCGCCGTGGGCGCCAGACGCACGTGCGCATCGAGGCCGACGATCTCGACCAGCCGATTCCCGGCCCAGGCATAGGCCGCCGCATAATGCCTGCCGAGCGGCCAGGGGAACACGAGGATCAGGTACACCAGGGCGACGCTGGATGCCGAACGGGCGATCGCTCGCCAGGTCAACCTCGGCAAGCCGGCAAACGCGTGCGAGACCATCTCCCCACACCACCCCGCTCGGACCGCCAGGCGCCGCTCAGCGCCGGCGCAAGAACCACAGCCCGGCGAGGCCGAGCAGCGCGACCAGCGCGATCATGCCTTTCCTGCCCATCACCGGGCCGACCCCCGACGGGATCACCTTGATGAGGCCCGACAGGACCGTGGTCCCGGTCGCCGTGTAAGGATAATCGCCCGTCACGGCGAACGGCGGCGTGGTCACCGAGCCGCCCGGGGGCACGGTGCCGGTCCAGCTCCCCAGCTTGGGGATGCTGATGAGCCACGAGCCGCACGTCGACTCGGCGGTGAACACGACGACGTCGCCCTGGAAGATGGTCAGTGGGTCTGGATCCAGCGAAGGCGGGATGCAATGGATCGTCACGGCTCCAGCCAACGCCGGGGACAGAGGCGCCGCCAGGCCAAGCAGCGACAGCGCGAGCAGGAACGACCACGGCTTGCGAGTGACGTGCATGATTCACCTCCGATGATGGGGACCAACCGCGATGGGAGGAACCGCGACCCGACGCCGGTACCTGACGACAGACGTGGCATCGACCCGCGCTTGTTCCGACCGATTCCGCGTTTCGCTTGGCGCGGGTGACCTCCATTGCACAACCAGCATCGCCGGACGCCCGTGAGAGCCAGCAGCCGAGCTCGCCCGGCGGCCCAGCGGTCAACCCGCAGCCGGCAGGCGCGCGAGCGACCACCTCGCCCACAGCAGCCAGAACACCACCGCGGCGATGACGAACGCCGCCTGCCACACCTCGACGTGCAGGAACTCGAAGTATTCGCGGCGGAGCGAGCCGGCGAGGAACAGCGTCGTCAGGCGCAGCGCGTTGAGCGGGATCAAGAGGGCCGCCCCGAGCAGGAGACCGAGGCCGCGATCACGCGCCGCCACCGGAAACGCGACCACCGCGGCGGCGAGGAACAGCCACGTCTCCACCGGATCGCAGCCGCGCTTCACCTCGACCGCGAAATGCTCGCCCCACAGCGTGGCGCCGGTGACCTGCACGCGCTGGCCGAGCAGCTCGAGCACGATGCCCGTCGATCGCGCCGACCAGAGCAGCACCGGCTCGAGGAGACGCTCGAACCATTTGGTCGCGACCAGCGCGTAGCAAGCGATGAGCAGCACGCCGAACCGCACCAGGAACCTGAGCGCGAGGCGGCGGCGGATGGGGATCGGGGTCAGGTCATCGCCGTCGCAAGAACCAGAGCCCGGCGAGGCCGAGCAGCGCCACCAGCGCGATCACTCCCGTCCGGTCCATGACCGGCGAGCAATCCGGCTGCGAGCACACCTTGATCAGGCCATTCAGGACCGTGGTGCCCTGCGTCGCCGTGTACGGATAGTCCTGGATGTTCGGGAACGTCGGCGTCGTCCATGGCGAGCCCGGGCTCGCCGTGCCGCTGCCGGAGCCGGGGATGTCGATCAGCCACGAGCCGCAGCCCGAATCGACGATGAACTCGACCGCGTTGTTCACCGCAATCATCCGCGGGTTCGGGTCGAGCGAGGCGGGTGAGCAATGGATCGTCACGGTGTCGACGCTCGCCGCCGAGGACGGCGACGGCGCCAGGCCCAGGATCGACAAGGCGACCACCAACGGCAAGAGCTTGCGAGCGACGCGCACGGGTCTACCTCCTTTTCACCGGATCACGGCGCGAGCACCGGCGACAAATGTTGCGTCGGCCGGGGCTGGTTGCGGGCAATTGCGTGATTGTGCACCACGTTTCCAGTCATGGCGATGTGATCACGCGCGCCGGCCGCACGCCGGTCGCGCAGTCGCGGTGCTCGGGCACATCGTGAAATCGGAACGACGAGCGCGCGAGTCGGCCCGAGTTGTAGAAGCTGCCGCCGCGGGACACGCGCCAGCTGAGCTGCGCCGACACCTCGCGCAAGCCGTCGCCAGGACGCACGGGATCGCGATAGCCGTCGACGCCGTACCAGTCCTGACACCACTCCGACACGTTGCCGATGGTGTCGTGCAAGCCGAAGCCATTCTCCTGGTGCTGACCCACGGGCGCCAGGTCGGAGTAGCCGTCGTCGAGCCAGCTCTCGATGTCCATGACGTCGGTGCGCACGCGTTGCAGGCTCTGATCGGCGAGGTTCGCCGCGCCGCGACACGAGCGCACGTCGTCGCCGGTCCACCAGATGGTGGCGGTGCCGCCGCGCGCACCGTATTCCCACTGCGCCTCGGTGGGCAGCACGAGCCCCAGGTGCGCCAGCACCGATCGACACTCCTCGTAGCTCACGTTCTCGACCGGATCGAGCAGGCTGTGACGCACGGGGTCGGCCTGCGCGTTGTAGAAGCTCGGGTTGTATCCCGTGACGTTCAGCCACTGGCCCTGGGTCATCTCGTACTTGGCGAGGAAGAACGGCGCCAGGTGCACGCGGTGCGGCGGCGACTCCTCGCGCTGCGACCAGCGATCGTAGTTCTCCCCGTCCGGCGTCGCGCCCGGCGCACCCATGGTGAAGTCGCCGCCCGGCAGCAGCACGAACACGAGCGCGCTCGACTCGTCGATGTGCAGCGTGCCCTCGCCGTCACGAGCGGGGATCTCGCCCGAGCGCGGCAGCGCGAACTCCCACAGGCCGGAGCGGCGATCGCGACCGATCGGCACGAGGCCGAGCTGCGGCTCGAGCTGCAGCCCGTGGTAGGCCGGGCAGGCGCCTTCGTCCTCGATCGAGGCCGTGGCTTCCTCCCACTCGGCCGCGTAGGCTTCGGTCGTGTCCTGCGCCACGCACTCCGCGCGCCGCAGGCGATCTCGCACTTGCGACACCAGCACCGGCAGGTCGGCGAGACCGGCGACGAGCTCGGCCACCGTGTCGTGACGCCACTGCGTCTCGGTGTCGGCGAACACCCACCTGCGCCGGTCGTCGAGCTCGCGCTCGAGCGTCTCGATCTCACGGTCGAGCTCGAGCAGGCGCTGGTAGCGCACCGTCGGCGAGAGCGGTTCGGCATTGGCTGGCTCGAAGCCCTGCAGCAACCGTTGCCGCTCGCGCTCGCGAAGGGCGAGCGTCTCCGCGTGCGCGAACGACTCGCGATCCGAGGCGCGGGTCGCGGCATCGTATGGCTTCGCTGCAGCGCGCAGCTCCGACAGCGTGCGGCGATGCTGCTCGAGGTTGCGGCTCAACCGGTCGGCATCGGCGAGCCACTCGCGCATCGCCGCGATGCGCTCGGGCAGCTCGGGCCACAGCCGCTCGGCGCGGCGCTTCAGATCGTGCAGCAGCTGCACGTCCGCGAGGCGCAGCACCTCGTCCTTCTGCGCGCGCTCGCTGGCGCGCGCATGCTCCCATCGCCGTAGAGCAGCGAGGTGGTGACCAGCCCACCGGCGAGGATCAGCACCGCGGCCGCGAGCGAGCCGGCAGTGCCCTTGTTGCGCCGCACCCACTTGCGCAGCTCGGCGGCGGCGCCGGTCTCGTACGCCCTCACCACACGCCCGTTCAGGTAGGCGCGCAGGTCGTCCGCCATCTCGCGCGTGTCGGCGTAGCGGTCGGCGATGTCGCGCGACATGGCCTTCTCGCAGATCGCTGCCAGCTCGGTGGGCACATCGGCGTTGAGCTCGTGCAAGCTCCGGGGTGGGCCATCGATGACCCGGGCGAGGACCGTGCGCTGCGAGACCTTGGTTCCAGGTGGGACGTAGGGCGGCTGCCGCGCGAGCAAATGGTACAGCATCGCCCCCACGGCATAGACATCGGCGCGCGGCCCGATCGCCTCGACGTGCCCCCCGGCCTGTTCCGGCGGCATGTAGGCAGGCGTCCCCACCACGTCGCCGTCCATCGTCACCAGCGGCGAGTCCGGCGTGTCGAGCCGCTCGTCGTGGCGCTCGGTGGTGACCACCGAGACCGGGGCGAGCGCGTCGTTTCGCAGCCTGATGTCGTGCGTGTCCTCCTGGTCGAGCACGCGCGCCAGCCCCCAGTCCATGACGTACACTTCACCGTGCCGCCCCACCATGATGTTGGCCGGCTTGAGGTCGCGATGGATCACGCCCTTCTCGTGCGCGAAGCCGATCGCCTCGCACACCTTGAGCAGCGCATCGAGCGCACGCGGCACGTTCCAGCCTTCCGCCTCTGCCCACGCCAGCTCGAAGATGTGCTTCAGGTTGCGGCCGCGCACCAGGCGCATGGTGAAGTACGTGCGGCCCTCGGCATCGACCCCGAGCTCGTGCACCGGCACCACGCCGGGGTGGTCGAGCTGCGCGGTCACCTGCGCTTCCTCCTTGAAGCGCGCGAGCGCGGTGCGGGAGGCGCCGGTGCGGTCGAGCGCCACCTTCATCGCCACGTTGCGGCGCAGGTTCTCGTCCCACGCGTGCAGGATCGTGCCCATGCCGCCGGTGGCGATCTCGTCCAGCACGCGGTAGCGGCCGGTTGCTGGCGCCGCACCGCCACCGCTGCTGCCGGCGGCCGGTGCGTCCGCGGCCGCCGCACCGGGCATGGCGCTGCCGAGCAGATCGATCACCCGGCAGTGCTCGTCGTTCAGCAGCCGCAATTCGGCAGCGATGCTCGGATGCTGCGCACACAGCGCATCGAAGTCCGCCGGCTCACCATTGAGGCGTCGCTCGAGGAATCCGCAGAACACGGCGTTGGGGTCCTGGTCGGCGCTCACGGCATGCTCCCTTCTGTCGGCAATCGTCAAGATTGACACGTGCCGCGGCAATGATCAAGGGAACTGGCGCGCGCGGCTCACTTGCCTTGCGTGAGGTCGAACACCTCGACCGGTCCGAGCACGCTGTCGGCGATGCGCGACGGATGCGAAGCGCGCAAGATCTGCACGACCTTGTCGTGGCGATGCCACGAGTAGGACCGCGCCTGAAGCGGCACCACGAACCGGGTGAAGCGCTCGCCGAAGATCACGTACTTCGCCGCCTTCAGCAGAGCGAACGCCTGCGCCACGGTCATGCCCTTCAGGTACGGCGCCGCCGGCTGCTGCAGTGCCGGGTCGTCGATCGCTTGGTCGCTCGGCACGCCCTCGAAGAAGTCGTCGCAGAACTTGCCGCGCAGCAAGCGATCCGAGTAGAACACGAGCGCCGCGTGCCCGAGCTCGCACGTGAGCACGTGATCCGCAGGCCCGGTCAGCGCCTTCATGATCTCGCCCAGCGGCTTGAAGAACGGCCTGGGCTTGTGCATCAGCAGCACCGACTGCGTCGCGCCCAGGGCGGCGGTCGCCAGGCACGCGAGCGCCGCGCCGCGCGTCGCGAGACCACCCTTCTCCCACCAGCGTGCGATCAGCGTGGCCGCGCCGATCGCCACCGGCGGCAGCATGTAGAGCACCCAGTAATCGTGGCGCATCGAGATCTCGGCGAACAGCAGGATGTGCAGCAGCGCGGCCCCGAGCAGCACGAGCACCCCGCCCCAGCGCGCGTCGGGCCGCGCTCGCGCGCGCAGGCAAAGCACCGCCGCGATCGCCGCCAGCCCGACCGCCGGGATGGTGAGCAGAGAGGCGAGATGCTGCGCGGTCACCACCACGAACGACCACAGACCGAGCACCCCATCGCGCGCGACCAGCCCGTAGAACGAGTGATGCGCGAGCGTCGCCGACAGCGTCGCCGGCCCGCCTTCGCCGAGCTTGCCGGTGGCGAGCCTGGTCTGCAGCAGGTGCAGAGCGAACAGCACCACGCCGATCACGACCGCGGCCACGCCGAGCGCGGCGCGCCGCCGGTACACGAGCGCGTGCACGCCGAGCAGGCCGAGCGTGAAGTAGCCCGGCCAGTCGGTGAGCCCGCAGAGCACGCACAGGAAGGCCGACAGGAGCAGCGCGCGCCGATCGCCGCGCTCGTGGTAGCCGAGGTAGGCGATCACGGCGAGCACCGAGAAGCCCATCACCAGCGAGCCCTGCACGTCGACGAACGAGCCGTAGAAGGCTCCGCCCGGCAGCACCGCCATGAACAGCGCCGCGATCAGCGCCGCGCGCTCGCCGCGAAGCCGGCGCGCGAGCTGCGCGACGCCGAGCAGCGCCACGAGCGACATCAGGATGAACGGCACGCGCGCCACCACGTGCGACACGTGGAAGATCTTGAACAGGACCGCGATCAGCAGCCCGCAGAGCGGCGGGTGGCGCAGGTAATAGACGTGCTCCTCGGGCCGCTGGTCGCCGCCGCGCAGCACCGGTGCGAGATGCAGCGCGGCAAAGCCGAACTTGAGGTAGTTCTGCGCGATCGTGCAGTAGAGCGCGCCGTTCACCTGGTGCCCGAACTCGAACGAGTCGTCGAGATCCCAGCAGCGCAGCAGCGCCGCGGCGACCAGTATCAGCGCGAGCGCCGCGCGAAAGACGCGCGGCCGCACGGCGGGCAGCGACGGCGAGCTATAATCGGGCGGGTTCATCGACCTCTCGGCTGGCGAGCCGCCAAGTTAGTCGGCTCGCGTGACAGGGGCAAGCGCTCATTCCCATGCGGATCGCTCTCGACGTGACGTGCGCGGCCAGGAAGGAGCGCTCCGGCATCGGCCGCTACGCCGAGCATCTGGTGCGCGCGCTCGGCCGCTTGAACGACCGCCACGACATCGATCTCTTGTACCGCGCGACGCGCTGGCAGCGGCTGCACCATCGCCTGCCGCTGCCGAACACGCGCTTCCGGACCCGTGTGTTCGGCGAGCTCCTGGGCCGCTGGCTATTGCGCCACACCGCGGTGGTGCACGGGCTCGACGCGCGCATCCGCGCACCCGGGCGGTCAGGCGCATCGCCACCCTGCACGACGTGTTCTCGGCGCTGCGCGACGACCTCGCGCACCGCGCGTTCCGAGACAAGAAGCGGCGTGCGTATCGCGAGCTGGCCACGCACGCCGACCTGATCGTCGCCGTCTCGTCCGGCACCAGGCAGGACTTCCTGCAGCTGTATCCCGACGCCGAGCGGAAGATCGCGGTGGTGCCGCACGGCGTCGATCCCGCATTCCATCCGCGCCGCGACGGCGAGGTCGCCGCGGTGCGCGCGCGGCTGCGATTGCCCGAGCGCTACCTGCTGTTCGTCGGCCTCCTGTCGACGCGCAAGAACTGCGTGCGCATGATCCAGGCATTCGAGCAGATCGCGCCGTCTACCCCGAGCTCGCGCTCGTGCTCGCCGGCGGACCATCGCACGGGTTCGAGGAGATCGCGGCGGCGCACCAGCGATCGCCGCTGCGCGATCGCATCCATCGCCTGGGCTTCGTCGACGCGGGCGATCTGCCAGCGCTGTATTCGGCGCCGCGGCGCTGCTGTTCGCGACGCTGTACGAGTGGCTTCGGCCTGCCGATCATCGAGGCACACGCGTGCGGCTGCCCCGTGATCGCCGCCGATCAGGTGACGCCGCGCGAGGTGGGTGGGAGCGCGGCGCACTACGTCGATCCGGGAGCGTGCCGTCGATCGCCGACGGCATCGCCCGCGCGATTGCCGCCGGCCGCGACGCCGCGCGCGTGCAGGAACGGCGCGCGTCGGCGGCGCGCTTCGACTGGGACGCGACCGCGCGGCAGATGCTCGCCCTGTACGAGCAGGTCGCCGCGACGCCGCGCGAGCGCTGATCTACTACCTTTGCGAATCATCGCAGACAACGGCGATTCTCCTATGCCGCGGGTGCGGCAGTCGCAGTAGCTGTTTGATGCTGGCGGAGCGGAACGTGGTTCCGAGGCTCTGGTCGCAAACGTCGTTTGCTGACCCCAGCCCGAGTGACCTCGAAGAGTTCGGATACACGGTTGCGAAGGCAATCCGTATTGGGACATCGCGTGACGACTTGGTCATCGGCGCTCCACACGCTAGCATTCCTGGTGTCGTGACGCCGGGGGAAACGTTCGCCTGGAACACTGATCAGGAGGTAGGGGCATGTGTCGCTCCAGCTGATGCAGGTCCTGCTGTCGGTGTTCCTGACAGTTCCTCGAGTCGAGCGCTTCGGCTGCACATGGCCTGCCCTGAAGTTCCTCCCGAGGGGCAACGTGTACCAGCAGTCGCACGCGACACTTGCCACGGACGATCTTAGCCGGAGATACGTCGTCTACTCTGGCGCGGGCACATGCCCCGATCCCAACCTGTAGTGGTGCGTACTACCAGTGGAGCGCGGACGGCGTCACGTGGACGGATCCGCAGTTCGTGCCCGGGTCCGAAGACGTTGGCTGGTCCGAGCCCGAGGTGGTCGGCGCACCGGATGGAGTAGGCATCGTCTGGTCCGGGAACAAGGGCCTCGAGGTCACCTGGACAGATGATCTCGGCCAGACGTTCGCGCCGTCGGTGTTCGGCCGATCCGTCCGCACCGGGTAGCCTCACGATACGGGTCGAGGTCGACCGCGGCGGTGACCTCCACCTGACGTGGGGCAACAACTACAATCTCTACTACGCTCGCTCGGTCCATGGCGCCGCTTTCTCCACCGGGAGGCCGAGCGAACCACAGTTCCTGCCTGCGCAGCGGCTGTGGGCCGAAGACGGACGGTTCAGCTACAACGCGTCCGTGGATGTCGACGACGCTGGATGGGTATCGATTGCGTACGTGGCGACCGACCACACGGTCGCGTTCACGCGCGCGTACCAGGGGCTGGACTTTCCGCCGTCACGGATGCTCGCGGACCAGACGTGGCACCTCCAGCTTGCCGTCTCGCCCGATGGGCCGGTGACCGTCGTGTACGAGGCGCTCGTCGGCAGCCGGAGCCAGAAGATCTTGAGCGCGGTGGCGATGGACGGCGTGAACTTCCAGGGACCCTTCGAGCTCACCCATCTCAACGGGGGCCTCTACAACAAGAAGTGCGTACGCGCCGGTCCGAACGGCCGCGTCTATGCGGCGTGGGTGGAGCAGTGGGTCGGCATGGGCTGGGAGTCTCACCTCACCTACCGCGAATCGTACGACTACGGCCGCTCGTTCGTCCGGCGTGATCTCGTGTGGGACAACAGAGTTTATCCGGGAGCTTTCAATCCCGCTCTTGCGATCACACCAGACGGGTTTCGCTGCATCGTCGAAGCGCAAGCCCGCTACTCCCAGTGTCGGTGAACGGCAACGACACGCGACCGATCGAGGTCATGCCTTCGCCTCCCTGTGAACACGCACCGCGCGCGAGTCTACCGCGAAGCATCTTTGCTGCCGGGTCGGTCGTGAACGCGCTCGCGCTCCATCTCGAAGCTCGCGCGATCGCGATTTTGGCGCGCCTCGAATGCAGAATGGGCTGGTTCCTGTGGTAAAACGCGAGCGGTCCGCGCACCGGGCGCCGGCTGCTGCCACGAGGGAACCCATGAGTGACGCGAATGCTCGTCTCGCTGCGGTCGCGTTTGCGGAATCGCGCCACGCGGCCGGCCTCGGCCTCGCCAAGGCTGACCTCATCGAGGGCGCGCGGCGGTTCGTGCTCGCCTGCTATCAGGACGCAGGGGCCGCGCCGGAGAAGCTCGACGGCGAGCAGATGCGCGAGCTCCTCGCCGTGCATCTGCCGCGCCGCTGCTGGCCGAAGGACGCGTTCGTGCCGGCCATGGCCGCCTTGCTGCAGGCGTTCTTGCAGGATCTCGAGGAGCGCACGATCGTGCCGCACGCGTACGAGCTGCGGCAAGCGCTGGCGGACGCCGGGGAACGTTTTCCTGCGGCGGTGCGTAACATTGCCGACGGCGAACGCCGCCTGGACGATGCGCCGGTCGCTGACCTGACGCGGCGCGGTGCGAAGATCGGCCGCAACGACCCGTGTCCGTGCGGCAGCGGCAAGAAGTACAAGCAGTGCTGCATGAAGATCTAGCGGAACGACTCCCGACCGAAAGGCCAACCCGATGCCCCGGCTGCGATCTCTGGTGCTGCTCCTCCTCACGCTCGGCGCCGCACTGCCCGCGGCGCGCGCCCAGCAGATGGCGCACGCCACGCTGTACACGCGCGTCGTGGGCGGGCACGTGCAGGCCGCCATCCAGGTGCGGATCGAGCCCACCTGGCACCTCTACTACAAGGATCTCGGCGGCGGCGTCGGGCTGCCGACCGAGGTCAAGCTGGGCGGCACCGGGATCACCTGGGCCGAGGTGCACTTCCCCGAACCGATCCAGCTCCTGCAACCCGGCGCCGGCGACAACGGCAAGGATGTCACCGCGCTCGGCTACCAGGGCACGATCGTGCTGTACGCGCAGGGCGAGCTGCCTGCCGGCAGCAAGGGTGAGGATGTCGAGGCGGAGATCAAGGGCCAGACGTGCACCGATGAAGGCGTGTGCACGCTGTACGCGCAGAAGCTCACCTCGAGCGGCGCCGGCAGCGATGAGCTGTGGCAGGACTATCCGAAGAGCTTCGGCGCGCCGCCGGCAGCCTCGAGCGAGGCGAGCTCTCGGGCCCCAGGCGGCAGCCAGGGCGCGACCGCGGGGCGAAAGCCGCAGGACGTCACCGGCAACCAGGACGACCTCTGGGGCTTCTTGCTGTGGGCAGTGTTCTGGGGGTGCTTCGCGCTCTTGATGCCGTGCACCTATCCGATGATCCCGATCACGATCTCGTTCTTCACCAAGCAGGCGAGCGCGCGCGGCGGCAAGGTGCTCGGCCTGTCGCTCACCGACGGCCTCGGCATCGTCCTGATCTTCATCTTGATCGGCGTCGCGTTCGGCTCGGTGATCATTCCCTTCGCCACGCACCCGATCACCAATCTCGTGATCGGCGCGCTGTTCATCCTGTTCGCGTTGTCGCTGTTCGGCGCGATCGAGCTGGAGCCGCCGCAGTTCCTGATGCGCGCCGCGAGCAAGGCCTCCACCACGGGCGGCTACCTGGGCGTGTTCCTGATGGGTGCGACGCTGGTCATCACCTCGTTCACGTGCACGGCGCCGTTCGTCGGCAACCTGCTGTCGGTGGGCGCGCAGAACGGCAACCTCGGCCGCATCGTCATGGGCATGGGCATGTTCGGTCTCACCATGGCGGTGCCGTTCGTGCTGCTCGCGCTGGTGCCGGGCCGCATCCAGGCGATGCCCAGGAGCGGCGACTGGATGCACACGCTCAAGGTGTACTTGGGCTTCATCGAGATCGCCGCGGCGCTCAAGTTCCTCTCCAACGTCGATCTGGTGTGGGAATGGCACGTGCTCTCGCGCGAGCTGTTCCTGATCCTGTGGTTCGGGATCTTCGTCGCTGCCGCGTTCTACCTGTTCGGCATCATCCGCATGCACGGCGACCACGCCGAGGTCTCGCCGAAGCGGCTGAGCGCAGCGCTGCTGACGTTGCTGTTCGGCCTGTATTGCGGCTACGGCGCGCTCGGCAACGATGTCGATGTCATCATGACGGCGATCATCCCCAACTACTCGAACAACCGCCAAGCAGCAGCCGGCACGAGCGTCGGCAAGGTGGATGCGCCCACGATCGTCGTCGATGACTATCAGCGAGCGGTGGCGGTGGCCAAGGAAACCAACAAGCTCGTGCTGGTGAACTTCACCGGCCACACCTGAGTGAACTGCCGCATGATGGAGGAGAAGATCTTCCACCTCCCGGCGGTCGCCGCGGAGCTCAAGAACTGGGTCGAGGCGCGCCTGCACACCGATGGCACGCACCACCTCGAGGAGATCCTGAAGCTGCAGGACGAGCTGTCGGGGTCCAAGGCCAACCCGGTGTACGTGCTGGTCGATCCCGCCACCGGCGAGCGGCTGGGGCGCTTCGAGGGCGCGACGCGCGACCCGGACAAGTTCATCGCTTTCCTGCGCTCAGCCCGGCCGAAGTAGCCGGGGCGCGCGGTCGCGCGCGCGGTAGTGTCGCAGCCTGGGCCACTGTCGCACCCGCGGATGCCGCGCACGCGGCGTCTCTCGTCCCTTGACGCGGCCGCGCGCCGTCTGTTAGAGGATGGCCTTCCTGAAGAAGAAGCGGCACCTCTCGCGACGGCTCCAGCGGTGCCACGGCCATCGAACCAGAAAGGCAAACCGTGAAGATCCACCACGTGACCTCCCTCCTCGTCGGCTTGCTGCTCACCGTCGGCATGGCTCGCGCCCAGGAGTACGCGCCGGGCGAAGTGCTGGTCAAGTTCAAGTCCGCGAGCGATGCCGCGGCGGCGAGCGCCAAGCTCGGCGCCACCGTCGTCGAAGAGCTGCGCCAGATCGGCGTCAGCCGCTTGCAGCTGCCCCAGAACGTCTCGGTCGATCAAGCCGTCGCCGAGTTCAAGCGCCTGCCGTCGGTCGTGTTCGCCGAGCCCAACTACATCGCGCACGCCAGCCTGATCCCGAACGACCCGTCGTGGGGTTCGCAGTGGGGCCCGCAGAAGATCCAGTGCCCGGCCGGCTGGGACCTGAACACCGGCTCGGCGAGCGTGGTGATCGCGATCGTCGACACGGGCGTCGACAAGAACCACACGGATCTCACCGCCAAGCGGGTCGCGGGCTACGACTTCGTCAACAACGACAGCGACCCGGACGACGACAATGGCCATGGTACGCACTGCGCGGGCATCGCCGCCGCGGCAACCAACAACGGCATCGGCGTCGCGGGCGTCGGCTTCGACTGCTCGGTGATGCCGGTGAAGGTGCTGAACTCGGGCGGCTCGGGCACGTACGCGGCGATCGCCAACGGCATCAACTGGGCCACTGACCACGGCGCCAACGTGATCTCGATGAGCCTGGGCGGCTCGGCTGGCGACAGCACCCTGCAGGCGGCCGTCGATCGCGCGTGGAGCCTGGGGGTCGTGCTGTGCGCCGCTGCCGGCAACAATGGCAACACCACGCCGGTGTATCCGGGCTACTACACCAACTGCATCGCCGTCGCCTCCACCGATTCGAACGACAGCCGCTCGAGCTTCAGCTCGTATGGCAGCTGGGTGGATGTCGCGGCGCCGGGCTCGAGCATCTACAGCACGTACGATGGCAACACCTACGCGACGCTGTCCGGCACGTCGATGGCGACGCCGCACGTCTCCGGCCTCGCCGGCCTGCTGTGGAGCTACCTCGGCACCGGCGTCGGCAACGCCACGATCCGCTCGCGCATCGAGAACAACACCGACTACGTCGGCACGTTCGTCGTGTTCGGCCGCATCAACGTCTACAAGGCGCTCACCAACAGCGGCGGCGGCGGTGGCGGCGGCACGAGCACCGACTATCAGCCCAACGGCTACACCGTGCTGCAGGGCTCGACCTACGCGGGCTCGCTGAACGACATCCTGACCAGCAATGACGTGCGCCTCGAGATCGCCAGCACCGGCTCGGGCTTCACGCGCTACTGCGACTGGTACGCGAAGACCACGACCAGCATCGCTGGCACGCTGACCACGCTCAAGGTCACGCTCGAGGCCAACTACACGTCGTCGCGCACCTGCTACGTGTACTTCTACAACTTCACCACGAACGCGTGGGATCAGATCGGCTCGGCGTCGCTCGGCACCAGCGATTCGACCAACGTCTTCCAGGTGGCGTCCAACCCGGCGCGCTACGTGTCCTCGGGCGGCGAGGTGCGCGCGCGCTTCTATGGCTCGCGCACGTTCTGGTCGTCGTTCCGCCAGCGCACCGACCTGGTGAAGTTCACCACCGTCACGCAGTAGGTCGATCGGTCTCGACCACCGTTCGTCCGGCGCCCGCCCCCAGCTCGGGGCGGGCGCCGCGTTCTTTCCGGGATGCCACAGCACCAGAGTGGACACGGCGCGCGCGCAGTGCCTCGTCGCCGAGCCGAGCGGCATCGCGTTCGCCGGGCCGAGCGGACGTGGCGAGGTGGCGGGTCCCTGGCACCGGACCGCAAGGAGCTCTAGAATCGCGCCGGCAACCCAGGGCTCGCGCCCAGCTCCAGGGACCGGCCCCGCACCCGAGGTTGGTGATGACCGATCGACCGGAAGCGAACGACCCGATCTCCTTGCTGGGCGCCCTCGCGCGCACCGGGACCGAGCTCAACTCGACCCGCTACCGCATCGACAAGGAGGTCGGCCGCGGGGCGACGGGCGCGGTGCTGCAGGTGTTCGATCCGGGCTTGCGGCGCCAGCTGGCGATGAAGGTCCTGCGCGACGACGGCGGGCAGGATGCGCAGCGTCCGGTCGCGCTCGCGCGCTTCCTGGAAGAGGCGCAGGTGACGGCGCAGCTCGACCACCCCGGCATCGTGCCGGTGCACGAGGTCGGGCTCGACGATCAGAAGCGGCTGTACTTCACCATGCGCCTGGTCAAGGGCCGGGACCTTCGCACCATCCTCGACCTCGCTCAGCGCGGCGAAGAAGGCTGGACGCCCACCGGCGCCGTGGGGGTGCTGCTCAAGGTGTGCGAGGCGATGGCCTTTGCGCACGACAAGGGAGTGGTGCATCGCGATCTGAAGCCCGCCAACGTGATGGTTGGCAAGTACGGCGAAGTGTACGTGATGGACTGGGGTCTCGCTCAGGTTGCCGGGCACGAGGACCTGCGCGACCTGCACCTGCGGCCGATCGATCCCGGCACGCTCACCAACATCAGGACGGATCGCGGCGAGCTGCGCGCGAGCGAGGACAACTCGCCGCTGGTGACCATGGATGGAACGGTGCTGGGGACGCCGTACTACATGCCACCCGAGCAGGCTGCCGGCCGCATTCTCGAGATCGGTCCGCACTCCGACGTCTACGCGGTGGGCGCAATGCTCTACCACCTGCTCGCGGGCGCCCCGCCCTACCATGCGCCGGGCGATCGAACGTCGGTGCACACGGTGCTGGCGATGGTGATGCAGGGACCGCCGCGTTCGTTGCGCCCCACCAGCACCGCGACGCCCGAGCTGATCGCCATCTGCGAGCGCGCGATGGCGCGCACGATCGCGGCGCGCTACCCGACCATGGGCGCGCTCGCGAACGACCTGCGCGCCTACCTCGAGGGGCGCGTGGTGCGCGCCTACGAGACCGGGGCAGTGGCCGAGTTCCGCAAGTGGGTGAAGCGCAATCGAGGCATGGCCGGTGCCATCGCCGCCGCGCTGCTCTTCTCGATCGCCGGGCTGGCGAGCACCGCCTATGTCCAGGCGATGCGCCGGCACGAGCAGCTCGTGCTGAGTCGCGAGCTGGCGAAGAAGAACGCGGCGCTCGAGCTTGCCAACGGCGACCTGTCGCGCGCTCGCGATGCCGCGGTGAACAGTGCGCAGAACGCCGAAGCTCAAGCCAGCGAGGCAGCTCGCCAGCGCGATGCCGCCAATCGCGTCGCCGCGTTCCTGGAGAACCTGTTCGAGACGCCGGACCCGGAGCGAGCGCAGGGCAAGGAGGTCACCGCGCGCGACTTGCTGATGCGCGGCGCCATCGCCATCGCCCGGGATGATCTGGATCCCCTGGTGCAAGCGCGGTTGAGAGAGACCATCGGTGGTGCGTACTACGGTCTCGGACGATACGACGAGGCCGAGCCGCTCTACCGGCAAGCGCTCGACGCCTACACCAGGTTGCTCGGCGAAGGTGAGCTCGAGATGATCCGCATCTGCAATCGTCTCGCCATGAACTATCAGCTGCTGGAGCGCTACCAGGACGCGCAACCACTCTATGAACGCGCACTCGAGCTCGCGCGCCGCTACCGCGGCGACGACGATCAGGAAACCAGGTCCACGCTGTCGAACCTGGCCTCGCTGTACGCGGCACAGGATCGCTACGCGCAAGCCGAGCCGCTGATCAAGCAAGCCCTGGAAGCGAACCGGCGCGTGTTCGGCGAGGACCACCCGGCAACACTCACGGACACCAACAACCTCGCCTCGTTGCTCCTCCGACAGGGACGCATGTCGGAGGCGGAGCCGCTGCTGAAACGCTGCTACGAAGGGTTCCAGCGCGCGAGCGGCAAGGACCATCCGATCACGCTCACCAGCGCCAACAATCTCGCCTACGCGCTGCTCGAGCAGGCGCGCTACGACGAGGCCGCGCCGATCCTCGAGCAGACCTTGGAGGACTGCGAGCGAGTGTTCGGCCTCGACCACCCCACGACGATGGTGGTGACGCACAATCTGGGCCGGGTCTATCAGGGCCAAGGCTTGTCGGAAGAGGCTCTGCCGCTGTTCGAGCGGGCCCTCGAAGGACGCCGTCGCGCGCTGGGCACGGAGCATCGTGACACGCAGAGCTCGCTCGAGTGGACAGCGCGCGCGTGCCTGGCGACGAACCGACTGGAGCGAGCCGAGCAGCTCGCCCGCGAGGTGCTCTCGCTCACCGAGCCGAACCGGACCAGGTACCCGGAACGCCAGGCCCTGCTCGAGAAGATCCTCGCCGCGCGGCGGTGATGGCCGCGGGGATGCGGCAGCGCGTCCCGCTCGACGCAAGTCATTCCCGCACCGACGTTCCTGAGCGTTGGTCAAGAGCCATGGATCAACCGGGGTGACGAGCGCCGCAAGAAGGTGCGGCGTCGATCCTCGATCACGCCTCATCCAGACCACGGAGCGCTGCGTCACCTCGAGTGCGGCGAGCTCGCCCATGCCGGCCCACCGTCCATGATCGACGCTCGATGCAAAACCCGCAGCATCCCGATTCTCTGTCGGTGGCAGACCGAGGGTTGGGTGTTCTAGAGAGCAGAAGCCCCAATTTCCCAGCCGGAGGTCGTTCTGCGCCTTGCCTCACCACCTGGTGTCCCCACGGGAACGACCTCGGTGTTTCCTTGACCATCTTGGTCCCTAAAGGGAGTTGTCCATGAACCTCAACCTCGCTCTGCTCCTGTTGGCGCTGAGCTCAGGCGACGAACTGAGCCGCAAGCTGTCTGGTGACACCATGGCTCGCAAGCTGGAGCATCTGCAGCTTCTGCTCGGGCTGCTGCAAACCGCCCTGGACGGGCTGCGTCTGGAGCTCGGTCTGAGCGAGTTGCAGCTCGACCTGGACCTCGACCTCGATGCCGAGCTGGACCTCAACCTGCTGCTCGAGAAGGCGCCCTGGCTGGCCAATCTCGAGCTGCTCAAGCTGAACCAGCTGCTCTTGACGGGTCTGGACCCACGCTCGACGGACTTGGTCCTGGCCAAGCTGAAGGCAGCGCTGCGGCCGGCGCTGGAGAGTTCCCCCTCCTTCCGTCTTTGATGCCCGGCCGTCGTGCCGGGCACGTTCATCAACCCCCACGAGGAGCTGAGTTGGACGAGCAGCAGGCCCTGAACGCGGTTGTCTTGGAGTTTCGGAAGGAGTTGCTCAGGTGCGATGGGAGGGTGGACCTTCCGTCGGTGATCCGGGACCTCGGAGTGGTCGCGCGGACGCCAAGGACTCGCGCGTTGCTGAGGAACCTGCTCACGGCTGAGCACGAGTGGTATCGCTGGTTCGGATCTCCTCATGCTGTACTTCGCGCAGAAGAGGATGACGCTGACGGGTGAGGTGATCGTCACCTCCTCGGTGTGAAGACGCGGGTGGCAGGGGCTCGATGCCCTGGCCACCCGCTTCGTCTTGTCGGTTCTCCGCCCCGCTCTGTTTGAGTGTTCTCCCGCGACCTCCGCGAGAGCTGGCTTGCTTTGAAAGGAGCTACAGCCATGCCCGATAAACTCGCGGCGGAAGCCCTTCATCAGATGAAGGACTCCCACCTGCTATCAAGCCTCGGACAGCTGCCCGAGGACTCTCTGCAAGCCCTCCTGCAGGAGCTGACGAAGGCCCAGACCTCAGGAGTGGATGCCAGGGATGCGGCCGCGCTCAGACTCATTGAGCGCATTGACGCCGGCAAGCTAAAGCCCCAAGGCAAGGCACAGACCATCAGCTGGTCCAGGAAGAGCATCCGCCGGCTGGTGTCCAACTCGTTTCGGCGGCATCGCCTGCCCATCTGCGATGTTCCGCTCGATGCAGTTGGCGCCACCAAGGACACGGGCCGGGAAATGGCCGTGATCCTGGTCGCATGGCTCCAGTCACTGGGGCCAAGAGCTCAGCTCGTCATCCAGCGCTACCTGGATGGCATGTCGTACGATGACCTGGCGAAGACGCATCGCTGTGCGCAATCCACAATCCAGCGGCGCCTCAAGATGCAGGTGCTCGCGCTGCGCAAGCAAAAGAGCGCGTTCATCGCGTTTGCCGCAGCGCAAAGCTGCGAGACGGCGTTGGATTTTCCGTCATCTTCGGATGACTGATCCCGTGTTCTGAGAAGAGGAAAGGAGTGCTGTCCTCCGGACGACCAGCGTGAACCGGCTCGGGTGGCGATGGCGACCTCTTCCTCCTGGGTTCGCTTCGACGCCCGATGTCACGTCGGTCGGCCTCGATCGAGTCAGGTCCAACGCCTGGCTCTATCCGCCCTTCTCCCACCGCAGGCCCGGACCGCCCGCTGAGCAGTCACGGCTGTTGGCTCGGTGCCCACCAGCCGTGCTGCTCAGCTCCCGCCCTTCTCCCGTCCCTCGTTCCAACCACACCAACCGGAGACCGATCATGACCACATCAATCGTCTTGTCGTTCGTGTTGCTGCTGACCGGTGCCGTCCTGATCAACGCTGCTGCTGCCACGCAAGCGTCGCAACCGGCCACGTACAGCCCCGTCCAGTGGCTGATGGATCCTGATGCAGGCGATGAGCCGCTCGGGGTGCGTGTTCTGCTAGCCGCGGCATTGCCACCGGCATTCCTGGCCATGATCCGCCTGCTGCCCACGCTCGCGAAGTCGCTCAGCGTGGAAGCCACCGCGAAGCTCATCATCGAGATGATTGCGAAGAAGATCGGTCTTCGCGGCGTTGCGGTGACCTTGTGCATCATCGTGACCCTCGTCGCCGTATCGTGGCTCGCCACGGCCGTGTGACCTCGATCTGGACCGGCGCAAGGTGCCGCCGAAAGCAACGGCTGGCCCCATGCCGCGCGCGTGGGACCAGCCGTTGATGGTTCCGGCAGGCGGCACGAGCGGCGGAATCCAGCTCGCGCCGTTCCTCGAGCGCTCACTTCAGGTTCTTCACCGCGCGCACGCCCGTGGACGGCGCCTTGAACTCCGGCGACTCGTACGCGCGCGCCGCGCTGCGCGCCATGTTCGCCTTGAGCGCGAACGAGCCGCCGCGCTGGATGCGGTAGGCGAGCGATTGCTTCTCGCGCAGGCCGTCGCCGGGGCGCGGCGTGCTCTGGTCGTAGCGCTGGTACCAGTCCATGCACCACTCCGACACGTTGCCGAGCATGTCGTGCAGACCGAACGGGTTGGGATCGAACAGGCCCACGGGCGCGGTGCCGGCGAAGCCGTCGGCCCAAGCCTCGGCGGGCGTGTTCGAGGCGCGCGTGAACTCGCGGCTGGCGACGTTGGCAAACCGGCGCAGCGGCTCGCGGTCGTCGCCGAACCAGGACCGCGCCGTGGTGCCGCCGCGACAGGCGTACTCCCACTGCGCCTCGGTCGGCAGCGACAGCTCGAGCTTGCTGAGCAGCGCATCGCACTCGAGCCAGGAGACGGTCTCGACCGGGCTCGCGAGGCTCGCCCTGCCGTCCACGTCGGTGTCGGCGCCCTCGATCACGCTCGCGGGATCGCTGCCGGTCGCACGCGCCCACTGCCCCTGCGTCATCTCGTACTTCGCGATCAGGAACGGTGCGAGCGTCACCTGCTGCGGCGGGCTCTCGGGATCATCCTGACCGAGCGGCACGCGCGTGCCCATCGTGAACGTACCGCCCGGCAAGAGAACGAACACCATGCCGGTCGCCGCGCCGATCTGCCAGCGTCCGGTCGATGCATCGCGCGCAGGCGGCGCGCCGCTCATCACCTGCCAGAACTCCCACAGCAGCGACTCGGGATCGCGCCCGAGCGGCAAGAACCCGGGCACCGGCGTGAGCTCAAGCCCGCCGTAGTTCTCGCTCGCGGCAATCTCGGCAACCGCGTCCTCCCATGCCCGCCGCGCGTCCTCGCCGGCGATCGTGCGCTGCTCGGCGCTCGCGGCGTAGTCGCGTCGCGCCTGCACCAGCACGCGCCGCTCCCGCACCGCGCGCACGCTCACGACCAGGGCATGCGCGGCATCGTCGGCGCCCGCAGCGCCCGCCTCGTAGCCCGGCAGCCGCTGCAACAGGTCGCGCGCCGCCGCCAGCCATGCGTCCATCGCCGGCACCTGCGCCGCCGTCGCCGGCCACAGCTCGGGCTCGGACAGGAGCAGCTGGCGCGCACGGTCCTGGTCGGACAGGCGCCGGATCTTCTCCTCCTTGTGCTCGATCTCGGCGCGCGCTTGCTGGTTCTCGGCATGCTGGGAGCTGATCTCGAACCATGCCGCCGGCACGATCCCGAGGCCGAGCAGTCCGAGCAGGAGCGCCACGCTGATGGTGGGATGCCGCTGCATGAAGCGGCGCACGCGCAGCATCGGCCCGGGCCGGCGCGCGGTGATCAGGCGGTGCTCGAGCACGTTCTCGAGATCCACGGCGAGCTCGGCGGCGGATGCGTAGCGGTGCTCGCGGTCGCGCTCCATCGCCTTCAGGCACACGGTCTCCGCATCCCACAGCACGGCGGGGTTGCGCTCGCGCAGCGACCTGGGCCGGGCATCGAGGATGACGCGGCGCGTGCTCTCGTTGCTGTCCGCCTTGTACGGCAGCTCGAGCGTGAGCAGCTCGTACAGCGTGATGCCGAGGGCATACACGTCGGTGCGGGCATCGATCAGCGCCGCCTCGCCCTTCAGCTGCTCCGGCGACATGTACGGCAGCGAGCCCATCTGCGATCCGGTGCGCGTGAGCTTGCTCGTACCCTCGAAGCTGGCGAGGCCGAAGTCGACGATGGTGACACGTCCGGCCTCGGTGACCAGAACGTTGGACGGCTTGATGTCGCGATGCAGCACGCCGCGCGCGTGGGCGTAGTCGAGCGTCGCGGCGGCGCTCTGGCAGATGCGCACGCAGGCTTGCAGCCACGTGCCCTGGAACAACGTGCTCGCCACCGCCGGCCTTGGCGACGCTTCGCACAACCGGGCGGTGCAGCGGGCGACGGCGCTCTCGAGGTCGGCGCCGGTGAGCTGTTCGGCGCGCCGCCCCGCGAGCTCGTGCAGCACGTCGTCGAGCGAGCAGCCGACGATGCGCTCCATGGCGAAGTAAGGGATGCCCTGCTCCTCGCCGACGCAGTACACCGGCACGATGCCGGGGTGCGCGAGGCGCGCGGCCGCCTGCACTTCGCGCCGGAAGCGCTCGCGCGCACCGGGGAAGTAGAGGTTCTCGGGGCGGATCAGCTTGAGCGCCACCTGGCGCCCCAGCGACTCCTGCTCGGCCAGGTAGACGATGCCCATGCCGCCTTTGCCGAGCGGTCGCTGCAGCCGGAAGTCGCCGAGCCGCTCGGGGAACGGCGTCGCTCTGGTGGTGACGTCGATGCCGATCGCCGCGAGCGCTTGCAGCCGCGCCCGCAGCTCGGCCGCGTGCTCGGGGTGCTCGCGGCAGCGCCGCGCGATGCTCGCCGCACGCTGTGGCTCGGGCTCGGCGAGGCATTCGGCGAGCAAGGCCTCGATCAGCTCCTCGGCATCGCTGTCTCGATCGGACTCCGCCATGGCGAGATCTTATCCGCCGGCCAGCGCGGCGATGAACAAGCGACCGCCGGTTTTCTCGGCGATGCGTGGCGCCGCCCGCTGATTCGAGCGAGGACCTCGCTCGAGAGCGGCGGCCCGGCGTGCCGGCACGCTGAACCAGGCGCGCCGCGCTCACTCGAACACGCGCACCGGCAGGATCGCCATCGTCAGGCCCCCCCATTGCAAGCGCTTCTGGATCGCGAACGCGGTCTGGTTGTGCAGGAAGCGATGGTACCACCGCTCGCGCTCGAAGATCAGCTGGCCGGAGAAGAACAGGATGCGCGGGAACTCCTTGGCCAGCTCGGTGCACAGCCGCTCGACCTCGTCGACGGTGTCGGTGCCGAGGCTGAAGCGATAGGCAGACTGCACGCCGATGGCACGCGCCAGCTTGGTGTAGCGCTCGAGATGGTCGACGGTCTGCTTCTCCAAGTTCTCGACCTCGCCCGGGCCCTTGAAGTTGCCGGTGTCGACCACGCCCACCGAGACGAACAGCATGTTCTTGAAGTAGCCCGGGATCAGGCGCAGCACGTTGAGGACCGTGTGCGTGCCGAGACCGCTGTAGCGGCTCACCAGCACCACCGCCGTGGGTTGCGTCGGATCGGCGATGCCGGGATTGGGATCGGTGGGCAGCTCGACGCTGCCGAGCAGCCGGTCGAGGTCTTGCAGCTTCACCTCGACGCGCGCGTAGTGCTTGCGGATCAAGATGCACAGCGCGAGCAGCGCACCGGTGACGCTGAGCGTGATCCAGCCGCCGGCGGCGAACTTCTCGCACACGGTGATCACCAGGATCGTGCCGCACAGGAGCGTGCCGCTCGCATACAGGAGCAGGTTGCGCTTCGCGCCGGCGACGCCCCTCTGCCGCAACCAGAAGCGGCACATGCCGAGCATCGACAGCAGGAACGTGACGAACACGTTGATGCTGTACATGACCACGAGCGTCTCGACGTTGCCGCCGGCATAGAGCAGCGCGCCGAGCGACGCCAGGCCGATCAGCAGCACGCCGTTCTGCGTCGTCAGGCGATCGGACAGCGCGGCGAACTTGCGCGGGATCCACGAGTCCTGCGCCAGGTTCGCCATCACCCGCGGCCCGTCGATGAATCCGGTCTGCGAGGCGACGAACAGCAGCGCCGCCTCGGACAGCACGGTGAGCGCCACGAACCACTTGCCGAGCACCGGCACCGCCGCCACGAACCGCTCGACCAGGACCACGTTCATGGTCTTGCCAGGCGTGTCGGTCACGCGGAACAGGAGGTAGCACAGCAGCAGGCCGGCCGCGGTCACCGCGAGCGAGACCGCCATGTACACCATCGTGCGCCGCGCGTTCCTCACCCGCGGCTCGCGGATGATCGGCAAGCCGTTGGACACCGCCTCGATGCCGGTGTAGGTCCCGCCGCCGAGCGAGTACGCGTACAGCACGAGCAGGAACAGGCCGCGACCGCCGAGCTCGCTGCGGCCGCGATCGAATTCGGCGAGGATCTCGCCGGGCAGATGCGCCATGTGCGGCAAGCTCGCCAGCATGCCGCCCAGGATCAGCACCGCATGCGTGAGCAGGAACACCAGGAACAGCGGCAGCAGCACCAGGATCGACTCGCGCACGCCGCGCAGATTGAGCACGATCAGCGCAACGATGGTCGCCACCTCGAACGACAGCTTGGCGCCGTGCAGATCGACGTGCAGCAGCGAGAACATGGCATCGCCGGCGGCGGCGACCGAGGTCGTGATGGTGAGCACGTAGTCGACCAGCAGCGCCGTGCCGGCGATCGCGCCGGCGCTCGGGCCGAGCAGCTTCGACGCGACGACGTAGGCGCCGCCGCCGGACGGGAACTGCTCGATGGTCTTGCTGTAGCACGCCGAGATCACCAGCACGGTGAAGCCGGTGAGCAACGCCAGCACGATCGCCAGGTAGGTGTGGTGGCCCAGTGCCCGGTACGCGGCCTCCGGACCGTACGCCGACGACGACAGCCCGTCGGCTCCCATCCCCACCCAGGCGAGGAACGGGATCAGCGACAGGCGATGGAACACGCGCGCATCGCGCACGTCGCGCGGCCGGCCGACGAGCAAGTACTCGAGCCGTTGCAGCAGCGACGCCTGCTCCTTCGCGGAGGCGTCGTCCTGTGCGGCGGCGGCGGCGGCGGATACGGGCGGCGGATCCGACGACGGGACGTTTTCGGTCACGGACGTTGGCCATCCCGGACCGGCGGGCGCCGGCCGCGGACGCTTTCATTCTCTCGTGCTGCCTGCGGGGTTAGCTGTCGGGCTCGGATCGAGAGTGACCCTACGCTTGCGAGATTCGCCCCTGGTACGGCTCGGGTCCCCCGCTCCCAGCAACCTGGGATTCGGCATGTGGAGTCGCTCATGTTAGGCCGGCGCACGCCGGTCCTCAACGCGTCCGCGCACCGCACCGAGGCGTCGCGCGCGGCTCACCTGCGTAAGCGGTTGCTGCGGCATGACTACGGCAGCGACCGCGGGCACACCGCTCACAGGATGGACTTGCCGAACGCCGACAGGATCAGCTCGACCGCCACCTCGCCCGATTGATTGCGCACGTCGAAGATCGGGTTCAGCTCGGTGATCTCGCAGCTCGTCATGCGACCGCAATCGGCCACCATCTCCATCAACAGGTTGCCCTCGCGCCAGTTGATGCCGCCCTTGACGGCGGTGCCGACGCCGGGCACGTCGTGCGGGTCCATGCCATCGAGATCGAACGACAGATGGAAGCCCACGGTGCCGTTGCACGCGAGCCGGATCGACTCGGCCACCACCGCGCGCATGCCACGCTCGTCGAGATCGCGCATGGTATACGCGTGCACGCCCGACTCGCGCACGATGTCCTTCTCCAGCTCGTCGAGATTGCGCAGGCCGATCACGCACACGTTCTCGTGGTCGACCTTCGGCGCGAAGCCGCCCAGCTGGGCCAGCACGTCGGGTCCCATGCCGAGGATCGCGGCGAGCGGCATGCCGTGGATGTTGCCGGACGGCGAGCTCTCCGGCGTGTTCATGTCGGCGTGCGCGTCCACCCAGATCAGGCCGATCCGCTGGCCGCGCTCGCGGTAGTGCTCGGCCACGCCCGCCACCGTGCCCATGGCGATGCTGTGGTCGCCGCCGATCACGATCGGCACCTCGCCCGCATCCATGCTGCGCTTCACGCGCAGGCGCAAGCGATTGCACGCGCGCGCGATCTCGTTCAGATACTTCGCGCGCGGGTTGCCAGGGTTGCGCACCTCGGGCACCGGCACCGCCACGTCGCCGTCGTCGCGAACCGCGTAGCCGAGCTCGCGCAGCCGCTCGCTGGCACCGGCGATGCGGATCGCCGACGGTCCCATGTCGACCCCGCGCCGGCCCGAACCGAGATCCATCGGCACGCCGATCAGACGCACACGCTCACGAGCCATCGGTGCCTTCATGCAGTACCTCGCGGAGAGTGCGCCTATCGTGGCGCGGCACTGCGGCGAAATCCAGATGGTTGAAGGGGGATTGGCAAAAGTCGAGAGTAAGGGCCATGCAGCAACGCACCAAGATCGTCGCCACGATCGGCCCCGCATCGCGCGCGCACGCGACGCTCGCGCGCCTGGTCGACGCCGGCATGGACGTGGCGCGGCTCAACCTCTCGCACGGCACGCACGACGAGCACCGCGAGGTGATGCACGCGGTGCGCGAGATCGCCGAGCAGAAGCAGCAGCCGGTCGCGATCCTGCTCGATCTGTGCGGTCCCAAGGTGCGCGTGGGCGCGATCCGCGAGCCGTCGGTCACGCTCGTGCCAGGCCAGGAGTTCACGCTCACCACGCGCGCCGTGCCGGGCAGCGAGCGCGCGGTCTCGGTCAGCCACGCCACGCTGCCCGCAGAGGTGCAGGCCGGCGACCCGGTGCTGCTCAGCGACGGCGCGATCGAGCTCGAGGTGATCGCCACGCAGGCCACCGACATCGTCTGCCGCGTGATCGTGGGCGGTGCGCTCAGCTCGCACAAGGGCCTCAACCTGCCGACGCGCACGCTGCAGGTGCAGAGCTTGACCGACAAGGACCGGCGCGACCTCGAGTTCGGCATCACGCACGGCGTCGACTTCGTCGCGCTGTCATTCGTGCGCAGCGGCGCGGACGTGCAGTGCGCGCGGCAGTTCCTGCAGCAGCGGCGCTCGAGCATCCCGCTGATCGCGAAGATCGAGAAGCACGAGGCGCTCGATCACCTGGACGCCATCATCGCCCTCGCCGACGGGGTGATGGTGGCGCGCGGCGACCTCGGCGTCGACGTGCCGCTCGAGCGCGTGCCGCGCCTGCAGAAGGAGCTGATCGCGCGCGCGAACCGCGCCGCCAAGCCGGTGATCACCGCCACGCAGATGCTGCGCTCGATGGTCGACAACCCGCGCCCCACGCGCGCCGAGGTGACCGACGTCGCCAACGCCATCCTCGATGGCACCGACGCCGTCATGCTGTCGGAGGAGACCGCTGCCGGGCGTTACCCGGCCGATGCCGTGGCGATCATGGCGCGCATCGCCGCGGCCACCGAGGCGAGCTTCCCGTACAGCAGGAGCGCGCTCGACCCGGGCGCGGCGGTCACGCCGCCCGAGGCGGTCGCCCACGCCGCGTGCCGGCTCGCCGACGAGGTCGGCGCGGCGGCGATCGTCACGTTCACGCAATCCGGCAGCACCGCGCGGCTGGTGGCCGGGCACCGGCCGCGGCAGATGGTGATCGCGCTCACGCCGGTCGCCGCGGTGCATCGCCAGCTCGCGCTCAGCTTCGGCGTGCTGCCGCTGCTGGCGGCGCCGATGCGCGACACCGACGACATGATCGAGAAGGCGTTCGCCATGGTCGCGGGCACCGGCCTGGTGCAGCCGGGCGAGCGCGTCGTGATCACCGCCGGCGTGCCGGTCGGCGTGCCCGGCACCACCAACCTCATCAAGGTGGCGGAGCTCTCGCGGTGACCGCGCGGCGCGTGCTGCTCGCCCTTGCTGGCGCCGCCGTCGCGCTGCTCGTCGCCGAGGCTCTGCTGCGCGCGCTCGCGATTCGCCCCGAGCGCTGCGCGCCGCCGCGCTGGCTCACCTGGGACGGAGCGAGCTACCAGGACCTGGGCCTGTGGGGCAACGGCCGCAACAAGCGCACCAGCCCGTTCGTGTCGGACGGCGTGGTGATGGGCGAGTACGTGCCGGGCGCGAAGTTCAAGGTCGTGTACGCGAGCGACCCGCGCGGCTACTTCGATGCCGATCACTCGATCACGTTCACGATCAACGCGCTCGGGATGCGCGGGCCACAGACGACGCGCGCCAAGCCAGCGGGCCAGTTCCGCGTGCTCGGCATCGGCGACTCGTTCACGTTCGGCACCGGCGTGCACGAACGGGACACGTACCTGAGCCAGCTCGAGCAGCTGCTGCAGGCACATGACCACAGCGGGCGCCATGCCGTCCTGAACGCCGGCGTGATGGGCTACAACACGCGCGACGAGGTGCTGTACCTCGAGCGGCGCTGGCTCGACCTCGATCCCGACCTGGTGCTGATCGGCTTCTACCTGAACGACGCGTACGACGACGTCGCGTTCGCGAACATGGGCGAGGACCTCGCGCTCACGCTCGAGCCAACCGGTCTCGCGCGCGCCAGCTACGTGATCGACATCCTGCAGCACGCCTGGCGTGCACACGCGCTGAAGCTGGCGCTCGACCAGCGCTACCGCTCGGTGTATTTCCAGCAGCCGCGACGCTACCTCGAACGCAGCGACACCGACATGGACTGGCTGGTTGCACGGCGCTCGCTCGAGCACGCGGTCGCGCTCGCGCGCGAGCACCACTTCGCGATCGCGCTGGTGCTGTTCCCCGAGCTGCGCGATCTCGATGGCGACTATCCGTTCCGTGCCATCCACGAGCTGGTGCTCGATGCCGCCGCGCAGATAGGGCTCCCCGCGCTCGACCTGCTCGCCACCTTCCGCGGCCATCCGGACCGCGAGCTGTGGGTGCACCCATCGGATCACCACCCCAACGAGATCGCGCATCGCCTCGCGGCGCTCCAGATCGAGCGCTTCCTGCGCCAGCACGAGCTGTGCGGCGAGTGAACGGCGCACGCAGAGAACCAACGACCCGAACCAGGGGCTGCCATGCCAGAGCATTTCGACAACGTCGGCGACTGCGTCGAGGCAACGCTCGCGCGGGTCGGCAAGCGCATCGTCATGGCCTTGCCGCTGGCGCTCGGCAAGCCGGTGCCGCTGGTGAACGAGTTCTTCCGGCGCGCTCTCCATGACCCGTCGATCGAGCTCGAGATCTTGACCGGCTTGAGCCTGCGCCTGCCCGCGCCGGCGAGCGAGCTCGAGCGCCGTTTCCTCGAGCCGTTCGTCGAGCGCGTGTTCGGCGACTATCCCGCGCTCGACTACGTCACCGCCGCGCGCGCCGGCAAGATGCCGGCGAACGTCGCCGTCATCGAGTTCTTCCTCGAGCCGGGCGCCTACCTCGACGTGAGCAGCGCGCAGCAGCACTACCTGAGCGCGAACTACACTCACGTCGCGCGCGAGGTGCTGGCGCGCGGCGTCAACGTCCTCGCGCAGCTGGTGGCGAAGCGGCAGCGCGCGGGTCGAGCCGAGATCAGCCTGAGCTGCAACCCGGACGTGACCGTCGATCTCTTGCCCGAGCTCGAGCTGCGCCGGCGCGCCGGGCACGAGATCGTCACGATCGGCGAGGTGAACCGCAAGCTGCCGTTCATGCCGGGCGACGCGGTGGTCGCGGCGGACGTGTTCGATCACCTGGTCGAGCATCCGCGCTACGACTTCGAGCTGTACTGTCCACCCAACCCGGCGATCTCAACGGCCGAGTACCTGCTCGGCCTGCATGCGAGCGCGCTGGTCCGCGACGGCGGCACGCTGCAGGTCGGCATCGGCGAGCTGGGCGACGCGATCGTCTATTGCCTGCAGCTGCGCCATCAGCACAACGGCGTTTGGCGGCAGGCGCTGAGCGACTGCGGCGCGACGCGGCGATTCGCCGGCGCCATCGAGGCGATCGGCGGCACGCAGGCGTTTGCGCGCGGGCTCTATGGCTGCACCGAGATGTTCGTGGATGGATTCCTCGACCTGTATCGATCGGGCATCCTGAAGCGGCGCGTGTATCCGCACCTCCAGGTGCAGCAGCTGCTCGACGCCGGCACGATCGACGAGAAGCTCGACGCCCGCATCCTCGATCGGCTCATCGATGCCGGCTTGCCGCGCTGTCTCGATGCCGAGGCATTCGCGGCGCTGCGCGCGGTCGGCGTCCTGCACCAGGACTGCAGGTACGCGGACGATCGCATCGGCACGCCGCGCGGCGAGTGGCTGCGGGCCGACCTCGCTGACCCGGCCCTGCGCGCACGCATCGCCAGCGAGTGCCTCGGCAGCCGTCTCCAGAACGGCGCGCTCCTGCACGGCGGCTTCCTGTTCGGCCCGCGCGCCTTCTATGCGGCGCTGCGGGATCTGCCGGAGGCGGAGCGCGCCCTGTTCCAGATGACCGGCGTCGGCTTCATCAATCAGATCATCGGCCGCGATCTCGAGCTGCGCGTCGCGCAGCGCCAGCACGCGCGCTTCATCAACACCGCCATGATGGCAACGCTGCTCGGTGCGGCGATCGCCGATGGCCTGGACGACGGCCGGGTCGTGAGCGGCGTCGGCGGCCAGTACAACTTCGTGGCGATGGCGCACGCCCTGCCCGGCGCACGCTCGATCCTGTGCGTGCGCAGCACGCGCACCAAGCACGGCCGCACCACCTCCAATCTCGTGTGGAGCTACGGCCACACGACGATTCCCCGCCATCTGCGCGATGTCGTGGTCACCGAGTACGGCATCGCCGACCTGCGCGGCAAGACCGACAGCGAGGTCATCGCCGCACTGCTGGCGATTGCCGACTCGCGCTTCCAGGCGCAGCTCATGCGGCAAGCGCAGGCCGCGGGCAAGCTGCCGCGCGAACACCGCATCCTCGACCAGCACCGCAACAACACCCCTGCCGCGCTCGAGCGGGCGCTCGCGCAGCACCGCCACGCCGGGCGCTTCGCCGAGTACCCGTTCGGCACCGACTTCACTGCCGAGGAGATGGTGCTGCAGAAAGCCCTGCGACGCCTGCGCGAACGCATGCGCACGCCCTGGGGCAAGGCCAGGACGGTGAGCCTGGCCGTGGTGCAGGCGGCGGCAGCGAAGGAGCTGCGCCCGTGCCTCGAGCGCATGGCGCTCGAGCGTCCCCATGGTGCCCGCGAGTGGCTGCTGCAGAAGCTGCTGCTGGCCGCGCTGCGCGAGGTCGTGGCATGAACACCTACCGCGACGCTGCACCGATCCGTTCGCTCGTCCCAGCCACTCGCTCGAGCGCCGCCACCCACACCATCACCGTCCACGGCAAGAGGTGCAGCACGAGCCGCTGCGCCGAGGTGACCAGGTGCCACTCGAGGTTGCGCGGCGTGATCACGTAGATGCCGAGGTAGAGCGCAAGATGCGCGAGCCACACGCTGCCCCACGCGAGCAGCGCGCGGCGATCGGCGAGACGCGACACCAGGCCGAGCGCGATCGTGACCACCCAGCCGAACCAGAATGCTCCCCACATGAGCAGCTGCTGGTTGTTGCGGCGCAGCGGCACGCGCGCAAACTCGGTGAGGATGCGCGGGACGCGTGCCAGGTTCGCGAGCGCGGTGCGCGCGTCGAACGACTGGAACAGGTCGCTGTCGATGCCGTGCGCCTGGCGGAACGCGTACCACGCGAGCCCGAGCCCGAGCGCGGGGATCACGATGGCGGCGACCACGGCCACGCGCCAGCGCCTGGCGACGGCGACCAGCGCGAGCACCGGTGCCGCGAGCACGGCGACCGCGAAGCCCTCGTTCTTGGTGAGCGCGCCGAAGCCGAGCAAGCTGCCGGCCGCGAGCGCGGCGAGCACGCGACGGCGCTCGAGCGCATCGCTCGCGAGCACCACGAACGCCATCAGGAACGCGGCGAGCGGCAGGTCGGCGAAGCCGCGCGCGCCGTAGTGGCGCAGCTCCGGCGTGAACGCGAGCGCGGCGATCAGCAACAGCGCCGCCGCCGGCCGCAGGCGCATGCGGATCACGTCGCGCGCGAGCACGAGGAAGGCCAGCAGGAACAGCGCGAACATCGGCTTGACCACCCGCTCGCGCATGCCCGGCGCGGCCAGGAACAGGAGCGCCTCGTCGAGCGCGACGAGCGGCGGATAGTCGATGTGGCCCGGATCGACGAGCGCTTTCAGCGCCTCGGGCGCGAGGCTCCCGTGCACCTCGAACACGCGCGCGTTCTGACCATAGATGTTCATCGGGTCCGAAGTGTAGATGGGCTCGGCGAGGCCGTGGCCGAGCGCGAGCCCGAACACCGGCAACAGCAGCGCATCGGACCAGTCCCACTGCAGCTGCGGCTGGCGGGCGATGCGTGCCCGGCCGATCAGGCGCGCAGCGAGCCACGCGATCAGGATCACGCCGCACACGCTCCTCAGGCCGAACCCGACGCCGAGGAAGTGCAGCGCGAGCATGAGGACCGCGACCACGCCAGAGCCGCACAGGAAGCGCAGGCCGAGCCACGAGGTAAGGTGGCGCACGGCGATGTCGAGCACCACGCAGCAGAGATCGCCCGCCGCGAGCACGATCAGGTAGGTGGCAACGGCCGCGAGCGCTTCATGCATGCGTCAGCGCGTCCTCATCTCGGCACGGTCCGGCGGTAGACGGTGACGCGCGGCGGCACGCGGGCGATCTCGTCCAGCGCCAGCGTCGTCAGCCCGAAGCTGGCCGGGTTGCCGGAGCACACCACGTAGTCGCATTCGGCGAGCCGCTGGCGCAGGCGCTCGGGCGTGAATCGTTGCTCCGTGCGATCGAGCCAGTCGAGCCGCTCCAAAAACCCGTCGATCTCGGTGCTCGTGGCATGCCCCTCGAGCGATGCGAGGAGCGCCGGATCGAGCATGTGCAGGTACGAGATCTTGCGCGGCAGCAGGTAGAACTCGATCGGGAACGGCCGGAGGCTGTCGGTGACGAACAGCACGCGTGCGTCCTCTGGAATGCGCGGCGCGATCGCGCGCAGGTCGTGATAGGCCTGGGCGGGTGGCTCGGCCGATTCACCGTCGAACTTGGCGAGCGTCACGCGCAGGTCGCGCACCGCCTGGATCTCGGCGCGCAGCATGAAATACAGTTGACCGAGCGCGACCAGGGTCATCACCATGAGCAGCACGCGGCGCATCGTCTTATCCAACCAAAACGTGGCCATCGGTGACTAGCGGCGATTCCACAAATACCGGCGGGGCACGCTCCGGCCGCGACTGGACCACACGGCTGTGGGGCGAGTCGGCGTCGCTCGGTGGTCTCGCCGCCGGCGGCGTCGTGCTGCTGTTCGCGATGCTGGGCGCGGGCGAGCTGCGCTCGATCGAAGGGCGCTGGGCGGCCGTGTGCTCGGAGATGTTGCTGCGCAAGGACTACCTGCATCCCTACTTGTTCGGCGCGCCGTACTACGACAAGCCGCTGCTCTCCTACTGGTTGATCATCGGCTGCGTGCGCGTGCTCGGCGAGCTGAACGAGTGGGCGCTGCGGCTGCCATCGGCGCTCGCTGGCCTCGCTGCGGCGCTCGCCACCGCGGCGCTCGGCCGCCGCCTGCTCGGCGCGCGCGCCGGCCTGCTCGCCGGCTGGATGCTGCTCACGTCGTTCTTCTTCGTCGACTGGTCGCGCACCGCCGCGGCCGACATGCTGAACGTCGCCGGGACGATGCTCGCCCTGCACTGGTACTTCGCCCGGCGCGATGCACCGG
Source organism: Planctomycetota bacterium (assembly GCA_046349655.1). GTDB lineage: Bacteria > Planctomycetota > B15-G4 > B15-G4 > JAXMBY01 > JAXMBY01. The sequence continues at coordinate 140,346 of JAXMBY010000003.1, forward strand.
GATTCGGGACGTGGTGCGGGCTGTTCGCGATCCTCGCACTCACCAGCCTCACCAAGGGATTGATCGGCGCGGTGCTGCCGGCGCTGCTGCTGCTGCCCGATCTGCTGCGCGCGCGCCGGTGGCGCCAGCTGCTCACGGTGAGGGCGCTGCTGGCGCTGGCGCCGGCGGCAGCGATCTACCTGGCGCCGTTCCTCGCCTCGAGCGCGACCGGGGAGAGCTATGCGCAGAGCGGGCTCGCGCTCGTGCTGCGCGAGAACGTGGTGCGCTACTTCGATCCGTTCGATCACAGGGGACCGATCTACACGTACGTGATCTACCTGCCGCTCTACTTGCTGCCGTGGAGCGTGTTCCTGGTGCCGGCGATCGCGAGCGCGGCGCGCCGGTGGCGGGTGCTCGACCCGAGCGAGCGGTGGCTCGCGCTGGCGTGCCTGATCGGGTTCGCGTTCCTGACCGCGAGCGGCTCACGCCGCAGCTACTACGTGCTGCCGCTGTTGCCGCCGTTCGCGCTGCTCCAGGGCTGGTGGCTCGCGGCGCGCGGCGAGCGGTTCGGGCGCGCGGCCCGGTGGCTCGTGATCGCCGGCGCCGCGATCGTGCTCGCCTGGTTCGGCATCGCCCAGCCGGTGCTCGCGCACGCCGGCGGGCTGCGAGCATTCGGCGGCGACGTGCGCCGCGCTGCGTCGGCGCTCTGGCCGTGGCCGGCATGGCGCGTGGTGTTCATCGACGCGGCGCCCAAGTCGAGCTATTACCTGCGCTCGCAGCAGATCATCACCAGCATCTCGCTCGAGGACGCGCCGCACCGGCTGCCCGACCTGGTGCGGCAGTTCCCGGCCACCATCGTCGTCTCGCGCCGGCGCAGCGAGAAGAAGGTGCAGGCCCTGCTCGGTGGCTGGCGCATCGTCGTCGAGCCGCCGGACCTCGCCGCGCGCCAGCTGGGCGCGAGCGACGACGAGGCATGCGTCGCGTTCCTGCCGCGCGCGCTCGACTAGACTCGGGTCATGCGGGTCCCTGCCCTCTCACGTCAGCGGCCGGCGCCCGGCAGCAACGCCGGTCGCACCAGCACCGCTTGCTCGTCCTCGATCTGGACCTGCCCGGGCTGGTAGCCGCGCGGCTTCTTCACGTTGCGCGCGAGGCAGTAGTGCACCGACACCTTGCCGCCGGCGCGCAGCTTCGAGAACCACGCGGCCAGCGCCGCCGCCTCCTTGATGCTCTGCTTGTCGGCCCTGGTACGCGACTCGCCGCAGCGCAGCACGACGTGGCTGCCGGGCGCGCCCGCCACGTGCAGCCAGACGTCGTTCTGGTGCGCCACCGTGAACGTCAGCTGATCATTGCTGGCGTCGTCCTGACCAACCAGGATCTCGAGCCCGCTCGATGACTGGAAGCGCTTGATCTTCACGGTGGTGACGCGGGCACGGACGTCGGGCTCGCCGCTGGCGCCTCCTGCCGCCTGCCCCAGCGGATCGGCACGAACAGGAGCTCGAGCGTCTTCTGCTGCTGCGCGCGCTCGTAGTCGATGAGCGGCCACAGCAGCTCGAAGCCGGAGCGGTCGGTGACCGGATCGCCCTCGATCGCGAACACCGGGTAGAAGAAGTAATACTTGTGGTAGCTGTCGCCCTCGTTGCGCACGCCGAACAGCGGCCAGAGGTGCGTGTAGCTCGAGCTGTCGTCGCGCCCCGAGAAGAAGAACGGGGCGAGGTGCGTCTCGCCCTGGCCCGCTTGCGGCGAGCCATCGAGCCGGCGCTGCGAGCGGAACAGCGAGAACGTCTCGCTGCCGAGCACCTCGAGGAAGCGCACGTCGCGGTAAGCGCCTTCCTTGTTCCAGCCGAACAGGCGCACCAGCTCGAGCACCTTGCCCACGCTCACCGCGTAGCCTGGCGCCACCGACGTCGGCCCGCCCGCGAACGTCACGCGCGACGTGTCGACGTCGAGCAGATGCGCGAGCCCCCACAGGTCGATCAGCTTCACCTGCGTCCCGGCCTTGCCCCAGTCCGCCTCCTCGAGCAGCAGCCGCATGCCCGCGAACGAGCCAGACTCGGTGGTGATGCTCGCCACGCTGTCGATCAGGAACGGCACGAGATCGTAATGCGTGGTCGCGCCGCGCTCACGGTAGCCGAACAGCGGCGCCACCACCAGCTCGTTGCGCCACGGCGTGGTCACGGCGTGCACGAGCGGCCACAGATACCAGGTGTCGTGATAGACGTCCGGCATGCTCTCGGTGTGGAACAGGCCGATGCGGAAGGTGTCGCGCTCGCGCACGTGGCTCACGTGGAAGAGCGGCCACAGGATGTCGAGCTCGTAGTCATCGTTCCCCTTGTAATGCGCCGACCGGTAGAACGGAAAGATGTTGGTGCCATCTGCCTCGGGGGGGATCTCGTTGCAGGCCGAGCAAAGCGTGGCAAGCAGCGCCAGCAGGCTGCCAATGGTCGTCGCGCGAATGGCCACACCTCCCGTGAACGAGAAGCGCGCACTCTACGAGTCGCGTCGCAGCCGCGCAACGCCGCGCCTCCGTCGCGACGGCAGAATTCCCTTAAAGCCGATCGCCGGATCGCCGCGAAGAGGAAGGATCGCCCGGCATCGGGCAAGGAGGCGGCATGCCCACGCGCAAGTCCATGTCAGCGGTGTTGCTCGGCATCGGCGTCACGCTCATCGCCCTCGGCGGTGTGGTCGGGCCGGTGATGAAGGAACAGCGCGCCGCGACCGAGCGCGCCGCGGCGATGGCGGACCTGGCCGACATCGGCAAGGTCGTCGACGCGGTCCTGAAGCGCAAGCCCGCGCTCGCCAGGGATGCGCAGGGCGAGGCGCTCAGCTACGTGCACACCGAGGGCAAGCTGCCGTCGAACAACGTGTACGCGAGCGGGCCCGGCGCGCCGCTGCTCGAGTGGTTCCGCGCCGCGAACGCGCCGCTCATCGGCGCCGATCCGTGGGGTCACGCCTACCTCGTCAACCTGCACAGCGAAGGCGGATCGCTGAGCGTGCTGTCGGCGGGGCCCAACGGCCAGGTCAACACCGAGCCCAACGCGATCCTGCCCGGCGGCGACGATCTTCTGTACGTGCTCGACTGAGCGGCGACTTCGCCGCGCCGGTCCGGTACAACTTGGTCGTGGGCGCGACGATGATCATGGGCATCGACCAGGGCAGCAGCTTCACCACCGCGGTCTTGCTCGATCGCCGGGCGCGCGTGGCGGCACGCGCCTCGGTGCCGGTGCGCACGTTCCTGCCGCGGCCGGCTTTCGTCGAGCACGACGCGGATCAGATCTTCGCGTCGGTGATCGAGGCCGCGCGGCGCGTGCTGCGAGCGGCGGGCGCGCGCGCGAGCGCGCTCGACGGCATCGGCCTCGCCTGCCAGCGCTCGACCTGCCTCGTGTACGATCGCGTGACGAGCCGCGTGCTCTCGCCGTGCGCGAGCTGGCAGTGCGGGCGCGCCGCGGGTGATGTCGAAGAGCTGGCCGCGCGCGGGCTCGCTGCCACCGTGCGCCGCATCTCTGGCTTGCCGCTGATCGCGTTCGCGGCCGCGCCCAAGCTGCGCTGGCTGCTGCGTCATCGGCGCGCGCCGCGTGCGGCCGCCGCCACCACGCTCGACGCGTTCCTCGGCCATCGCTTGACCGGCGGCGCCACGCTCGCCACCGACCCGTCGATCGCCGCGCGCACGCTGTTGTTCGATCTGCGCCGCGGGCGCTGGTCACAGCCCCTGCTCGACGGGTTCGCGATCCCGCGCGAGGTGATGCCCGAAGTGGTGCCCTCGGGCGCCGTGCGCGGCCGCGTCTCGCGCCGGTTCCAGTCGGTGCTGCCCGCAGGCTTGCCGATCGCCGCATCGCTCGGCGATCAGCAGGCCTCGCTGATCGGCCTGGGCGTGCTCGAGCGCGGCGCGGCGAAGATCACCTACGGCACCGGCGCGTTCGTGCTGGTGCACGAGGGCGAGCGGCCCCCGCGCGCACCGGCGCGTTCCTGCCCACCATTGCCTGGGCCACGCCCGGAGCGACGCTGTATGCGCTCGAAGGCGCCGTGCCCGCGGCGGGCGCGTGCCTGCAGTGGCTCGCCGCGCTGCTCTGCAGGGACGAGCGCGAGCTGCTCGCAACGGTCACCGACCTCGCGCGCTTGCGGGGACCACTGTTCCTGCCGGCGCTCACCGGCCTCGGCCCGCCCGAGTGGTCGAGCGAGGCGCGCGGCGTGCTCGCGCAGCTCGAGCGCCGCACGTCCGCGCAAGACCTCGTGCGCGGCGTGCTGGAAGGCATCGCCTGGAGCGTGACCCGCGTGATCGAGAAGCTCGAGGCGGCGCGCGGCGCCAGGCTCGAGCGGTTGATCGTCGACGGCGGCATGTCGCAGAACCACGCGTTCCTCGAGCTGCAATCGGCGCTGCTCGATCGCCCGCTGCTGCAATCGCGGCAGACCGAGGGCACCGCGCTCGGCGCCGCCCTGCTCGCCGGTCACACGCTCGGCATCTACCCGACGCTGCACCGGCCGATGCGCACCGTGGCGGTGCGCGCGCGCGTCGCCCCGGACGCTCGCCGCCAGCGACGCCGCGAGCTCGAGCAGCTGCTGGGGCTGGCACGGCGCCTCGCCACGTGCCGTTGATCGGCGCTCGGCCAGGCGGTTCGCAGTTGCCTGCGCTCGCGAGCTGGCGCTCGATCGCGTGGTCTGGTAGGACGGTTGCATGATCCGCATCACGATCGTCCTGTGCATTGGCGGCCTTGCTGGCGCCGCCGCCACCTTCTGGTTCCTCACGGAGCAGGCAGAGAAGCCAGTCGAAACCAGTTCTCGAGCGAGGATGCGCGCGACCGGTGCCCGCGAAGGGCAGCTCGGAGCAGCCGAGCCCACGCGTACGGAAGCTGGCCCGACCACGCAGCAACCAGACGCTGCCGACGGCGACAACGGCCGATCCGTCATGACGCCAGCACTGCGCGAGTTCGCGAGCCGGGAAATCCGACAGGGCTGGTCAGCAGTTCGCCGCGACCTGATTCCCGAGGACGACCTCGGCGAGGGGATGAAGGAGTACGAGCGCCTGGTGCTCGAGCAACCCGGGCGGATCGGGCGAGCGCTCGCCATGCGGCGCACCAGGTCCGAGCAAATGGCAGAGGACGCCCGGTCGGGTGGTGGCCGTCAGGTATTGGAGCAGCTCGATCAGGGTGGCGTCGGTCCTCTGCCAGAGCTCGTGCGTCAACCTGCGTTCGACGATCTGTTCCGACGCATGACCGCCGACAGCCCCATCAAGGGCGAGTCCAACTGGCTCCGGCCCGACGATGCACTCCACGATGGGTACACCCTGCTGTTTCCACCAGGAGTCTTTCGCCTCGAACACCTCATGCATGATGCCGATCCCTTTCCCCGCGACGTCACCATCGCCGGCGCGGGCATGGATCTCACGCTCATCGCGGTCGGCGATCTCAGCACGCGCGGGCCGCTGCGCAACTTCACGATCCGCGACTGCACGATCCACACTCGAGATCATCCGCTGCTCGACCTGCGCAATGACATCGCCACCGTCACGCTGTCGCGCGCTCGCTTCGTGGGCTTCGATTCTGGCACGGGAGGCTCGAGCCTGTTCGCAACCAGACCACTCGCTCTGCGTGCCACGGGCTGCCGGTTCGAGGGAGGCTACGGCAGCGGACGCGATGGCACGATCTTCGACGTCCGCAGCGACGGCTTGCTGGCGCGTTTCGACGATTGCTGCATCAGCGGCCTTGCGCTCCACATCGCATGGATGCACCCGGGAGCGACCGTCCTGTTCCGCGCGTGCACACTGAAGGACATCCTGGACGACCCACAGCGCGACGCCCGGGACAGACCGGGCGTGGCGTTCGAGTCCTGCCGCATCGAGCAGCTGCCACACCCGGGTACTCTTCAGGCGCGCGACCTCAATGACCTGTTCCCGAACTACAGCGACGAATGGAACCGTGGCGCGCGCTGAGCGCACGTCGTTCGGAAGAACAGCGCCATGGCCTTGCTACGATCGCGCACCTCATGACGACGGACCTGCCGGAGATCATCGCCGCGGCCGGCGACGGGTTGCACGACCTGGCGTTCGCGATCGTGTCGCATCAGCGACTGGCGAGCGGTGCGTCCTCGCTCCGGCTCGCCGCGAGGCACCGCGGGCAACGGGTCGGCTTCGAGCTGCGCACCGGCACCGACTGGCTGGCGCTGCGGCTCGGCACATCGGCTGCACTGACGATGGATCGCGGGACCGTGACGTGGCACGCGACCGGCGCCGACAGCGACGCCCTCGTGTCGGTGCTCGACCAGCTGTTCGAGACGGCGGCGAACCCGGCGGCGATGGCGCCGGCCGTGGAGTTCACGGCGTGGTGCCTCGCTGGCGACCCGCGCGATCTCGCCGCCGGTGCGGTCGACCTGAAGCTCGTCCACGAGTCACAAGCTGCGAGCGGCCGAGTCGAGCTGTACGCGCACATCGAACTGGCCGCGCGCAGCTCCAACTCGGCGAGAAGGACCGCGGCTACCGCGGCGCGATCGTGCGGCTGCTCGGCGGTCGCTGAGCCGCCAGGTCGGTCATTTGCGGCGAGCGCGGCTCTGCGACGCTCCGTGCATCTCGATCGCACCGGCGCTCGCTGCGGTGGGCAGGCCCTACTTGCTCGGCTCCAGGCTTTCTTCTTCTGCGCGGTGAGCCAGTGCCAGGCCTCGGTCACCGCCGCCGCCGGCAGCGCGCGCTCGCCGTCGTACTCGATGTAGTGCACGTTCACGCCCGCGGCGCGCAGGGCGTCGCGCGCGTTGCGCGCCTGCTCGACGTTCTCGTCGCGGTCGCCCTTGGGCTGCAGGAACGCGACCGGCAGCGCGTGGCCGCCCGACTTGAGCAGCCAGTCATCGTCCTTCACCGTCTCCATCCGGTAGAAGCCGGCGATGACCAGCGCGCCGGCAACGTACTGGGGATTGCGCAAGCCCATGGTGAACGCGAGCGTCGCACCCTGCGAGTAGCCGGCGACGTACATCTGATGGCCGTCCACCGCGAACTCCTTCTTCACGCGCTCCATCTCCTCCCAGATCGCGCGCTGCTCCATGCGGAAGTTGGCGAGGAAATCGCTCAGGTCGGTGAACCACGCGAAGCGCTTCGGCGCGAGCAGCACCTGCGCCGTCGGACACATCACGATCACCTGCTGCTCGTCGGCGAACTTCCTGAAGACCTCGGCGAAATGCGCCTTGTACTCGCCGTAGGGGTGCAGCATCACCAGCAGCGGATAGGTCTTCTTCGCATCGTAGCCGGACGGCGTCAGCACGAACGCCTTCTTCTCCTCGGGCCAGGACTGCTGGATCTCGAGCACGCGCCGCTTCATCTGCTCGAGCAGCGCCTGGAACTCCGGCAGCGGCCGCACCGCCTCGAGGTCCGGATCGTGCTCCATGCGCTGCAAGTGCTTCGCATTGCAGCCGTAGCCCTGGTCGAATGCGCGCTGCAGCCACTGGAGCGCCTCCTCGACCTCGCCCTGGCGCGACAGCCCGCAGACGATGTTGTAGGAGGCCATGCCGACGTCGGGATCGTTCGGGTATGCGGCGACCACGCTCTTCAGCTTCGCCACGCCTTGCTCGTAGCGGCCCTGGGTCACGTCCTTGTATCCCTCCATGAACCCGGGGCGCTGCTGGATGCTGTTCTCTTCCTGCGCGCTCGCCACGGTCGCCAGCACAAAAGCCGACACGACGATCGAAACCGGTCGCGCGAAACGATAGGCTCTCTGCCACATGTGACGTTGTTCCCAACCTGGCTGCGAACTGACCAACGATGCAGGCCCTCGGCAAGCATGTCCTGCTGGACCTCAGAGGTTGCGCGCCCGAGGTGCTGCGCGACGCAACGGCCATGCGGGAGATCATGAGCGGAGCCGCCACGGCCGCGGGCGCCACGATTCTGCACGCATCGTTCAACGAATTCCAGCCGTTCGGCGTGAGCGGCGTGGTGGTGATCAAGGAATCCCACCTGACCGTGCACACCTGGCCCGAATACGGGATCGCCGCGGTCGACATCTTCACCTGCGGCAGCACGCTCGACGCCGCGCCCGCGGCGCGCCACATCCTCACGCAGCTCGCCGCGAAAGAGCATTCGCTGATCGAGTTCAAGCGCTGCTTCGTGGAGGACGGATGAAGCTCGAGCTCGCCGGCGAGTGGGTCGTGGACGGCGACGGCGCCGAGCGCCAGCTGCTCGCGGTGCGCGAGGTGCTCGTGCGACGGCGCACGCGCTACCAGCAGCTCGAGATCGTCGACACTCTTGCGTTCGGGCGCATGCTGCTGCTCGACGGCCAGGTGCAATCGAGCGAGCGCGACGAGTTCGTGTACCACGAGGCGCTGGTGCAGCCGGCGATGCTGGCCGGCCCACGCGCCGCGCGCGTGCTGATCCTCGGCGGCGGCGAAGGCGCCACCTTGCGCGAGGTGCTCGCGCACGCGAGCGTCACGAGCGCCACCATGGTCGACATCGACCAGGACGTGGTGCAAGCCTGCCGCGAGCACCTGCCGATGTTCAGCCGCGGCAGCTTCGAGGACGCGCGCGCGCAGCTCGTGATCGCCATTGCTGCGAGAGCAAAGGCGGCACGACGGCGAGCCGTGGACGTGATCGACGAGGACGTCACCGACCCCACCGAGCAGGTCCCGCCGCGGGTTGTTCGGCGCCGCGTTCTTCGCGCGTGCTTGCACGCCTTGACGCCGCATCGGGCGGCTCGTCGTCCAGTGGTGGCCTGGCGTCGATCACGCAGCTGCACGGCTTCCACCAGGACCCTGCAGCGCTGGCGGCAAGGCGTTCGCGCCGGTGGCGCCCGCCACGGTGAACGTGCTGTCGTCGAGCCCCCTGGGGCTTCGCCCGCCGCACGCGCACCGCGCGCCATGCTGCCGACGATGCATGGGCTGGAGCTCGAAGGTGCGAGCGCCTCGCCCGCTCTACTGCGCCTGCTCGACGGCGCCAGGGCCGCCTGCGCACTGTTCACGCTGCCGCCGAAACGGCGGCGAACAAGCCCGTGCTCGGCGCCGCGCCTGGGTGTCGGCGGGGACCTCACACGACTTGCATGAGGATTTCTCCGCACAGCGACCAAGAACAAAGGCCGTACCCAGAGCACTCCGCATGCGCCTGCAGGTGGCATGCGCCAGCTTCGCCACGCTGCACCACCGTGTGGCTACACTACCACAGATGCGCACGGCTTCCATCCGCGGTGCTTTCCGCACGGAGGCGCATCAGCGGCCCGCGACGGCAAATTCCGGGGGAACTTCGCTTGCATCGCGCCGGGAGGCCGAGCTCATCGATTCTCCACCGAGTTCCAGAGGAGAAACGGCGGATACGTCGGTTCATTTCCAAAGAGCATACCGTTGCAGACAATACCCCGCCGCCGCCACGTACCACGAGGCCCGAGCTGGTATTTTTGGAGGGTACGTTCTGGTTGCGCTGCTGGCTGGCGGATCATCAGCCTGCGGACAATCCCCCTGCCGCTCTCGTACATGTTCCAGACCTGAGCCTCGAGGCGCTGGTCGCTTCGGCATGGATGTCCACATCGCCGATCTGGAAGGCGACGCATCGCGAGCCTGGCTGGTGGCCGAAGACAGTGAACGGCTTCCGCAAATGCCGGACAGTCGCTCATCCGAGTGGGTCCGGTCTGGTCGATCTCGCCTTGCTGGAAGGCACTCAACGAGCCCGCCGGACGGTGGTGCCGGACCATGCGCGACGCCGAGCTGGGTTTCGCATCGTCAGCGGCGACTTCGACGGTGATGGCACCACGGACGTGGCAGTCTCTGCGCCCGGACACAACAGACTCGATTATCCGCCGCCTACCCTCCTTTCGCACAAGGCGAGGTCATCGTGCCTTTTTCGGCCGGAATCCTCGCTACCTTCGCCGCCCTGATGCGTCGGTGCAGCGCATCGAAGAGATCCCGCGCACTGCACAAATGATCCGAGCCGACCAGGAGGTGGGCGACCGGGTTCGCCACCGGCTGGCCGTTGGCGACCCGAACCACGACGCCACATGACCAGGTCGGATCACCATGAGCGTGGCTGCCAGCGGCGCTCCAGGATGCGTTTTGCCGGCGAGGCCTGCCGTACTGGGGAGCTGCCTCGCCGCCGACGTTCGCAAGCCGTTGGCGGAGCTCAAGCATTCTTCAGGTCCGCACGTTGATGACCTGGGCATGGACGTTGCGAGCGGCAACATCAACGACGCGGTGGCGCTCGGATGTGACGACGTGATCATCGGTCAGCGGCACGCGCTGCTGGGTGGCCCGGCGAACGCGGGCGACATCGTCCTGTTCGCCGGACCGAGGCCCGACCACGAGCTGGTCGTCGTGGGCGAGCCTGGGGCCAGTGCTTTCGGCGCGGACTTCAGCTGGTCGATCAGCGTCGGGCGCTACGATGGCGATAGCCTGCTCGACCTTGCGGGTGTCGGCGCCCTGGAGATCTGGCTTCGGCCTTCGTGGCCAGGTCTTCATCTTCCTGGTGCCTCCTTCCCGGCCTTCGGCGGCATCGTTCATCGCGAACCACCGAGCTTGACCGCGGATGATCTGTTCGGTTGACCTGGCCTGGGGTGATCGAGACGGTGATGGCATCGACGAGTTGCTGGTTGATCGCCGGTTCGATTACCATCAACCGGCGCTGCCCGGATATCGTGGCGAGGGGCGCTGCGCTGAAGAAGTTCACGGCTCCCGCAAATACAACCACCATCGATGATCCATCAGACGAGGAGCTCCCCGCCTGTTCCTGCTGTACCGCTGGGGCTGGCCGCCTCGCGAGCGGCAGGCTGGGATGAACGCCAGGATCGACTTCGCGATCGGCAACGCGATGGCGACCTACCAGACGATCTCTGCAAGCGGGTGAGCGTGCGCGTGGTGATCTATCAATGAGACGCTGGGCCCAGGAACTGACCGAGGGACTCTCATGATCAGGCGGATCATCGTTGCGTTGGTGATGGTCGACCTCGCGGCTTTCGCCGCCACGGCGAGGAGCCAGGCGATGCTCTTCATGTTCGAGGGTGATCGTGGCGATCAGCTCGGCAATGCAGGAGGCGCCCTGGGCGACATCGATGGCGACAGGCCGGTGATCTCATCGTCGGCGCTCGGCAGAACGGATTGCTCGGTGACGGCGGATATGCCCCGCGTGTATTCTGGCCGTGATGGGCATGTCCTCTTCACGTTCCATGGGACAACTTCGATCCCTGGGGCGATGGAGATGGCCTTGGCTGGTCCGTGGCAGGGGCAGGCGATGCTCAACGGTGACGGCGTGCCCGACATGATCGTCGGGTCTCCCTATGACGATCTGGTCAGCTTCGACAGCGGCAGCGCTTGTGGTTTTCTCCGGCAAGAATGGCTCGCTCCTGTACACCTTCACCGGCACACCAGGGGACATCTCGGCCTGCGGGGCGTCGCCGGTCCAGGCGACATCACCCAGACGGGTTCGCGGATCTCGTCGTGGGTGCGCCGGAAGACGACTCGTTCCAGCCGGCGGCGGGTACGGTCTGGTTTTTCTCCAGCAACGGCGCGGTCATGGACCGATTCGCCGGCGACAAGACGGCAGACAACCTGGCCGGTCCGTGGCCGCGGCGGGAGACCTGAATGGCGACGGGTTTGGCGACTGCCCTCGTAAGTGCGCCCAGCTCGACTGAGTTCCGCCGGGCGCGTCCTCGTCTACTCTGGTAAGGGCCGCGCCCTTTCTGCTCACCCTCACCACCGGGCTTCCGACCGACGAGAGCTGGGCTACTCTGTGGCTAGCGTGGGTGACATCGACGGCGATGGGGGTACTGGAGCATCTTGCGGTGCCACCGGCGACGGAACCACGGTCACAGCGGGCTCGGCCACGCTGTTCTCTGGTCGGTGATGGCAGCGCGTTGTCCCGGTGGTACGGGTTCCAAGCCTATGATCGCTTTGGGAACTCCTCGGCGCAGCGACTTCGATGGTGATGGGCTGCCAGACCTGATCGTTGGCACGAATCACGGGAACCCACCATATGTCACCGGTTACGCGATCCTCTTCTCGGGAAGGACGAGGCAGATGCTGTACCGGTTCGAAGGTGTCAACGGACTCTATGACATGTTCGGCTACCGCGTAGGTGGCGCCGGGGACATCAACGGCGACGGTCTCACCGACGTGATGGTCGGCGCGCCGAACCATGACCCCTACGGCAAGGATGCCGGCGCTGCCTTCGTCCTGGCCGGAAGCCCGCTGTTCCTGAACGCGCAGCCGCGCGTCGCAAGTGCAGGCCAGGTCGTCACGGTCACGGCACGCGAGCAACCCGCGGGCACCGACGCGCTCCTGGTGATGGTCGCCGTCAACGGCAGCCCGGTGTTCGTGCCGCTGGTGAAAGGCAGCTTCGATGCGACCGAGACGTGGCAGATCTCGGACCAGGTTCCGCCAGGGCTGAGCGGGCTCACGGCCACGTTTCGCGCCTATGCGCGCAACGGTCCCTTCGGCCGCGTCGTGCCGAGCGGCGACGAGACGATCGCGTTTCAGTGAGGTATTCACCTGCTGACGCAAGCCGCCCCGAACGAAACCGGTTAAGCTGCGACGCCTGCCGGTATCGAGGTCGGCCGCCTGATCCCGCATCAACCGATTGAGGGTTGTTCGATGCGCCCTCGGCGTCGTGAGCGGAACCCCTTGCATCGGGTGCGTGCGGTCGCATTCGGCGATGCTGGTCGTATGCACGGGCCAGCGACACGCGAACGAGACCGATGTTGGTCCACAGGGCGCGACGCCCGCCAACCAATCACGCGAGCCGGTTGCGGCTCAGCGACTGCACCAGCTCCTCGGCGGTGGCGATCGTAGCGGCGATCACCTCGGGCTTGCGCAGGTACGCGGCAAGCTCCTCGTTGGTGCCGCTCTCGAGCCACTGCGACGACGTCGACAACCCGCTCTCGCTCGAGATCGAGAGCTCGACGTAGCGCTTGTCGGGCTTCGACGGCGACGGCGCGAACCGCAGCACGCCCTTGCGACCGGCGAGCGTCACTGGCACCTCGACGGGCTCGAACGTCGCCTTCGGCGCGATGCGCTCGATCGTGTCGGCAAGCTCGACGAGCGCGCGCTGCGCAACCTGCTCAGGCTTGAGCTGACCCGTGGCGATGTAGAACCGCTCGAGCGCCTCGCGATCCTCGCGCTCCTTCTGCGCCTCGTACGCCTCGCGCTCCGGGCTCTTCGGCCTGTCCATGTCGTCCAGCAGATCCTTTGCGAGCTGCCTCGAGCGTGCGGCCATGTCGTCGGCGTCCGGCATGGCCGTGATTCTATCAGGCGAGGACGGCGCGCCACAGCTTGGGCTTGGGGCTGCCTCATTCCCCCACCCTCCCCTTCACTGCTCGCTGGCCGACTGCGCCTCGTTGACACCGGGGGTCTCGTTCTCCCAGACCACGGGCACCTTGTTCTCCACGCCGCAGGTGCGGCAGGCGTAGCGCGGATTGTCTTCACCCTTCTTCAACCGAACGAAGAACGGACGCTCGCAGCGACCACAAAGAACCTCGACATTGAGTGCCGTCAGAACCCGACCGGAAGGATAAACGCGAGCCCACATCGTGATTGTGCATCCCTGTTGTCGACCACCCCCTCCCCACCAGGGCCGCCGCCCGACCAACCAAGACCAAGACCTCGACACTCCTGACCGCGTGGCATCGCCACGATCAACCGTCCTTCTTCGCGCCCTCCGCCGGCTTCGCCTCGGGCGGCTTCTCGGGCCGCCGCAACATCACGTCGTAGTCCCGCCCCCAGACGACGTAGCCGTTCGGCAGCGTCGCGCGGGCCACCAGGATCCCCTGGTCGGTGCGCGCGCTCTTCAGATCCACGTCCTTGAGCGGGATGCGGATCTTCTGCGACGTGATCAGACCGTCCTGCCACTTGCTGAGCGAGACGCGACCGGTGAACAGCTTGTTGCCGTGCGTCTGCGCGCCGGCGATGATGCGCTTCTCGTAGAGCGCGAGCTCCACGTCGATCGCCGGCTGCTCGAACGACACCAGGATCCCCGGCCGCGGCGGCGCGAGGAAGCCGAGCCCGACCGTGATCGCCGAGCTGTCCACGTCCTTGAACTCGGTGAGCGTCGCGACCGCGATGCCCACCGCCGCCTGCTTCAGGTCGGTGACCTTGCGCCCGCCGGCGTCGACGTCGGGGATAGCCGAGATGTCGCGCCGGCGCGGCTCGGCTGGCCTGCCGTCGCCAGGGGGGGCGGGTCCGACCGTTTCCGGTGCCTTGGGCTCGACGTGCTCCTGCGCGAGCTGATCGCTCGGCACCCAGCCCCAGACGGTGATCCGCGACCAGCCGTCCTTCTCCTCGGTCACGTGCACGGCTGCGCCTTTGAAGAGCTCCGCGTGCGCAGGCGCCGACGGCGGAGCTTGAGCGCCAGCCGCTCGGCCGCGACGTACCGGTCGCCGCTCTGCGGTGCGTTCTGCCAGGCGAGCGGGATCGCCGATGCCAGCAGAGTTGCCCCCAACCACCCCGAGCTCGTGATTCTGCCCATCATGCTTGCAACCCTGTGATGCTGGCCTCCACGTGAGAGGCCGATGACCGAACAGCGGAATTGTACCCCGTAACGACACCTGTGACGGATGTTTCTCGAACCGGGACCCGGCCGATTCTCGAGAGCGACGCGGCGCCGCTCGAGCCCGAGACAGGCGAGACACGGCGCCCGCGCTCGCCTATGATCATGGGATCCATCGCTGCTGGGATGCCATGATGCGCATGCTTCTTCTCTCGCTCGGCGTGATGCTCGCGGGCTGCGGCGAGCCGCGCGCGCCGGCCAGGAACTTCATCCTGATCACGCTCGACACGACGCGCGCCGACAAGCTCGGCTGCTACGGCGGCGCGCAGGAAGTGTCGCCGGTGGTCGATCGGCTGGCAACGCGCGGCGTGCGCTTCGAGCACGCGTACTCCTCGTGTCCGCTGACCGCGCCGGCGCATGCCACGATCCTCACCGGGCTCTACCCGTACCAGCATGGCGTGCGCGACAACGGCCTGTTCCGGCTCGCGCCCGAGAACGTCACCGTGGCCGAGGCGCTGAAGGCTGCCGGCTACGACACCGCTGCGTTCATCTCGGCGTTCGTGCTCGAGGCGCAGTTCGGGCTCGATCAGGGATTCGATCACTACGATGGCTTGCCGGCGGACGGCACCACCAACCACGCTGGCACGTTGGACGAGCGGCGCGGCAGCGCCACCACGGCAAAATTCCTCGAGTGGCTCGCGCGCGCGCGAACGCCGTTCTTCGCCTGGATCCACTACTTCGATCCGCACTTCCCGTACGAGCCGCTCGAGCCGTTCCGGTCGCGCTTCGCGGGCCGCGCCTACGAGGGGGAGATCGCGTCGGTGGACGCCGAGGTGGGCCACGTGCTCGCAGCGCTGCAGGGCACGCTGCGCGACACCTACGTTCGTGCTGATCACCGCCGATCACGGCGAGGGCCTCGGCGAGCACGGCGAGATGACGCACGGCTACTTCCTGTACGGCGCGACCACCCGGGTGCCGCTGTTGCTGCACGGACCGGGCCTGCCTGCAGGCAAGGTGGTGGCCGCGACCGTGAGCCACGCCGACGTCACGCCCACGATCCTCGATCTGCTGGGGGTCGCCGATGCGATGCCGCGCAGCGGCCGCAGCCTGGTGCCGCTGCTGCGCGGCGAGCCGGACGCCGGCGAGATCGCCTACATGGAATCCGAGCTGCCGCGCATCAACTGGGGCTTTCATCCCATGCGCGCGCTGGTGCAGGCGGGATGGCGCTACATCAAGGGCGGCGAGACCGAGCTGTACGCGCCCGACGATCGCGCCGAGACGATGAACGTGATCGACCCGAATCGGGATCGCGCCGCGAGCCTGGCGCAGCGCCTCGCCGAGCACGAGGCGAACGGGCCGGCGAGCCCGGCCACGGTGCCGCTCGATGCGCAGGCGCAGGATGCGCTGCGCGCGCTCGGCTACGTTGGGGGCAACAGCAATCAGGCAGTGTCGAAGCGCAGCTACCGCAATGCGGAGCTGGTCGAGGTGATCGGCACGTGCGCCGTGGGCCGGTCGCAGATGATGACGGGCCGGTTCGACGAGGCCGAGGCGAACTTCAGGCGGTTGATCGAGCTGTGTCCGGACGCGTACAGCGGCTACGAGCTGCTCGGGACGACGCTCGCCACGCGGGCGCAGGCGCTGCCGGACGGCGATCCGCACCGCTTCGAGCTGTTCCTGCAGGCCAGGCCGCAGCTCGAGCGGGCCATTGCGTTGCAGGCTGGACTGCGCGACGCTCATTTCAACCTCGCGTTGGTGCTGCACTTCCTGGGTGACGACGGTGCCGCCGTGAAGGAGCTGGACCAGGTCTTGAAGATCGACCCCAACCATGCGCTGGCGAAGAAGCTGCGCGCACACCCATGATGCGAGCACCGGTCCAACCGAGCGCCCAGCCCGCACGCCGTTGGCGCGTCGCGATCGTGCTGCTCGCACTCGCGGGCGCGCTGGGCAGCTCGCGCGGCTGCGGCTCGCGGCCGGCAGTGCCCACCGATCGCATCATCGATCTGGTGGGCTTGCTGCGCGACGCCGAGTGGCAGACGGTGCCGGGCGGCGATCACGCGATCCTGATGGAGAAGCGGCGCGCGATCACCTTCGACGAGGACGTGGTGTTCGTGCCGGCGCCGGCGCCCACGCGCTACACGTACCGTGGCATCACGATCCCGCCGGGCGCGAGGCTCGTGCATCGCGCCGGACGCAATCCGCTGGCGGAGCCGAGCGATGCGCGCGAGGTGACGTTCTCGGCGACGATCCTGCGCCCGGGCCAGGGCCCGGCGCTGTTGTTCTCGCGGCGGACCTCGCCGCGCGACTTCCCCGACGGCGCGCTCTACACCGAGGAGGCCGTGGACCTGGCGCCGTTCGCGGGTGAGGAAGTCGACCTCGAGCTCGCCTGCGAGCCGGTGCGCGCGCCCGACGCGCCGATCTACTGGTGCGGCTTCTACAGCCCGCGCATCGAGAGCAACGGCCGCGAGGTTCCGGCCGACGAGGACTTCACCAGGACGCGCAAGCTCGCCTACAGCTTCTACCAGAACCTCGCCAGCGCGCGCTCGTCGCGCGCGGCGGCGACGCCGCAGCTCGGTGCCAGCACCGGGCAATTGATGGCAAACGGTCTCGCCGGCGGCACGCGGCCGTCGATCGTGATGTTCCCCGACGACACCGTCACGTTTCGCGTCGACGCGCCCGAGGTGTGCGAGCTGGTGTTCGGATTCGGCGCGGCCCTGAACGATCTCGGCAACTTCCACGGTGAGCTCAAGCTGCGGGTGGTGGTGGACGGACGCAGCGTGCACGAGCAGGTCATCAGGCCCGGCGACGATCCGGCCGAGCTGTGCTTCCACGACGCGAACGTGCTGCTGCCGAGGCGGCGCGGCACGCGCGAGATCGCCTTCGAGTGCACGCGCACGCCCGTCGAGGGCCCGCAGGTGCGAGTTGGCATCGCCGGGGCGCGGCTGCTCGCGCTCGAGAGCACGCCGGCGCTGTCGGCCGAGGATCGCACGCGCAACGTGGTCGTGATCCTGATCGACACGCTGCGCGCGGATCACGTCTCGAGCTACGGCTACCCGCGCCCGACGACACCGCACATCGATCGGGTGGCGCGCGATGGGCTGCGCTACGAGAGGGCGATCAGCTCGGCATCGTGGACGACGCCGGCGACGGCGTCGATCTTCACCGCGCGCGATCCGTACGCCCACGGCGTGATCGACGAGACCTCGCACTACCTCGCCGACGACCTGGTGACGCTCGCGGAGGTGTTCGCGGCGGCGGGGTACACGACCGGCGCGTTCGTCGCCAACCCGCTCCTGTCGTGGACCGCCAATTTCGATCAGGGGTTCCAGCTGTACGACCTGCTGCCGCTCGCGAACGCGCGCGGCACGCTCAAGCATGCGATCGACTGGATCGCGAGCGTGAAGGAGCGGCGGTTCTTCGCCTACGTCCATCTGATCGACCCGCACTCGGCCTATCGCGCGCCGGGCAAGCACGCCGATCGATTCCTGAACGACCCGTGGCGGCCGGTGTACCAGGGCGACCAGGGGCTGACGCCGTTGCAGCGCGACACCCTGGAGAAGCAGCGGCGCCTGTACGACGCGGAGATCGCGTACGCGGACGATCAGATCGGGCGGTTCATGGGCGAGCTCGAGCAGCTCGGGCTGGCGCGTGACTGCGTGCTGCTCATCACCTCGGATCACGGCGAGGAGTTCAACGAGCACGGCGGGCTCGAGCACGGGCACACGCTGTACGAGGAGCTGATACACGTGCCGCTCGTGCTGCGCGGACCCGGCGTGACGCCGGGCGTGCTGCCGGCGCCGGTGCAGACCATGCGCATCGCGCCGACGCTGGTGCGGCTGGCAGGCCTCGATGTCGATCCATGGCAGGTCGATGCGCTGCCGCTCGGACCGAGCGAGCGCATCGATCCGAGCTCGCTCGTGTCGTTCGCGAGCACGCACATGCCGACCTTCAACCGCGTCGAGGATGCGCCGCGGCAGTTCAAGGACGCGATCCGCACCGAACGCTACAAGTACATCTGGACCACGTCCAGGGACGGCGTCGGCGCCGAGCTCTACGACCTCGATCGCGATCCTGGCGAGCAGCACGACATCAAGGGCGACCACCCCGACGTCGCGGAGCGGCTGCGCAGCCAGCTGCAAGCCTGGGACGAGCAAGCGCGCCGGATCGCACCCGACGTCCGCAGCGATGCCCAGGACCCGAGCTACATCCAGAAGCTGAACGGCATCGGCTACATCAAGCTCCCGTCCAGGAAGTGAGAGGGACAGTCTACGCTGTCCCTACTTTTGCTTGAGCCAGGCGTCCCAGGGGTTGGCGGGGGAGAGGAGGGTCTCGGCGCTCGGGAAGAGCAGGCTGGCGACGGCGGGGTCGACGGCGTAGAGGCTCTGCACGCCTTGGTTCTCGACCACGGGATGCTGCTCGTCGCCGCCCAGCGCGAGCGTGAGCGGCTTGCCCTCGGCGGTGGTGATGACGAGCTCGGCGCGCGGCACGGCGAGCTTCAGCTGCGCGCGCCGCGCGGGATCGAGCACGTCCAGGTACGGCGCGCGTGCGACGAATGTGGTGTAGGCGCCGCTCGCACGGTACTCGAGCAACTGCTCGCTGCCGCCGCGCTTCAGGTACCACTCGAACCGCGGCTTCTGCGGCTTTGACGGATCCGGCGGCGCGCGCATCTCCTGCATCTCTTCCGGCGTCAGCTGCCGCTCGCGCACCTCGAGATCGTAGCCGTCCTCCCCCACCTGGACGCAGACCGCCTTCATCTGCTTCGCCGCCTTCCACCACGCGCTCGATGATGCTCGTCGAGCAGCGGCGGCAGCTGCTGCTGCGGCGCCAGATCGAGCTCGAGCCGCGGGATTCTGATCCACCGACCACACCGCGTGGCTGCCCGCCTGCCGGATGTAGCAACCGTCCTGCTCGGGCGATGGATTGCCGATCTCGACGTCGCAGATCGTCGCGGTTGCGATCCTTGGTGAGGTTCGCCCCGTGCAAGCTCACCTTGAGCGTGGTCGGCATGGCCAGACCGTAGTCGCGGGCGTGCTGCGGATCGTCGCTCTGGATCACGCCCTCGGCCTCGAACAGCTTCTTCACCACCGCCTCGATCTTCTCGGCGCTCGCCACGGCATTGTGGTAGGTCACGCAGCGCCACACGCCGCCACCCTGCGTGACGTAGAGCTGCGCCGGCAGCGCCGCCCGCTCGAGCCGCAGCGCCGCGACCGGCCGTCCCTCGCGCTCCTCCTTGCCCACCAGCCGCCCGACCCGCACGCCCTCGCGCCTTGCCAGCGCCTCGCGCCGCGTCAGCAGGAAGTCCCACGCGCCGAACAAGACCAGCGCCGCCGTGAACCCGACGATCGCCTTCTGCATCTGGCTCACCTCCGGCCGGCGCGCCAGGCGAACCACAGCGCGAGCATGGCGAACGGGAACGATCCGAGCACGATGGCGCGCCACTCGAGCCGCTCGGGCGAAGGAACCAGACCGAACCCGCGCGCCACCGGCCGGCGCGCCATCAGCTGCGCCAGCGGCGGATCGAGCGCGAGCGCGGCCACCGCGTTCAGCAGCAGGCGGTCGGCGCGGAACTCCGGCTCGAGCAAGCGATGGTTCTTGAACAGCTCCGAGCCGCCGAAGAACACGAGCGTGCCCGGCCGCGCCGGATCATCCGGCGGCTCGATCGGCCGCGGCCTCTCCCTTGGCGCGTCGGCTCCCTTCGCACCGAACATCTGCGGCGGCGTGATGCTGAGCTTCGCGCCCGGCAGCGGGAACGTGCCGGTGACCTCGATCGCGATCGGCACCGGTCCCAGGTACTGCGGCGCACCATGCTCGTCGCGCGGCGGGCCCTGCAGCAGCTCGTCCGGCAGCCAGCCGCCCTTCCAGTTGAACTTCCACGCGTGCGCCGACGTGCTGATGAGCGGCCGCGCGGTCAGCCCGTAGCTCGCGAGCTTGCTCTGGTCGAGATCGAAGAAGTTGGCGTACAGGAACGCCTGATCGCCGACGTTCTGCGTGATCAGCGAGCCGCGCGCGAAGTTCGGCGCCGACGCGCGAATCAAGAACGGCAGCGCCGCCTCCATCGCGTGGTACTCGCGCACCGCGCTGCGGTTCACCTGCGACTCCATGGCGATGCGTGTCATGAGCTCGTCGAACAGCACCTCGCGCACCAGCGACACACCGATGTCCGGGAAATACAGCTCCTCGACGTCGGGCGACTGCGGCTGCGGCCAGTACACGATCTTGAAGTCGGTGCCGGGATACTGGCGGGACTGGATGCTGGCGTTGCGCCGCCAGCACGACCTTGCCGCCGTGGTGCAGGTGAAGCGGATCATCTCCTCGAACATCGCGCATACGTCGCGGTGCGGCTGCAGCCACACCAGCACGTCGCTGTCCGCGGGCATCACCGGGTCGCGCGGGTTCACGTGCGCGTGACGCGGAAGTCGTTGTTCTTCAGCACCTCGCGCGCCAGGCTGTACACGTCGGTGCCCACCGGCGCCGACAGTCCCTTCTGCT
Source organism: Planctomycetota bacterium (assembly GCA_046349655.1). Taxonomy (GTDB): domain Bacteria; phylum Planctomycetota; class B15-G4; order B15-G4; family JAXMBY01; genus JAXMBY01. Next base: position 161,236 of record JAXMBY010000003.1, read on the forward strand.
GGAACTCCCCACGCCTCGGCCGACGACATGCGCGCATCCGACGCGAAGGCAACGCGGCGTCTGGCCCGAGAGCAAGCGCTGCAGCGAACGCGAGGCGGAACTCGAGGTTCTCGAACGCATCGACCGCCGGGAACGTGAGCGTCTCGCTGCGGCCGCCGCGCTCGAGCGTGAGCGCGTTGTGATGCTCTCCAGGACGCTGGTGACCGAGTCGTCCTGAGCGTGACCTTGGCCGCTGATGCCGCGTCAGCAGCTGCTCGCGCTCCGCCGCCGTCAGGTCGTCCGGATCGACCGCGGTGATGTCGAGGTGCGCTCCGGCGCGCCGCACCTGCTGCAAGACGTCGTTCAGCCTGGCGATCAGCGGCCGCAACGCCGGCGGCAGGCGCTCGCGCGCCGACGCGATCACGCGCGCCCTGGTGACCGGCTCGCTCGCCAGCGCTTGCGCCAGCACGACGGTCTCGTTCGACAGCGTGCTGGACGTGGTCCTGCGTCGGGTCGACGGCTACTGACGCGGCTCGCGAGCACCGCCACCAGCACCATCGCCCCGCATGCGATCGCGACCCGCGGCACGATGCCGCGCCGCTGCCGCCGAGAGATCGCGTGCCGCTCGCCGCCGCTGCGGCGCCGCTCGGCGAGCTGTTGCAGCACGGCGATCGTGAAGGCGCCGCCGGCAGCGCGAACACGCAGGCGAGCCGCCACCATGCCGCGCGCCGGGCGTGAGCCTGGGGATCGGCGCGGCTGTCCCACCGCCGCGCGCGCCTGCACCAGGCGATCGTCCGCCGTGAGCGTGTCGAGCAGCGTCGTCTTCACCAGCCGCACGTGCGCCGTCGACTCGCGCTTCAGGAACGCGTCGTCGAACGGGTTCGCGCTCGCGCTCACCACGAGCGACCCGCACCACGGGTCGTTCGGCCGCAGCCACACCATGAGCGGCTGCTTCGCCACCGCGCGGCCTGCCTCTGGCTTGAGGGTCCGTCACCAGGACCGGCCCGCTCGGGAGCGGCTGCAGCGACGAGCCGTCCGACGTGGTGGCGAGCACGTGCGCGCTGTAGCCGCGCTCGCTCAATCGCTCGGCATCGAGCGCGAGCGGCGTCGGCACGGGGAACAGCAGAAGCCGTTCGGCCAGTTCGAGCATCGGCCGGAAGTCCTGATCGTAGCCGATGCAGCGGATCAGGTACGGCGCCGGCAGCTTGCCGCCCGCCGTGGCGAGCTCCTCGCAGCGCTTGTCCAGCACCAGCCCGCGCACCGGGTGCAAGCCGATGCTCTGCAGCAGCGCCTCGGCATCGTAACCGGTCGGCTGCACCGTGAGCGTGGGCTTGCCGTCCGCATCCGCGAGCTCGGCTCGCTGCTCGCTGCCGGCGATCACCGCGGTCGAGCCGGTGGCGAGGAACCAATCGAGCTCGCGCAAGCGCGACGGCGCCACGTGCTGCGGCTCGAGCCAGAACAGCAGATCGACGTCGTCGGGGAACGGCGCGCCCTGGTCGAGATCGACCGTGATCAGCTCGCCGCGCGCAGCCAGCTCGCCCTTCAGCTGCTCGAAACCGACCACGCGATGCGCCGGTGCGGCGAGCGCGTAGCGCGGCTTGCGCGGGTGCTCCATCTGCTCGATGTGGCTGACGATCAACGACTGCAGGTACGGTAGGTGCTCGGCACCGATGCTCGGCAGCAGCGCCGGCTTGTGGGCGCCGTAGGCGATCGTCATCGCCGACCAGATCGTCGTCTCGCTGTAGCCGTCACGCACCACGCTGCGCACGCGCACCGGTGCCGCCTTGCGATGCGCGGCGTAGTGCTCGAGGTCCGGATCGTCGGCCGGATGCACGATCTGGTAGTCGAGCCGGCCGCCTGCGGCGCGCTGCATCGCGGCGAGCAAATCGCCCACGCGCCGCTCGACATCGCGCATGTGGGATGGCATCTCGCTGCGCCCGCTGACGAAGTAGGTGAGGAACAGCTTGTCGCGCAGCGAGCCGAGCCGTGCGCGGGTCAGGTCGCTGAGCTCGGTGATGCGCAGCCGGCCCAGCTCGATGCGGGTCGCATGGTGATGGCGCACCACGCGCACCGCGAACACCACGCTGCCGAGCGACACTGCCAGCACCAGCGCCGCAGCCACCACCCGCGTCCATGTGCGCGCGCGCCTCATTCGCGGTTGCGCTCCAGCACCACGCCGGTGAGCCACAGGAACACCGCCGCGAAGCCGGCGAAGTACACCACCGCAGCGAGCTCGACCGATCCGGACACGAACGCATCGTACGGCGGCACCACCGACACCGCGTCCTTGAGCAGCGTGCCCGGCGCGAGCTTGGGGAACAAGCCATCCAGCACCGCGACCACCTTGTCGTTGCCGCTCAGCACCAGGAAGAAGCACAGCAGCGTGGTGGTGACGAACGCGACGATCTGATCCGTGGCGATCGCCGAGAGCAGCATGCCGGCCGCGAGGAACAGCGCGCCGAGGCCGAACACCCCCAGGTAGCCGGCGCAGATCAGGCCGAGGTCGGGGTTGCCGAGCACCTCGAGCATGACCACGATCGGCAGCGACGCCGATAGAACAGTGAGCAACCCGAGCGCGGCGAGGTACTTTCCAGGATCGCCTGTGCCGGCACGATCGGCAGCGTGAGCAACAGCTCGACCGTGCGGTGCTTGCGCCTCGGCCCATGAGTGCATCGTCACTGCCGGCAGGAACACCGCGAACAGGATAGAGATGGTGAAATGAAGCGCCGATCGCATCTCGACGCGGCTGGACAGGAAGAACTCGTCGATGAAGATCGAGTTCGCCAGCACCGGGCGAAGGCGATCGTGTAGACGTAGCGATGCTGGTGTCGAAGTAGGTAGTGAGCTCGCGCCCGGCCACCAGGCGCGCGCCCTGCAGCCGCTCGCCGAACGTGAGCGTGGCGCGTGCGGTCATGGCTGTCCCCCGCCGGCGGGCGAGCTGCGCACCATGTCGAGCACCACGTCCTCGACGTTCGCCTTCGCCTGCCGCGCGGCGCTCGAGATCCTTCACCGGGCCGTCGTGCAGGAGCTTGCCGCGGTGGATCATGAGCACGCGCTCGGAGATGCTCAGCACCTCGCTCAGGATGTGGCTGCTGAACAGGATCGAGCGGCCCTCGCGCAGCTTGCCGATGAACTCCCGGAACGTCACCACCTGCAGCGGATCGAGCCCGTGCGTGGGCTCGTCGAGCACGATCACGCGCGGGTCGTGGATCAGCGCCGCGGCGACGCCGACCCGCTGGCGGTAGCCCTTCGAGCACTGCTGATGCGCTTCTTCGCAACTGCCCAGACCGCAGTGGTCGATGACCCATGCCGAGCGCACGCCGAGCTTGCTCGCCGCGAGCCCGTGCATCCTGGCGATGAACGCGAGAGCAGGCGATCGACGCGCATGCCCTCGTACAAGCGCGTTGTGCTCGGGCAGGTAGCCGAGCGAGCGGCGCACCTCGCGAGTGCCCTTCGCGTGCCGGCGAAGACCGCGATCTGCTCGCGGTCGGCACGAGCCAGGTCGAGATCATCTTGAGCGCGTGCTCTTGCCGGCGCCGTTGGGACCGAGGAGCCCACGATCTCGCCTGGGGCCGTAACCGGAACGACACCTGGATCCACGCCGTGACCGGCCCATAACACTTGGTGACACTCGTGACTTCGATCATGGAGGCACAGAGCTTAGTGGATGCCCTGCGCATGCGAGGGCAAGGCGCTGCGGCGGTGGGACGGACCTCATCACGGCGCTCGTGACGCAGGGCCTCCCTGGGTGGTCAAGGAAGACACCGTGATTGTAGGTGAGGAATGCCGCTCCGTCCGCGCGGCGAAGCGGGACGGAGCGGCGGCGAGGAGCGCCAGGCTACTGCTTGAGCGCCTGGGTCATGCCGGGGATGCGATCGGCGCCTTCCAGGATCTGGATGCTCGAGCCCTGGAACGACTTGCCATCGATCGGCTGCGCGCGACCGCCGAGCTGCTCGGCGAGGAACACCTCGGTCACGCCGTAGAACGCGAGGTTGTTCTCGGGACGCGCGAAGCCGTGCCCCTCGTCAGGGAACAGCACGTACGTCACCGGGATGCCCTTCGCCTTCATCGCCGCGACGATCTGGTCGGACTCGGCTCGCTTCACGCGCGGATCGTTCGCGCCTTGACCGATCAGCAGCGGCCGCTTGATGTCGGCCGCATAGGTGAGCGGCGAGCGCTTCTCGAGGAATGCCTTGCCCTCGGCGGTGGTGAAGTCGCCGACCCGCGTCTTCCACATCTCCACCATCGGCGCCCAGTACGGCGGTATGGTCTGCAGCAACGTGACGATGTTGGACGGGCCGACGATGTCGACGCCGCACGCGAACCGATCGGGCGTCATGGTCACGCCCACCAGCGTCGCGTAGCCGCCGTAGCTGCCGCCCATGATCGCCACCTTCTTCGCGTCGGCGATCTTCTCCTTCACCGCCCAGTCGACCGCGTCGAGCAGGTCGGTGTGCATCTTGCCGGCCCACTCGTGGTTGCCGCCGTTGACGAACGTCTTGCCGAACCCGGTCGAGGCGCGGTAGTTGACCGACAGCACCGCGTAGCCACGGTTGGCGAGCAGCTGATGCGTCGGATGGAAGCCCCACGCGTCGCGCGCCCACGGCCCGCCGTGAACCAGCAGCACCATCGGCAGCGGCGCGCTCGGGTGCAGCGCATCCTTGCCGGCCGTGCCGGCCGGCAACGTCAGGTAGCTCACCAGGTCGAGGCCGTCCTTCGCCTTGATCACCACCGGGCTCATCGGCGACAGCGCGAGCCCCTCGAGCGCCTTGCGGTTGGTGAACAGGAACGTCGCCTTGTGCGTGGTGCGGTCCCAGTGGTACACGCGCACCGGCCCCGTGTCCTCGAGATAGCTCACGATCCAGTGCTGGTCGTCCTGCGAGCGATCGACGACGTTCAGATCGCCCTTGCTCACGGTCTTCAGCTGGTCGAGGTCGGGCTTGATCGCCGGGTCGACGAGGTCCCAGCGCACGCGCTCGTAGTTGAACGACACGGCCTCGATCGTCTTCTTGGTCGGATGCAGCATCACGCCGGCCACGTCCGACTTGGCATCGGCGGCGACCAGCTTCTCTTCCTTGGTGTCGAGGTCGACGGTCTTGAGCGCGCTCGTGTCGCGCCCGCGGCTGTCCATCACGTATGCGACCTTGCCGGTCTTGTCGATGCCCGCCACGCCCGTGGTGAGCGAGTCCTCCGCGGGAATCCTGGTGAACTCCTGGACGCCGTTCTTGGCGTCGAAGCGCACCACCGTCATGCCGCCGTCGGGCGTCATCTTCATCGCCAGCACCGGGTGGAACTCATCGTCGGTCTGGATGCTCGCATACTCCTTGTTCTCGAGCACCAGCTTGAGCTCGCCGGTCTTCAGGTTGACGCGATGCAGGTCGTGGTACTGCGGATCGCGGTTGTTCAGGCCGACCAGGATCTCGTCCGGGAACTTGGGCGAGACTTCCTCGATGCGCGCTGCCACGCCCTTCATCGGCGTCAGGTCCTTGGTCTCCTTGGTGGCGAGGTCGACCGCGTACACGCGCCAGTTCTCGTCGCCGCCCTGGTCTTGCAGGTAGATCACGTGCGTGTTGTTGAACGCCCACAGGTAGCGGCGGATGCCGCGCTTGGTGTCGTTGGTGACGGGCTTCGCCGCGCCCGGATCGGCAAGCGGCCCCACCCACACGTTCATCACGCCGTTCACCGGCGCGAGGAAGCTCAGGCGGGTGCCATCGGGACTGATCTCGGGCGCCGCCTTGTCCGGGTTGCCGTACAGCACGTCGCGCGGGATGAGCGGCGTCTGCTGCTGTGGCTGCGCGAGGGCGAGCGATGCGCTGGCCGTCGCGACCAGCAAGAAACCGTAACGCAGAGTTCTCGACATGGGTTACCTCTCCAGAAAGGAACGAAGCATTGCACTGGCAAGAGCCGAGGGGCGATTCACGTACGCGCGCCACGCGCGCCGAGCTCCGGCCAAACTCCACGACCGAGCGATGGCCGGGCACACGTGATCACAGGGAAGGCGGCTGGTCGAGCGCGCGGCCCCAAACTCCGCGCGTTCCCCTTGAGGCGAGACAGTGTGCGCGGTGAGCGGCGCGCTGTCAACGGGGTGGTGGTCGGGGATGTGGTCGGCCGAGCGGCCCTTCCACTTCGCCCGCGGCTCTGATTGCACTTGCCGCCGGCGCGGTGCCTGAGCTGCCGCTCGTTCGACGACCCACCCACTTCAGCATGGCTCAACCTCTCGTCCGGTACGAACGACGTGTTTCACACTCAGCTTCTCCGCGTGTTTCGAAAAGACCGACGAAAGCATGACGCAGGACTCGGGGCGCGCGAGTCGCGGGCTCCTTCGAGCTACCTCAGGTCCTTCTCCACCCGATGGCAGGCAGCGATGGCGATGGCAGCGCATGGCAGCGTGTCTCGCGCGCGTGGCACGCCCCCGGAGGGTGGTCCTGTCGCCGTGTAGGATCTAGATCTCGAGCTTGCGCAAAGCGCGTCGCACCAGCATCAAGCACATCAGGCCGAATGCAACGAGTGCGACAATCGTGGCACCCCCGTCACCGATCGAGTGCTGGAGCTTCTCACCGGGCGAGCCCAGACCCCAATTGGCCTGGGACAAGAGGACGACGATCAAGCCGCCGATCGATCCGCCCGCGACCAGCCCGGTCGAGTAGAGCATGCCCGAGGAGACCTCGCTCTCTTCCTTCTCGCCACGAATCCTGTCGGTCAGCCAGCGCATGGAGCCACCGACGAAGATCGGGAACGTGGTGGAGATTGGCAGGTAGGCGCCCACCGCCCAGGCAAGACCGCTCACGCCGCACAGCTGGACCATGAGCGCCAGCGCCGCCCCGACATAGATGTAGCCCCAGGGGAGGTCTCGTGATAGCACCCCCTGAATGATCGTGGCCATCAGAGTGCCTTGTGGCGCGGGCAGTTTCTCGCCACCAATCGGACCCCACGTGGACTTGTGCATCATGATGATTGTGAGACCAATCGCCGCCACCGACACCAGCACACCGATCAACAGTCCGACCTGCTGGCGGATCGGTGTCGCACCGACCAGGTACCCTGTTTTCAGATCTTGCGACGTCGCTCCTGCGTTTGCTGCGGCGATGCACACGATCGCGCCGACGGTGAGCGCGGCGGCCTGATCCGCAACCGAGTTGCCCCATCCGCAAGCGAGGAAGATCAGGCACGTGCCGAGCAAGGTAGCGATGGTCATGCCAGAGATCGGGTTGGAAGACGAACCGATCAGGCCGACGATGCGCGACGAGACGGCCACGAAGAAGAACCCGAATACGATGATCAGCACGCTGATCAGCAAGCTGCTCGGAAACTGACCCGGCATCTTCGGCAGCACCGGCATGAGCAGCGCGAGCCCGAGTGAACCAAGCGCGACCCAGATGATCGAGAGGTCGCGCTGCGTGCGCACAGCACCCGTACCGCCGGCAGCACCACCCGCGCGAATCTCACGCAGCGAGTCGCGGATCGAATTGACGATCGTCGGCATCGTGCGCAAGAGAGTCATCAGCCCGGCCATTGCCACGGCACCGGCACCGATGTAGCGGATGTAGGCGCGATAGTACCAGTCGGCTTGCGAATGGGTATCCATCCATCCCTGGCCGAAACCGAGCTTGAGCAGGTCCTGCTTGACCTGGCTCTCCGGCACGAACATCGAGAGTAGCGGAATCAGCGCCAGCCACGACAGCACGCTACCGGACACCATGATGCCGGAGATGCGCGGACCGATGATGTAGCCCACGCCGAGATACTCGGCCGTGATCTCGCTCGTCACGGTAGCATTCTTGAAGGCCGCATCACGCGACGTACCGAGCAGCTTGGGCACCTCCTTCCAGAGAGCGAACAGCTTGTTGGCCAGCGTGTAGATGAGTGCGGTCCAGAACCCTGCGAAGACAGTCTTCGCCATCGCCCCACCCCGCTCGCCCGCAATCAGCACTTCGGCGCAAGCGGTACCCTCGGGGTAGGGGAGCTGGCCGTGCTCCTTGACGATCAGCGCGCGGCGCATGGGCACCATCATCAGCACGCCGACGATGCCGCCCACGGCCGCCATGGTCATGATCTGAACGTAATCGAAGTACTCCTTGGCGCCGCCACTGGCGATGAACAGGAACGCCGGCGTGGTGAACACGACACCGGCGGCGATCGATTCGCCGGCCGAGCCGATGGTTTGAACGATGTTGTTCTCGAGGATCGTGGACTTGCCTATGCGCTTGAAGACGGCAATCGACAGCACGGCGATCGGGATCGACGCCGACACCGTGAGCCCTGCGCGAAGCGCGAGATACACGGTGACGGCGCCGAAGATCAGGCCGAACACGGACCCCAAGATGATCGCCTTGGGAGTGAACTCGGCAATCTCTTGCTCCGCCGGCACGTACGGTTTGAAGTCCGCCGTCGCCTGTTTCGGTACGGGTGGGGCAGAGCTGGGCGTGTGTGCCACGATTCCTCCTCCTCTGGACATGCGGTCACGTGCGCGAGCGCGCTCCGGGCACGCTCGGGCTCAGCCTAGGATGACTTCCGCTTCTTCTTCGCCGCCCCCTTCGCCTTGGCGGGCTTCGGCACGCTCTTCAGCTGCGCGCTGCTCAAGCGCGCGACCTGCTCGAACAGGCGCGCGAACGCGGCCATGCCGCCCGCGGCTTGCTGCCAGTCGTAGTTCTCGTTGGGCGCGTGGTAGCCGTGCTCGGGCAGCGACAGGCCGAGGAAGCCGACCGGGCACTCGAGCACGTCCTCCATCGTCACCACGGCACCGATCGAACCGCCCTCGCGCACGAACACCGGCTCCTTGCCGAACGCGAACTTCATCGCGCCGCGGATCGCATCGGCGAACGGACCCTGCGTCATGCCGCGGTACGGCGCGAGCGTGCCCTCGAGCTTCACCACCACGTCCTTGTTCAGCTTCTTCACGTGGCTCACGATCAGCTTCACGATCTTCTTCGGATCCTGGTTGGGCACCAGCCGGCACGTGACCTTCACCTCGCCGCGCGGTGGGATGATGGTCTTGACGCCCGGTCCCTGATAGCCGCCCACCACGCCATGCACCTCGAACGTCGGCCCCGCCCAGATGCGCTTCATCACCTCGAGCGGCTGGTTGACGCGCAGGCTCTTGAAGCCGTGGTCCTTCTTGAACTGCGCCACCGAGAAGCCGCACTTCTTGAACATCTCGGCCTCGTCCCGGGACAGCGCCACCACGTCATCGTAGAAGCCCTTGATCTTGACCTTGCCGGTCACCGGATCGAAGCACTGGCAGATCACGCCCATCAGCTCGGCGATCGGATTGCGCGCCGCGCCGCCGGCGGTGCCGGAATGCTGATCGGTGCCGGCCGTCTCGAGATGCAGCGTGAAGCCTTGCAGGCCACGCAAGCCCGACGGACACGCCGGCCGCGCGCGCGAGATCCACACCGTGTCCGACACCACCACCGCGTCGGTCCTGAGCGCACCCGCCTCCGCGGCGATGCCCGCCTCGAACGATGGGCTGCCGATCTCCTCCTCCAGCTCCCACAGGAACGACACGTTCACCTTCGCACCGTGGTCGATCGCGTACTTCGCACCGAACAGCGCCGACAGCGCCGGCCCCTTGTCGTCGGTGGTGCCGCGGCCGAAGTACGTGTCACCTTCCTTGGTGAACACGAACGGCTCGGTCTTCCACTCTTCCTTGGCGCCGCCCGGCTGCACGTCCATGTGATTGTAGATCGTGATCGTGGGAGCGGCGGGATCGACGGCGTAGCGCGCGTGGATGATCGGGTTGCCCTTGGTCGGGATGAGGCGCGCCTCGGCACCGAACGAGCGCAACGTCTCGCAGGCGAGGTCGGCCATCTTCTGGATCTCGGGCTGGCGCTCGGGCTCCATGCTCACGCTCGGCACCTCGACGAACCGCTTGAGCAAGTCCTCGAACTGGCCGCGCTGCTGCTCGGCATGCTGGCGCAGCGCCTCGCGCTCGAACGCGCTCTGATTCATGACGAATCTCCTGGAAGCGAAGTCGCGTCGTGGGAAGGGTGCGCATGGTACTCGCGCGGCAGCGGCGAGCAACACCCAAGCGCGCATGATGGGCGACCCGTCGCCACCGCGCTGCTGCGGCGGCGTGGCCTCATGCAGCGCCGAACTCCAGCCGCCTGGCCTGGCGCGACCCACGTGGTGTTCCGTCGTTCACGTCGTGGGGCTTGCCGGCCATCCGCAGCGATGTCTCGCTCCGGATCGGCAATTCGTTCGGGTACTTCACCCAGGGCATCCTGTTCGTCGGCTGGACGCCGGCTTCCTTGCCGACCGCGTGGGACGGCACGCTCCTGGTCCTGCCGGCCTTCACGTTCCCGGTCGTGTCGATTCCCGCGCCGCGCGCCGACATTGCCGTGATCATGCCATGTGGTCCATCGCTCATCGGCCTCGGCATCTATCTGCAAGCCATCGAGGTGGATCCTGGCGCATCACGAGGCGTGTCGTTCACACCCGGGCTGTTGCAGCTCGTTGGAACTTGAGGCGGCCTGGCGCCAGGCCCGAGAGGCCCATCTCGCCAGCAGCTTGGTCAGCAGGTCGAGATCGATGGCCGTGTCGAGGTCGCCAGGACCAAGGTGGGTCTCGATGCCAGGCGCAGCGCGCCGCCCGCTCAGTACGCGATGTTGGCCCACGGGCTGGTGGCAGTCTCGGCGGAGCCGACCGGGCCGACGTCGTTGCCGCCGACGATGATGTAGTTGCCGTTGGCGTTGCCGTGGCCGCTGTTGCGGAAGATCGTGCTGCCGGCGGCGTCGACGGCGATGCCCTGGTCGTTGCCGGTCACGCTGTTGCCTTCGATGCGATTGTCCTCGAGGAAGGCGTGGATGCCGTCCTTCAGGTTCTTGAAGCAGTTGTTGCTCAGCACCAGGCAGTTGTTGGTGACGGCGATGCCGTCGAACGCGTTCGATTCGGCGGTGCAGTTCACCACGGTGCCGCCGCCGTTGAGGGAGATGCCGGTGAGCGCGTTCTTGGCGGCAGTGCAGTGCGTGACCGTGCAGCCGCGACCGACGTAGATGCCCACGCCGATGTTCGAGTACGCGGTGCAATCGGCGATGGTGTTGCGCCCACCGCTGAAGATGCCGTGCGACCGGTTCACGCTCAGCGTGCAGCCGAGGATCGTGCAGCCCTGGCCGGCGCTGATGCCATAGTAATTGCCGGTGGCGGTGACGTCGCTCACGCTGCCCGCGTCGGGCATGTCGATGCCCGATGCGCCATTGGTCGCGACATTGCAGCTCTTCACCGTCGACTGATCAGTGGCCGAGATGCCGTGGTTCACGTTCTGCTGCGCCACGCAGCCGTTGATGTTGGACGAGGCCGCAGTCACGCCGTCCAGACCGTTCGACTCGGCCGTGCATGCCGTCAGGTTGCCGTGCGCGGCGACGCGGATGCCGGACTGGGTGTTCTCGCGCGAGGCGCAGCGCGCGAGCGTGCAGCCCGAGCCGACGACGATGCCATCGCCGACGTTGGCCTCGACCGAGCACTCGCTCAGCGTGCAGCCGCTGCCGGTCTCCACGCCGAGACCGGCGCCGCCGGTGCCGCTGTGCGAGATGCGCAGGCGCGCGAACTGGCTGTTGCTGGCGTTGGCCGCCTGGATGCCGTTGCGGCCCCAGCCGGCGATGGTGCCGTTCACCACGCACAGGTTGGTCACCGGCAGCTTGACCAGGATGCCGTCCAGGGTCTGGCTCGAACCGATCAGCGAGAAGCCGTTCAGGTCGATCGTCACGTTGTTCGCCTTGATGACGATGCCATGATCGCCGGCGCTGCCGACGAGATCGCTGGTCAAGTAGTACGAGCCCGGCTTCTTGATCACCCGCGGCAGCGCGGTGATCGGCGTGCGCGCGTCCTGGGCGAAGACGGAGGGTGGGAGGGCGAGCAGAACGAGCAGCGCGGTGGACTTCATGGCCATGCTCCAGCAGCTTCATGGACGAGCGACATCACACGGTGCACACGCGGCGGTGGCGTGGCGGCGATGATAGCGCACTCCGGCACACCTTCGGAGCGTGATTCTCGAAGCGAGCCAGCCGCGCGGCGCGATGGCCCGATCGCGCCTCAGCGGCAGGGCGGCGCGCACAGGTCGACCGCCACCGACGCACCTTCGACCACCATGATCTGGCAGCGTGATTGCCATCGCGCCTGCAGTCGGGCGCTGCCGCCCACGGTCTCGGCGATCAGCGTCCACGTGCCGGGTGCGAGGCGGTGCAGGGCGAAGCTGCCGAGCGCGTCGCACGTGGCGCGCGCCGAGGAGAACGCGGACGCGTCGGCCGCGCGCACGACCGCACCCGCGACCGGGGCGCCCGATGCGCTGCGCACGCGGCCCACCACGTCGCCGCCGCGGTGCAGGATCAGATCGCCCAGATCCCGGTCGCTGGTGAGGTCGGCGGCCACGAACCGCGGCACGAACGCGGCGTGCAGGACCACCAGCTCGCAGCGCTCGCTCGGCCAGGCGAACGAGAAGCTGCCGTCGGCGCGCGTCATCACCACCTGGTTCGGCACCAGCGCCTCGTGATACCGATCGCCGCTCGGCAGCTCGCACGTCCAGCCGGTGTGGCGGGCCGACACGAACCGGCGCGCGGGATCGTAGCACTTGACGATCGCAGCGCTGACGCGGCCGCCGCGCGCATCGACGATGCGACCGGCGACGCGGTGCGCGGGTGCGAGCTCGATGGCTTGCAGGTGGTGGCCGCTGCTGCTGTTCAGCACCACGGGCGCGAGCACGGCGTCGGCGAATCCCACGGCGGCGAACCGGAACACGTACGTGCCGGGGTCGACGCCCACGTCGAAGCGCCCGTCCGGCGCGCAGGCCACGAGCACGTCCTCGGTGAACTGCGCGCCAGGGCGTGGTCCGTGCCAGGAGATCGCGAGCTCGCGCAGCGGCCGAGCTGACTCGCGGTCTTGCACGCGGCCAGCGAGACGCGCCTGCGGCGCCAGCACCACGTGCTCGCAGCTGACGCCGGCCGCCGTGCCGCTCCGCCAGGTGACGAATTCCGGCTTGCTCACCTCGATGTCGTAGTAAGGAGATGCCAGCCCGCGCACCAGGAACGTGCCGTCCTCGGCGCTCTCTGCCTGGTGCTGCTCGCTGCGGTCGCGGCAGGCTTGCAAGCGCACGCACGCACCCGCAATGGCGGCGCCGGCGGGGGTCGTGACGCTGCCCGCTTGCGTGGCAGCGGCGCGCTCGTCGGCGGCGACCGAGGAGTGCGCGATCAGCATCAGTGCTGGCAGCATCGGCCACATCGCCTGCATTTCACCTCGCGCCGCGCACGAACGCAACCGGGGCCCTCGCGCTCGAGGACCCCGGGCACCTTGCCGCGGCTCAGCCTTGCGGCGGCCAGCCTGGCGGCGGGTTGGCAATCGTGATGGTGGTGCGGATCGAGCCGGCCACCGGCGTGAACGGCGGCAGCTTGCTCGGGTCGTTGAAGCTCGGGTCGTAGTCCCAGTCGCGGTTGGGCGCGGTGTAGTGATCGCCGCCGTACACCCAGGCGCCCCTGGCGATCTCGCTCTTGAAGATGTTGACGAACGAGCCGCGGATCTTGCAGGTGACGCCGGTCCAGTCCTCGTGGAAGCGCGGCAGGTTCTCGAAGCCGCCGCAGTAGCTCGAGCCCTGGGTGGAGTCGGCGCCGGTGATCATGGCGAAGTTGAAGGTGGTCGCGCGCGCTGCGGGCAGCTGTCCCTTCGACTTGCTGTTGGTCCAGCCGTTCGAGAGCAGGTTGACCGCATCGGCGATCACCGCGGCGGGCTTCTTCTCCACGGTGTTGTAGTCGCCCCACACGTACACCGGGTCCTCGCTCACGACCGTGGTGCCCGCCTTGAGCGTGGTACCGTTCCTGAGCCGGATGCCGTTTGGCTGGTGATAGCTCGAGTCCTCGGGCTTCCAGCAATCGCGGCGGCCGACGTAGATCAACCCTGACTTGCCGACGAAGTCGCCCGGGTCGTTCAGGTCGCCGTCGGCATTGGCGTCGTAGTCCTTGGTGAGCAGGCTCATGTCGACGTCCACGACCTGCACCGTCTTGCCTTCGCGTGCGTCGTACATGGTGCGGTTGGTGAGCGTGCCCGCGCGCAGGTTGACGGTCACGCCGCTCTGGTTCTTCGCGATCCAGGTGCCGGGGTTCTTCGGATCCTGCACGATGGTGAGGCCGGCGTTCGCGAAGTAGTTGCCCTTGTTGTACTGGCCGCTGCCAGGCGGGTCCGCCGCCACCCATTGCTTGCTGGTGGCGTCGTAGTTGTAGTCGCCCCACTCCTCGTCGCTCGCCTTCTGCGAGTACATCTTGATGTTGCCGATGGACGGCGGCTCGTGGCGCTTGACGCCGTGCCCTTGATCGCCCACCGAGCCTTCCCACAGCGTGACGGCGCCGACCGTGAAGTCGGGGTAGTCGCCGTTGTCCGCCAGGTCGCCGTCCTGGTTCTTGTCGTAGCCCTGGAACAGGCTGTCGAACCCGCTCGTCGAGGGGATGCCGAGCAGCTGCATCTGCGCCTTGTTCAGCATCTGATAGAACAGGCCCTTGTTCTTCACCTTGATCTGCACCGTGCCGTCCGAGGGCGCGGCGGTGTCCTTGCGCTGGCGGAAGATGCTGCCGGCGCACTTGAAGTAGTCGGAGTTGATGGTGAGCGTCTTGCCCGCGCCGGTGCCCACGTAGATGTTCGAGTTCGAGTGCACGCGGCCCGACAGGGTCATGTTCTGACCGGGCAGGATCTCGAGATCGTTGTCGTAGAACACCGCGTACTGGAAGATCGGCGTGAGCGCGGCCTCGACGATGCGCACGCCGCGCGTGCGCGCGTTGTGGGCGTTGACATCGGCCCAGGCGAGGTAGTTGCGGTAGAAGGTCTGCACGCCGTCGGTGTCGGTCTCCCAGTGACCGCCGTTCTGCGGCACGTCGCCGGGATCCCAGCCGTCGAGCGAGAAGTTGTCGCTCACGGTGTAGGCGACGGTCACCGTGTCCGCCGCCCCGTCATCGGCGTTCAGGTTGGTGTCGACGTCGTAGGTGAACGTGCCGGTGATGTTGGCTGGTGCAGCTGCAGCTGGCCCGAGCCGATCAGGTAGGCAGCGTCTTCAACAGCTTCACCTGCGCCAGCTCGAGCGCCCCTGCGCCGGAGCAGCTGCATAGGTCGCATGCTCGTTGGTCGTGGACAGGCGCAGCTGCGCCAGCGCCGTCGAGAACAGCGCCGCGGCCAGCATCGTCACCACGATGAGCGCGATCAAGGCGGCCAGCAGCACGGCGCCTCTATCTCGGTTGCGTCTCGTCGCGAGTTTCATGATGCATTCCTCCCCATCGCTCATCCCACTCATCAGCGCCCGCCTTGCTTCCCTTGCTCAGGAGTCCCTGCGGATGCCCAGGTTCACCACCCCCTCGACCGCGGATTCGATGCGCCGGCCGTCGCCGCCGGTGGTCGCGAGGTAGACCACGATCGCAACCTGGTTGTAGAGCAGGGTGCGGTCGCTGCCGAGACAGTCGAAGGTGATGTTCTGCACGAACGGACCGATCTTGCGCGGGGTCTGATCGTTGATGCGGCGCTCCAGCCATGGCGTGCCCGACGCATCGCGCACCACGCGGTAGTTCACTTCGTCGGCGTCCCACTTGATCTGGTCGTTGTTGGTGCTGTCGAGCGGCCAGCCCACCTTCGGGTTGCCGTCGATGGTCTGGTCGTAGTCGATGGGCGTGAACACGAGCTCGTCGCAGGCGCGATCGCGGTTGCGCTCGATGCGGCTCTCGTTCTCGCCGTTGCGTGCCCACTGATACTGGGCGTTGCCGGCGTCGCCGAAGCTCATGCTCGCGACCAGGTTGCCGCGCGGCGTGTTGGCGTCGCCCACCGGCCGCTCGAAGATCTCCGGATAGTTGACGCCGCCGGTCTCGCGGATGCCGGCGTTCTTCAAGTCGTTGCCGATCTCGACGATGATGCGGCGGCCGATCTCCTGCAGCTGCGCGGTCGCTTCGCCGGTCTCGTTGGGTCCGCGCGCGCTGCGCATCAGGAGCACGAAGCCGCCGAGGATCAGCGCGGTGAACGCGGCCGAGAGCATGCTCTCGATCGCGACGAAGCCGGCGCTGCGCTTCTGGTTCTGCACCATGATCGCTCCCCTCCCCGCTCAGTAGATCACGCTCGCCAGCACGCGCGTGCGCGCCCGGCCGAGCATGTCATTCCAGGTCACGGTCAGCGTGACCGCGATCGGATCGTTGCTGTTCGCGGCCTGCTCGGTCGCCGAGCGCTCCGGATAATCGACGAACATGCGCTCGGCGCTGAGGTGGCCCGAGCCGCCTTCGTCGGGCGGCCGGTACTTCGGGATGTCGCGCGCCATCGTGTCCGGGATGACGCGGTGGAACGGCGGGTACCAGTCGTCGAAGTCGAGCGGTGGATCGCCGTCGCTCCAGGCGCTCGGATCGACCGTGACCTCGTTGCGCCACGGATCGTGCGCCGGGATCGTGCGCAGCGCGCTGCGCAGATCCTCGAGCGCGGCCTCGAGGTCGAAGCTGGCGAGGTTCTCCTCGCGTGCGGTGCGCGACATCGTCGAGTACGAGATCATGGTCGGGAACACGATCAGGCCGCCCACCGCAAGCAACGCGGTCGCCACCAGCACCTCCAGGAACCGAAGCCGGAGCGCCGGCGGCTGGCACTCCCATGGAGGGCCGTCCACCGGCGTCCGGCGGTCTTGAATCGAGATCGAGCTGTTTTTCTAACCATTTCAAAAACCATCACTTAGGGACGATGTTCCACCCCACTTTCCGGATCGGAAAAGCGCCGCGCGGACGCGCCGGGAAAAAACCGATCGCACCGCGACGAGACACGCAGCGAGTTTCGGCTTGAGAACCGGGGCCCGGATTTCGATCGGAACAGCGTGGAGCAACACGTGTTGGGTTGATCGGTCGCTCCTGGGGCGGGCGTGCTACAGCTGCTGCGAACGGCTGTGCTATAGTATCGCGACCGCGGCCGCCGCCGGGGTATGCTTCCACGAAGCGTGCCCGTTCCGGGCCAGGCACCATCAACCGGGAAACAAGCGTCACCCATGAGAGTCCTGCTCGTCTATCCACCCGATCGCTGCCTACCCACCGTCCCCTATTCGAGCCTTCCCGCCTTGAAGGCGTGCCTGCGCGAGGCCGGCCACGACGTGGGCTTCTACGATCTCAACGTCGAGGTCTTCCACAGGCTGGTGCAGAAGCCGAGGCTCGAGTGGTACTACCGGTACGCGGAGCAGCGCGTGCGCACGCTCGAGCAGAAGGCCGAGCTGAGCGAGGTCGAATCGCGGGAGTACCGGTTCCTCGCGCCGCTGGTGGCGGCGCCGATCGAACGGTTGCTGCGCGCCGAAGAGGATGCGCACGTCATGCGCGACCAGGCGCGGTTCTTCGACCCGGCGCTGTTCAACCAGGCGTTCGACGATCTGCACACCACGATCCGCTTCTTGTACGCGGCCAACCCGGTGTTCGACCCGGAGTCGCTCACGTTCGTGCAGGAGAACCTGAGCGCGCTCGCGGGCGGCATCGGCGACCCGGTGTCGGACGCCTACCGCGAGACGCTGCTCGACGAGATGCTCGCCACCAACCCGAAGCTGGTCGGCATCACCATGCCGTTCTCGTTCCAGTTCTTCGAAGGGCTCAAGTTCGCGTATCTGCTGAAGGAGAAGGCGCCGCACGTCAAGGTGGTGGTGGGCGGCCCCACCATCAACGACTACAAGGACACGCTGTTCACCACGCCGGATCTGTTCCCGTACTTCGATTTCGCGATCGCCGGCGAGGGCGAGCAGGCGCTGGTGAAGCTGGTGAGCGCGCTCGAGCACGGCACACCGCTGTGCGAGGTGCCGAACCTGTTCTACTGCGAGAACGGCGAGGTCAAGCGCTCCACGGTGCCGCCCGATCTGCCGGACCTGAACGCGCTGCCGACACCCGACTTCAGCGGCATCCCGTTCGACAAGTACCTGCTGCCGGAGCCGGTCGGCAACATCCAGACCTCGCGCGGCTGCTACTACGGCAAGTGCACGTTCTGCGGCGATGGCTTCCGCCGCAACTTCCGCATGCGGCGCCCGGAGCTGGTGTTCAACGACGTGAAGAAGATCGCCGCCGACGGCGTGAAGTACTTCTTGTTCTGGGACTCGCTCGCGCCGCCCAAGACGCTCAAGGCGGTCGCGCAAGGCGTGCAGCGCGAGAACCTCGACATCCACCTGTTTGCCGAGACCAAGTTCGAGCAGCCCTACACCAACCCCGAGCTGATCGACACCCTGTACAAGGGCGGCTTCCGTTTCCTGCAGTTCGGCTTCGAGTCGGCCTCGCAGCGCGTGCTCGACCTGATCGACAAGGGCAATGACATCCCGCGCGTCGACAAGATCCTCGCCAACATGAAGCGCACCGGCCTGATGGCGGGCACGTCGTGGTTCATCGGCTTCCCGACCGAGACGCGCCAGGAAGCGCTGCAGACCTTCGACTTCGTCGCCGCGCGCCAGGACCGCATCGCCATGTCGGTGTATGCGGGCACGTTCATGCTGGGTCGGGACACGCTCGTCTACTCGGATCCGGAGCGCTACGGCATCGACGTCGTGCGCACGCCGCAGGGCGGGCTCGACTACGTGAATCGCAGCGGCGCACCGCGCTACGACCGCACCGAGCTCGACTTCGCGTTCCGCGCGCGCGGCGACCTGCCGCTGCTCAACACCAGCGCCTACCTGCTGTACGCCACGCACGCCCCCGACAAGCTGCGCGCGATCACCGGCCTCGGTCGATTCGGTCTGGTCACCAAGGACCTCGAGGATCCGAGCGCGCTCACGCCGCAGGTCGCGGCCACCGTGCACCTGCGCGAGTTCGAGTTCGACCTGCTCGATAGCAGCGGTCCGACCGTGCCGCGCAAGAAGGTGCTCATCGCCTACTCGGCGAAGACCGGCATGCACCACGCGGTGCCGCCGCAGCATCGGCGCATCCTCGAGGCATGCGACGGCAAGCGCACGGTGGCGGAGGTGGCAGATCGGCTCGGCGTCGGCGTGGCCGACATCGAGGCGGACCTGCGCGTCCTGATCGACCGCGGCGTGCTGCAGGTGCCGCTCGCGCAGATCCCGGCGCCCGAGCTCGAGCTGCTCGCCACCTGAGCGCGCCGAGCTCGCCAGATAGGGCCTATGGCGTCGCGGCCGGCGGCAGCGGCGCCAGTCGATCGCGCAGCATCGCCGCCTCCTTGCTGAAGCCGGCCTGCGAGATCGTGCGGAACGCCTCGTCGCGCTGCGCCTGCGTGGTGCTCTCGACCAGTGCCCGCGACGCGTCGCGGATCTGGTAGAGCCGCTCGGCGAGCGGCGCATCGATGTACAGGCTCACGGTCTTCTGCATCGGCGGCGGCGGCTCGACGTGCGCATCACGCGGCGCATCCCAGCGGAACTTGAGCGTGATGTCGAGGCGCTGCGCATCCTTGGCCGGCATCACGCGCGCGACGTCCACCAGGTTGAGCGTCATCAGCACCTCCTGCGGCACCTTGACCGTGATCGGCTGGCCGCCGATCCAGGTCACGGTCAAGAGTCCCTCGTCGGGCTCCACCGAGGCGTCGAACGGCTCTGGACGCGCGCCCTCTTGCGGCCGCTTCGAGCCTGGCTTCAGCCGGATGATGTAGCGCTCCTTGAACATCCCGTTCTCGACGTTCAGGAAGGGATTGAGACCCGCCGCCGACCAGTACAGCGGACCGGCCGCGGTGTCGTCCGGCGCGGCGCCCGCCGACAGGAGCTCGGCGCCGCCGTACCAGATCAGCGAGGGGATGAGGGTGATCAGGCCGACCGGCACCTCGTACAGCTCGGCCGCCGGCTGGTACGGCGTCTCGTAGATGTTGGTGATCGCGAACAGCTGCTTCTTGCAGAGGAACTGCACGCGCATCTTCGCCACCGCGCCCTCGACGCGCTCCTCCTCGAGGCTGATCTTGTCGGTGCCCTCCACCACGTCGAGGACCACGGCGTCCGCCTCCTTGATGAAGTTGGCGCAGGCCGGCAGCCACAGCGCCACCACGCACAACGGCACGAGTCGTTTCATGAGCTTGTGCTCGAATAGAGATGCTGCTCGGTTCGGTCATCGACCAGAGGCCGCTAGCTTACTCGGCGCCGGCGCGCCGCTCCAGCCGCTGGTTGCGTTTGGCGCCGGCAATCGGCGGTTTGCATCGTCGGGCGCGAGCGGTCTTAATGGAGCGCCATGACCTTCCTCGCCACCGCGACCGCGGCTCAGCGCCGCACGCTCGCCGCCGCCGCGCTCGGCTGGATGCTCGATTCGTTCGACGTGATGCTGTTCACGATGATGCTCGAGCCGGTGATGACCGCGCTCGGTGACCGCGGCTTGGGCGGCCTGATCGGCACGCTCACGTTGATCGCGTCGGGGCTGGGCGGGCTGTGGTTCGGCGCCATCGCCGATCGCATCGGCCGCACCCGCGCGTTGATGCTGAGCATCCTCACCTACTCGGTGTGCACGTTCCTCTGCAGCTTCGCCCAGAACGTGTGGCAGCTCGCTGTGCTGCGGTTCGTGCTCGGGCTGGGCATGGGCGGCGAGTGGAACACGGGCGCCACGCTGGTGGCCGAGACCTGGCCGGCAGCGCATCGCGCCAAGGCGCTCGGCGTGGTGCAGAGCTCGTGGGCCGTGGGCTACGCGCTCGCGGCCGGCGTGAGCGGTCTCGTGCTGCACTACACGACCAGCTGGCGCCTGGTGTTCGCGATCGGCGTGCTGCCGGCGCTGCTCACCCTGTGGGTGCGCAGGCAGGTGCCGGAATCCGCGCTGTTCGAACAGCGCCGCTCGGCGCCGGCGGTGCCGATCAGCGAGCTGCTCTCGAGCCGCTACCTGCGCAGCACCCTCGGCCTGCTGGCGATGAACACCGCGGCGATGTTCGCGTGGTGGGGGTTGTTCTTCTGGATCCCCACCTACCTGGTCAAGCCGATCGGGGAGCATGGCCGTGGCCTGTCGAGCATGACCGCCACGCAGTTCCTGATCGTGCTCAACCTGGTCGGCATGCTGCCGGGCTACATCGCGTTCGGCTTCGTCGCCGATCGCATCGGCCGGCGGCCGACCTTGCTCCTGTACTTCTTCGGCGCGACCGCGGCGGTGCTCTGGTACGCAGCGCAGCACAGCACCCTCGGCCTGCTCTTGCTCGGGCCGCTGGTCGCATTCCTCGGCACCGGCTTCTTCTCCGGGTCGGGTCTGGTCGCGAGCGAGCTGTTTCCGACGACCGTGCGCTCGCGCGCGCTCGGCCTCACCTACAACGTCGCGCGCATGATCTCGGCGCTCGCTCCGTACACGATCGGCGCCGCCGGCGCCAAGCACGGCCTCGATTGGGCGTTCACGATCTGCGCCGGCGCCTACCTGCTCGCCGGCCTCGCGGTCCTGCTGCTGCCCGAGACCCGCGGCCGCGAGCTCGGCTGAGCGCTAGCTGCGCGGCGGGATGCCGACCGCGGCGCGCACCTCGTCCACCACCTTCAGGCCGACCTCGCGCATCTTGCGCGCGCCCTCGCGCAGCGCGTGCTCGACCAGGTCCTTGTTGCGCTCGAGCTCCTCGCGCCGCCTGCGCATCGCGCCGAAGCGGCCGAGGAACTTCTCGAACAGCGCCTTCTTCACGTCGCCGTAGCCCATGCCGCCCTGGCGATAGCGGTCCTCCCACTCGCTGCGCTCCTCGGCATCCAGGAACAGCTTGAGCAGCGCGAACACGTTGCACTTGCTCGGGTCCTTCGGCTCGGCGACCGTGGCCGAGTCGGTCACGATCGACATGATCTGGCTGCGCACCTTCTTGTCGGGCGCGAACAGATCGACGGTGTTGCCGTACGACTTGCTCATCTTGCGACCGTCGATGCCGGGCACGGTCGCCACCTCGTCGGGGATGTACGGCTCCGGCTCGGCGAGCACGTTGCCGTAGGTCGCGTTGAAGCGCTGGGCAATGTCGCGCGCCACCTCGATGTGCTGCTTCTGATCCTTGCCGACCGGCACCAGATCGGCGCGCACGATCAAGATGTCGGCAGCTTGCAGAACCGGATACGCGAACAGGCCGTGATCCGCCGACAGGCCCTGCGCCACCTTGTCCTTGTACGCGTGGCAACGCTCGAGCAACCCCATCGGCGTGATGGTGGTCAAGATCCACGCCAGCTCGCACACCTCCGGAACGTCCGACTGCCGGTAGATCACGCAGTGGTCCGGATCGAGCCCCATGGCGATGTAGTTCGCGGCGGCATCGTGCGTCAGGCGCAGCAGCTCGTCCTTGCTGCGCAGCGACGTGAGCGCGTGGTAGTTGGCGAGGAAGAAGAAGCAGCGGTAGCGCTTCTCGATCAGCTCGAGGTACTGCCGTACCGCGCCGAAGTAGTTGCCGAGGTGCAGCGCACCCGATGGTTGGATGCCGGAGAGAACGACGGGGATCTTCGCCAAGCGTGCGGTCCTTTGCTGCTCGGGGACAGGCGCGCCCATGCTAGCGGCTCGCTCCCGCCGTGTCACCAGCGAAGCGCCTCGTGCCAGCTCGCGCCGGACCGGGAGATTTTTTCTGCCGGCCGCGCTCGCGGCTGCGGCTGCGTGGTTCGCTCAGGGGAAGCATGTCCTGTTCGACGGACTGGAGGTCCTCATGGGCACTCGCCTCGTGCGCGTCATCCTGGGCATCGCCGTGCTCGCATTCCCGGTTCGCCTCGGCGCCGCAGCCGGGATCAAGTTCTCGTACACCGACAGCACCGAGAAGCTGACCTACGCGGTGGTGGGCGGGCCGATCGATGCGGACGTCCCGCACGTGCGGACGTTCGGCACGTTCTGGCCGACCAGCTTGACCATCAGCGAGGATGCGGGCGCGATCTACGACGATCTCTTGTTCCAGCAAACCACGCTGCATGCGATTCCGCCGCACGGGGAAGGGGTTGGCTCGGCGATCTTCATCGACGAGGACCTGAGCGCTTACGGCCAGAGCGCGGGCCCGCACTCGTTCTCGATGGCGATGGGCATCCAGCATCACGGCAGCCACTACGACATCTACAGCCTGGCGGCCGCCATCAACGTGGCCAATGGCTGGCTGTACGACATCACCGGCTGGACGGCGAAGTTCGTCGCCTACCATTCGTGCGACTATTCGTTCCCGTTCTACCTCTCGCTCAACGGCCGCAGCGAAGTCCCACCGACGCCGAGCCAGGCGTTCGGGACCGCGACGATGCTGGCCGATCGCACCGGCTACTTCCACTGCGGCATCACGGTCGCGAACCTCGCTCCCTCCCAGATCGTCGCCGCGCGCATCCATCTGGGCGCCGCGGGACAGAACGGTCCGCCGATCGCGGACGTTGGCTACGCATGGCAATGGCAAGACGTGGAGGGCACCGGCGCGACGCTCGATGCCGAGGGCTACTTCCCCACCGCGTACGAGCGCGAGCTGCTCACCGGACGCACGTACCTGAGCATCGAGACCGGGCAGTTCCCGCTGGGCGAGGTGCGCAGCCAGATCCGGCTGGCGATGCTCATGGAGACGCGAGAATCGAAGACGCGCTCGATCTGGCACTGAGCGCAGAACCTCGGCCCGCCGCGCGCGGCGCATGGTAACCTTGGCGGCGGCAATGACTGCAGGAGCAGGCCATGGTTCGAGCCGCCGTCGGGTTGCGCGTGAAGTCCGGGTGGGCGATGTCGGTGCTGGTCGCAGGCGACACCGGCACGCCGCGGGTGGTCGCCTGCCGGCGCGTCGAGCTCGCCGATCCCCTTGTGCCCGAATCGGTGCAGCCCTACCACGCCGCGCTCGATCTTGCCGGCGACCGCGCACGCAGGACCGTGGCGAAGCTGGTACAGGTCGTGGAGCGCACCAGCCAGCGCTCGCTCGCGCAGCTGCTGGAGGAGTATCGCCGCGGCGGCCACGAGCTGGTGGGCGCGGGCATCGTCGTCGGCAGCACCATCGATCCCGCAACCATCGGCAACGATCACATCCGCGCGCACGCCGAGGAAGGTCGCCTGTTCCGCCGCGTGCTCGAGAGCGGTGTACGGGAGCACGGCATCGCGACGCGCGTCATGCTCGAGCAGCAGGCCCTCGCGCAGGCGAGCGCTGCCCTGCAGCGCGGCGAGCGCGAGCTCAGGTCGGCGCTCGCTGCCCTCGGCAAAGGCGTGAGCGATCGCTGGCGAGCCGAGGAGAAGCTCGCGACTCTGGCAGCGTGGCTCATGCTGTGAGCGCGCGCCTCGACCTCGCGGCGCTCGAACAATTCGTTTTTTTGCCACGGCAAGGAATCCGCGCCGCGGCTCCGAGGTGCGATTTTTGGCTCCTGCCCTCGGAGGCCGCCGATGCGTCGCCTGTCCGTCCTCGCTCTCGCCGCCTCGATCATCGGCGTGCTCCTCTGGTACGTGCGCCCGCCCGCCCCGAGCCACTCGCTCGCGGCCACGTGGCAGCAGAGCGCGCGTGAATTCGCGAGCCTCGACGCTGCCGCGTACACGCGCGATCGCTTCGATCAGCTCGCCGGCGCCGTGCTGCACGCCGATGGCACCGCGGCGGGCTCGGTCACGATCTCCGTCCTGTCCGTGCCTCTGTTCCTGCAGCAGCTCAGCGCTCTCTCGCTCGGCGTCGGCGACGTGCTCGCCGGACGATTGCCGTGCGAGCGCATGACCGCCTCGGCGGCGGACGGTTCCTTCCGCCTGCCCGATCTCACCTACGGCTCGAAGATCGTCCTGTTCCATGGCGGCGAGGAGTGCGGCCGGCGCGACCTGGACGTGCTCGTCCAGGGCGTGGGCGTGAGCAGCGCGCAGGCCGAGCTGCGACGCCGGGGCACGCATGCCATTGAGGTGCTGGATGCGGACGCACGACCGCTGCCTGGCGCCGAGCTGCTGGTGCTGGGCGCCGCCTGGGACGTGCGCGTCGATCGCCGCGTGGCCGACGCGTGCGGCGCGATCGAGCTGCCGCTCGAGCCGGGCGCCACCGTGCTCGGCCGCAGCGCCGCCGATCGTGCCTGGCAGCCGGTGCGGCTCGATGGCGATCGCGCCACGCTCACGCGCGAGTCGCCGCTGCGCGTGACGGTGCTGGGGTCGCTCCACGGCGCGCCGCTCGAGCTTCGTCTGGCGCGGCTCGACGTGGATGCAGCACCGCCGCGCGAGTGGCAGGGCGAGCTCCGCGGCACGTCGCTCGACCTCGGCGTCATGCCGCTCGGTCGCCACGTGTTGATCGGCCGGCAGCGTGCCGCAGGACTGGCGGGATCGTGCGTGCTCGAGCCAGCCGTCGATGCGTCGCCGGTGCTCACGCTCGCGCCGGCGGCCACGCTCGTGATCGACGGCGGCGCGCCGCTCGACTGCGAGCTCGTGGCGGGCGCCGCCATCACGTTCGACCCGCTCAGCCCGGCCAACTACCTGACGCGCAAGGGACGGGTCGTGGCACGCATCGCCGCGGGCGACTCGCGTGCGAGCGAGCTGCCGGCGGGCAGCTTCACGCTGCAGCCGTTCGGCATGGTCGTGAATCTCGCCGCCGGGCAGGTGACGACGCTCACCCCACCCGCACCCTGCCGGACGCCCACGTCGCTGTTCACCGAACGACCGCATCACCTCGTGCTGGTCACTGGCAAGAGCCTCGCCGTCATGCGGGTCGCCGATGCCGCCAGCGAGGTCGTGCTCGCCGGACTGCCGCCCGGCAGCTACGAGGCACGCGCGCTCGGCAAGGGCGGCCGGTGGTCGCTGCCGAAGGGGGTCTCGCAGGGCAGCGGACGCGCGGTGCGCTTCAGCCAGCTCGATCGCGCTCGCGATGGCTGCGCGCCGGTCTACGGGTTCGTGCGCGACGCGAGCGACGCACCGTTCGCCGGCGCGGAAGTGCTGGTGCAATCGCTGTCCAGCGAGCACTTCGTCGTGCGCCGCGCCGTGAGCGACGAGCACGGCTTCTATCGCCTGGATGATTTTCCCGCCGGCCTGCCATGCGTGCTGTTCGCTCGCAAGAACGGCGACGAAACCGCGGTGCGCAACCTGGTCACGCTCGCCGGCTCGGCTTCGGGCGCTCGCTGCGACCTCGACGTCTACCGCGGCGAGCTGCACGTGCGCATGCCGCCCGGCACCCGCGGTGAGCTCGAGCGCATCAGCGATGGCTGCACGCTGTACTCGGCCGCGGCGGATGGCGACGTGCTGCTGATCACCAACGTGCCCCCGGGCCAGTACCGGTTCTCCGGCGCCAGCCGCACGTCGCTGGTGACCGTCACCAGCAGCGAACCGCACGTGGATCTCGACCTGAGGAGCTGAGCCATGACTGCAATCGTGATGCGCACCCTGCTCCTGCTCGGCATGCTGCTGAGCGCGAGCGTGCTGCCGGTCGGCGACGAGCTCCTGCGCCTGGCAGCACCTGCCAGCATCGTCGCGGTCGCGCTGTGGCTTGCGGCCAGTGTGCCCATGCGCCGCGCGCGATGCGCGCTCGCGCTGCTCGCGATCACGGCGCTGTTCCTGCCGCGACTGCCGGTGCCGATCGTGCCGGTGGCTGCGGCGCTGCTCGTCGCCCTGATCGAGCTCGTGCCGCCGGGCCGGCTGCTGCCGGCCGGGACGTCGCTCGCGATCATGAGCTTCGCGCTGGTGCGACTGGCGAGCTCCGTCGCGCCGCAGCTCGAGCGGTTCCTGGGCGACCGCTTGCAGCAGCTCGCCCAGGTGGGCATGACCGCGGGCGGCGCGTGGGGATGCTTGCTCGCCATCTTGACCGCGGCCTGCGCCGGATGCGGGCGCGCGCGCGCGACGAGCGTGCTGGTCGCGTTGCTGCTGTCGATGATCGGCATCGCGCTCGTGGCGCACGCGGTCCCGGCGCACACGGCGACGCCGTTTCTGCCCGGGACGATGCTCGCGTTCGCCATGGTGGTGCTCGCCGGTGTTGCCGCGCCATCGACGCGCACGCTGCCGCCAGCGCACCACCGGCGCTCGGCACCGGTCGCCGGCCTGTGCGTGATCGCCATCGCCGCGGGCGCGTGGTGCTCGCGACCGTGGTCGCCGATCGCCGCCGCGCCGCCGCGAGTCCTGGTCGTGAATCACGGCGGGCTCGACTGGGAGCGCCCGCGCTTCGGCAAGTTCGGCCAGTTCGACGGCGGCATGTTCGGCCTGCTGCCGCTCTACCTCGGCACCATCGGCTGCCGCGTGCACGTGACCGATGCGCCGTGCCCGACCGATGCCGAGCTCGAGGCCCACGACGTGGTCGTGCTCGTCAACAACCCAAAGCACTGGAGCGATGCTGAGCGCCAGCACCTGATCGAGTTCGTGCGCGGTGGCAAGAGCCTGCTCGTGCTCGGCGATCACACCAACGTGTTCGGCCTGCAGGCCGGCTTCGACACCTTGCTCGGGCCGCTCGGCATCGCCTTCCGGTTCGACTCCGCGTACCATCTGCGCGCCGCGTGGCAGGGGTGCCTCGCGGCCCACCATGCTCTGTTCACGCAGGCGATCGCCACGCGCACGCTGGGCCACGCGATCGGCGCATCGCTCGTCACAAAGGGCGCCGCCGCACCGCTGGTCACCGCGCGTTTCGGCTTCAGCGATCGGGGCGAGCCTGACAACGAGATGGGCTCCTACCTCGGCAACTACCGCTACGACGCTGGCGAGCTGCTCGGCGACGTGACGCTGGTGGCGATGCGCACGCTCGGTCGCGGCAAGGTCGTGGTGTACGGCGACACCTCGGCGTTCCAGAACTCGCAGCTGCCGAAGACTTTTCTCGAGCATGTCGCGCCGCTGTTCCTGTGGCTCGGTCGTCCGGCCACGTGGCGCGAGCGGGGCAGCCTCTTGATCGGTGCGCTCGCGCTCCTGGCAGCGCTCGCCCTGATCACCTGGCACCGGCGCCTGCCCGCCGGCGCGCTGCTCGCCGGGCTCGGCATCTGCGGCGCGCTCGCCGGCCCCCGGCCCGAGCCGGTGCCGCTCGCGGACACTCGCGACGTCGTGTGGATCGATCAGACGCTGCTCGAGCGAACCGGGCACTACGACGCCGGCCGCAACGCGATCTTCCCGCTGTTCTCGAACCTCGAACGAGCCGGCTTGCTGCCGCTCGAGAACACGCGCATTGCCCTCGAGCATCTGCCGCGCGGGCGCGCATCGCGTTGATCGCACCGTCGCGCGCGCCCGACGACCGCGCGCTGCACGCGCTGTGGCGCTACGCCCAGGACGGCGGCGTGGTCCTGGTCGCCGCGAGCAGTCCGGACGCAGCCGAAGTCGCGCCGCTGCTGCAGCGCGCTGGCCTCGCGCTCGAGCCGCTGCCGCTCGGCAATTTTCCGCCGGCACGCGGCGACGATCCGGACCAGACGCAGCCGCGTCTGCTCGATGCCTGGCCGATCATCGCGGTGCCCGCTGCCGATCCCGCCGTCGGCGCGTTCGAGCCACTGCTCACGCAGGGCGGCCACACGCCGATCGGCTGGCGGCCGATCGGTGCCGGCGGCTTGCTGCTCATCGGCGACACGCGGTTCTTCGCCGCGCAGAACATGGAAGACGACGCGTGGGTGTGGGAAGGCAATGCAGTGCTCTTCTACCACCTCGCCAAACGATTCTTGAAGGTGGATCCCGATGTCATCGCTACCGTGTTTGCGTCCCCACCCAAGAGCTGAGCGCGCCTTGCTCTCGCTCGCAATCGCCGGCGGCGCGCTCGCGTGCTACCGCCTGTGCGGCGACTATGCGCCGGGCGCGCCCGGCTCGATGGTACTGCTCGCGGCCGGACTGCCGCTGCTGTTCGGCATCGCCGTCGCACCGGCGCGCCGCGCGGCGATCGTCCGCGTGCTGGCGATCGCCGCGGTGCTGCCGGTCGTCGATCTCGTGGGCCGCGCGGTCGAGGTGCGGGTGCACGCGCTGCCGCTCGTGAACCACGCGCTGTCGTGGCTCGCCGGGCTGGTCGGCATGCCCGCCTCGGTGGCCGGCGGCCTGCTCAACGTGCGCGCGCACGAGGGGCTGATCGCGTTCGCCGCCAGCTTCGACAAGCTCGCCTTGCGGCCGGTCGCGAGCGTGGTGATCGCCTGCCTGCTCGCCACCCGCAGCTGGTCGCGCACCGGCGTGCTGGCGCTCGCGGCCGCGATGCTCGCGGTGCTGCGCTATGGCGTGCTGTTGCTCTGGTTCGCCGATCGCGACGGTGCGCTCGTGCCGAAGGATGGCTGGGCGCTCGGCGTGTTCACGTCGGATCTGACGGTGCTGCCGCTGTTGCTCGCGGTGGCTCTGCTCGGACGCGAGGATCGCCAGGCCGGCGCCGGCCTCGCGGCTCGAGCTCGCGCTGGCGCTGGTCGGCGGCATTCTGCTCGGCTGCGTCACGCAGTTCGTGCCATCGGGCGAGGAGAAGCCCGGGCGCGTGTTGATCGACGATCACCTGAGCAGCTGCTGGGAACCGACCGCGCGGCGGCTCGACACCGAGTACTACGGTGACTTCTCGACCTACAGCATGACCTCGCTCGCCGAGTGGCTCGGGCGGCGCTTCAGCGTGCAGGTCAACACCACGCGCGCCCTCGACGATCGGCTGCTCGGCGACGTCGACGTGCTGATCCTGAAGACGCCCGAGCAGCCTTATCGAGACGACGAGGTGGCGGCCGTGCACCGGTTCGTCGACCGCGGCGGCGGCCTGCTCCTGATCTCGATCACACCAACCTGCTCGGCATGTCGAGCCATCTGAATCGCATCGCCGAACGCTACGGCATGACGTTTCGCTACGACGCGGTGTCGCGGTCCGACGGCGGCTTCTCCGAGTTCGCCGCCGGCAGCCTGGCGCATCCGATCGCCGCCGGCCTCGAGCGGTTCGTGTTCATGACGTCGTGCTCGCTCGACATCGACTGGCACGCCCGCCCTGCCATGATCGCGGCGGACTCCACGCGCGAGCCGCACGACTATTCCACCGCGAGCTTCTTCAGCCATCGCGCCGGCGACCCGGCGTTCGAGTCCGGTCCGCTCGTGCTGTGCGCCACCGCCGACGCCGGCTGCGGCCGGGTGGCGCTGTTCACCGACAGCACCGTGTTCTCGTCGTTCGACGTGTTCAAGTACGATCGCGACCGGCTCGCGCTCAACCTGATCACCTTCCTGAATCACGCGGCGCCGCCAGCCACGTGGCCACGGACGGTGCTCGCCGTGATCGGCATCGTCCTCTCGGTGCTGGCGCTCTGGCGTCGCCGCGCGGCGGCCTGGCTCGTCGCCGCGCTCGCATTCCTCGCCGGCGGCGCGCTCGGCAGCGGCATGAGCCGGCTCGCGCCGCCGCCGGAGTCGAGCCCCTCGGTGACCGTCTCGTTCCTGTGGCAAGGCGGGTTCTGCGCTTTCCCGCCCGCTCTCGGCGGCACCGGCGATGTGCCCGACGACGCGCTGTTCGACACGCTGTTCGTGGCGACGGAGCGGCTGGGTCTGCGCCCGCGCATCGCCTACCGCTACGAGGACGCGTGCGAGGACGCGCAGGCGCTGGTCGTGATCAACCCGGTGCGCACGCCGCCGGCGCGGTTCCTCGACCAGCTGCAACGCTGGGTCGAGGACGGCGGCCAGCTGATCGTGATCGATCCGAGCGATGCGTCCGATCGCGCGGCGAGCAACGCGCTGCTCGCGCGCTTCGGCATGGCGCTCGAGCATGCCGAGGGCGGCACGCGCGTGTGCGGCGCCACCCGCTGGCCACTCGCGAGCGACCGGCTCGCGGCCTTCGTCAGCGACGCCGGGCGCGGTGGCGTGACCTGGCTGCGCGGCTCGGAGCTGCTCACGCGCCAGGGGCTCGGCCATTGCTTCCAGGTGCCCGACTCGAGCGCGTGCCCCTTGTACGCATCCGTGTACGCGCTGTTGTCGGATCGCGCCGCATTGAAGCCGGCCACGCGGAGGACCTATGGCATCCTCGAGTAGCGCCTGCCTCGCCGCCGCCGCCGGTGCGATCGGCATCGTGACGATGATGGCCGCTTCGCTGTCGATCACCGAGCCTGTCGTGCCGCCCGCATCTGGCCACGTGCCACCGCGCGCCGAGGCCGAAGCGGGGCCGATGCCGCCTCCGGCACGCGCCCCGGTGCCGGTCGGGTACCCGCCCGCAGCGGCCGCGCAACCGGCGCGCGCAGCACCCATGCCCATCGCCGCCGAGGCCACGGGCAACCTGCTGTTCGCGTTCGTGCACGACGATCGTGGCGCGCCGATCGAGGGTGCCACCACCGTTGCCGAGCCGATCGTGGACGGTGAGCGCGTGCTCATCCACGCCAGCACCGACGCGCGCGGCGTGGCGGCGCTGTCCGGCGCACCCTTGCAGCCGCTCGCGGTGACCGCCTGGTCCTCATGCCATCTGCCTGCGGTGGCGGTCTGGTCCGGTGCCACCACGGAGCTGGTCGACCTCACGCTGCAGCCAGCGGCCACGCTGCTGGTGAGCGTCACGAGCGGTACCGGCGAACGCGTGGCGGCCAGCGTGCGGCTCTACCGCGATCCCTTCACCTGGCAGGCGGCGGCGTGCACGCCAGCGGCACCCGCATGCTTCCCGTGCGCGCCGCCGCAGGTGCCGCTCGGCGTCGAGGTGCTGGTCCCCGGCGGCGCGCCAGCATTCCCGGTCCGCTGCCCGCCGCTCACGCTGTGCCCGCGCGAGCGCCGCGAGCTCGTGGTCGATCTGCCGCAGGCGCAGCCGCTCACGCTGCATCTCCTTGGCTGCCGCCAGATCGAGATCGCACACAGCGACGTGGCCGAGTATCCCTACGCCCCGTGGGACGCGATCGTGCTCGATGCGACCGGCCAGGACCGGATCGAGGCGAGGCTGCTGCCCGGCTGCTACGCGATCAGCGCCGATGGCGCTTCGGCGCTCGCCGTGTCGGTGCCGGGCACGAGCGAGCTCGTGCTCGCGGCGCGTGCGACATCGCCGCTGACCGGGACCCTGCACGATCCCGCGGGAGCTCCGCTCTCTGGCCGCGACGTGATCGCCTTCCAGGGCGAGCGCGTCGGCCATGCACGCACCACGGCTCAGGGCGAGTTCGAGCTGAGCGGACTGGAGCCCGATCTGCCCGTGACGCTCGTGTTCAGCGGCGCCCACGGCGAGGCCGAGGCGCTCGTCGCGCACGGCGTGGCCGCGGGGACGCGCGTCGAGATCGTGCAGCGCTCGG
Source organism: Planctomycetota bacterium (assembly GCA_046349655.1). Taxonomy (GTDB): domain Bacteria; phylum Planctomycetota; class B15-G4; order B15-G4; family JAXMBY01; genus JAXMBY01. The sequence continues at coordinate 193,109 of JAXMBY010000003.1, forward strand.
CACGCGTCGAAGGCGTGGTGCGAGGCGTGGACGGCACCGCGCTGCGCGCCATGGTTCGTCTCAGCAAGCGATCCGAGGAGTACCCGCTGCTCGACCTGATGAGCGGCGGCGGCGAGGCCACCACTGCGACCGACGCGCACGGTTGCTTCGCCGTGGACGAGCTGAGCCTCGGGATCTGGGAGATCACCGCCACACGCATCGACGAGTCGGCCGCCGTCGCCGTGCGCACGGTTGCGCTGCGGGACGGTGGCATGACCGGTTTCGTTTCTCTGACGGCGACGCGGGCACCATGACGGCTGCCGCACGCCATTTGATTGGAGGATCTCATGTCTCAATGGAAGAAGCTGTCGATCATCGCGGCGGCGCTGAGCCTGACCTGTCAGCTCGCGCTGGCCGCCGCCAACGGATCGTTCGCAGAAGAGTCGCGCTCACCGCTGTTCGGCGGCGCGGCAGTGGCGCAGGGCGCCACGTTCCTGGGTCAGGGACAGACACCCGGCTGGATCGGCGGCGGGGACGGCAATCCGGCCGCACCGTCGCGCTTCGCGATCACCAATACGATCACCTCGGTCCTGCAGCCGGGCGGTTACGCGTGCAGCACGAGCGACAACTACAAGGTGTGCAGCGCAACCGGCGGCAAGCACGGCGCGGCCGCCTGCTCGGTGATTGGCGCCGACAACGGCGGCGAGTGCTCGACCCAGCAGACCAAGCGCGCCACTTGCTCGGCCTTCGCCGGCAAGACCTCGTGCTCGGTCAGGGATTCGAAGAAGGGCCTCTGCTCGGTGTACGGCGGCTCCGGCAGCAAGTGCTCGGTGCAAGTCGACACGAGCAACGACACGCAGAGCTGCAGTGTGATGGGCGGCAGCGACAGCTTCTGCTCGGCCACCGCCGGCGACGGCGACAATCACTGCTCGGTGATCGGCGCCGGCGGCGACAAGGCGCAGTGCTCCTCCTACGGCGGCAACGGCAATCGTTGCAGCACGATCTCGCCCGGCAAGAACACCGTGTGCTCGATCATGAAGGGCAGCAAGGGCGTCTGCACGATCATCGCCGACGATCACAAGGCGCAGTGCTCGGCATTCGGTGACAACGCGACTCGCTGCAGCACGATCAAGAGTGCCGATCCGCCCGACGTCGATGGCCCGAAGGCGGGCCAGTGCAAGGGATGATGGCACGCTGCTGCCCGAGCCGCTGCTCGGGCAGCAGCATCACGCCCCCGCATCACCCGCACCACACCTTGGCGCGGGAGAGCACCTTGCCGTCCTTGTCGAGCAGCACGACACCGAGCGGCTGCTTGACGCGCGAGCCCATGTTCAAGGGACGCATGGTGCGCAGATCGACGAGGTCGCCGGCGGCGATGGTGAGGACGCGGGCGACTCTTTGCCCCATGACCGAGCTGCGCGCGACGCTCGCGAGCACCGGCGCCAGCAATCCGTCGAGAGCGGCACCGCTCAGCGACAGCGCTGCCTGCAGCTGATAGAGGTGCTTCAAGATCTGCTCGTGGTCGGCGGTGCTCGCGGAAAGCGCGCCGCCATCGAGGTGATCGATCAGCTCCTGCACATGGGCGAAGCGGTCGTGCGCCTCGCGGAATGGCAGGATCATGTCGGCCAGACCGGCGCGGCGGCCATCTGGCAAGAGCTGCTCGTCGACCGCATGCGCGATCACCGCGCGCAGCGGCGAGCAAGGCTCGAGACGCGCGCTCGCGAGACCGAGTCGGAGCCACAGCAGGCAGCTCGCGGCGAACAGCACGAACGACAGCAGCGTCAGCACCGGCAGCATCATGGCTGATCGGCCTTGCGCGCCTTCGCGATCTCGCCCCTGACCTCCGCGAGGTCCCTCTTGAACAACGCCTCCAGCTCGCCGCGGCACTTGCCGATCTCGGCGCGCAGCTGCTCGACGGCGCGCTGGTCGACCTGGCTCGCGTCGAGGCGCGTGATCCCATCGTTCACCTCGCGCAGCGATTGCGCCAGGCGCGCAACCTCGCGCCGCAAGCCGTCATCGCGTTCGACCAGCTCGATGCGCGCTTGCAGCGCCCGCGCGGCGCGCTTGTTGGCGTTCTCACCGAACAACAGCCCGAGGCAGATCAGCGTGTCGAGCAGCGCAGCCGCGGCGATCGCGGCGAGCAGGTGCCTGTTCTTGGGCGGCTGGCGGGCGATGTCGAGCAGGTTCATCGAGCTCACTTTCGACCGAGCCACTGGCTCTTGTTCCTGGCGACGATCCGGCCGAGCAATCCCGGCGGCTCGCCATCGATGCAGCCGGTGTCGTTGAAGTTGTCGACGATCAGATCGTTGCCGCCTGGCACCCACTCCCACAGCGTCACCGCCTCGTGCGGCGCCATGGTCGCCGAGTAGTCGTCCTGCAGGTTGAGCTCGACCTCGTGCCGCTGGTCGGTCGACAGGTTGGTCACCTCGGCGATCACCTGCGCCGCGCCCTCGGCGCGGAAGGCGTGGCCGATGCGCACCGTCTGCGACGGCTCCAGCGCGAGCTTCACGGTGCGCGGCTTCGCCTCGCCGGGCTCGAGGAACACGCGGTTCAGCTTGAGCCCGCCCGGCGTCTCGCGCAGCGTGCCGATGAAGCGGTTGAACACCGGATCCTCCGGCAGCGTCACGAACCGGATGTGATCGCCGAAGCGAAACCGCTGCGCGCCGCACGCCACGGCCAGCTTGTCCATGTTCTCGTGGCCCTGCGTCTTCAGCGAGTCGGGCAAGAGCTCGGCGACCGACCGGATGCGATGCCACGGCAGCTTGAGGTGCTCGGCGACCAGACCCTTCAGGAACGGCAGGCGCGTGGAACGGCCGCTCAGGATCACCAGGTGCGGTGCGCGGTCGCGCTGCTCCAGGCTGAAGCGCAGCTCCTTCAAGTAGAGCAGGATGTCCATGAAGCCGGGCTCGCCGTTGGTCTCCATCGACTGGCGATCGGACTGCACCCACTGCGCGAGCACCGCGAGCGGGATCTCCAGCCGCGGCGCCGCCTTGACGCGCTCCTCGAGGTCGGGCCTGGCAGCGCCGTTGCCGTTCGCCGGCGGCGCGGTGAGCAGTGGCTCGAAGCAGCGCAACAGCTCGAGCTCCTCTCTCGGCGCGAGCGTCCATGCCGCCTGCGGCGCCGCCGACAGCGCCGCCTTGCACGCCTCCGCGAGCTCGCTCAGCTTCGACACGGCCTGGCGCTTGTAAGCGCGGGTGAACGCCGCGTTCTTCGCCTCGATCCGGAAATCGAGCGATTCGTCGAGGCCGTACTTGTCGCGCAGGAACTCGACCAGCGCCGTGGCGATCAGGTGCGAGAGCCGGTCGCCGGCGCGGTTGAAGCGCATCGACTCGAGCATCTTGAACGTGACGTCGACCGAGTCTTCCTCCCGGCGCGGCGACCAGCCCACGTCGATCATCGCTATGTCGGTGGAGCCGCCGCCGATGTCGACCACCAGCACGCGCAGCTCGGCCGTACCGCTCGGGTTGCCGAGCGTGCTCGCGGCGAGCGCCAGGTTCTTCGAGCCGAAATGGAAGAACGTTTCCCACAAGACGTAGGCGGCAACCGCGACTGGCTCGCTGCACGCGAGCTCGACGCGGAACGTCTTCGCCACCTCCTTCTGCATCGACAGCTGGCGCGCGGCAACCTCCTCGACCAGGCGCTGGAACAGCTCGCGGTCGACCTTGCGCCAGGTGAGCGGGTAGGTGAGCAGGATGCGCGAGAACTGCGGGTAGAACGCGGGCTCGTCCGAGGTGAAGTGCGGGTTGGTGAGCGAGGCGATCACGTACTGCATCATCTGCTCGATCGTGTAGCGCACGAAATCGAGCGTCGGATGCAAGCCTTCGCGCTGACCCATGATGCCGCGGAACTTCATGGTCGGCTCGGCGGACTTGAGCTGTGGCGGCCAGTGGCGCACGTACTTCTTCGGCGCGTAAAGGTAGCTCGCGAGCGGGTGCACCTGGATCAGTTCCTCGGAGCGATCGCCGAGCACGATCCAGGGCTCCTTGTCCAGGCTGGTGCCGGTGCGCAGCACGATCATGTTCGACTTGAGCAGGTTGCGCTCGCCCGGCACGCGCTCGCGATAGCGCGGATCGAACGGGTTGTTGGGCTGCACCACGCGCGCCTGGATCGCGCCGCCGCCCTCGCGCGAGAACACGAACGAGCTGGACGAGTTGCCGAAGTCGAAGATCAGGCTGCCGATCTCGTTGCGCGCTTCGCGGAAGCTCTCGACGTAGAAGCTGGCGAGCGTGTGGCGCTTCCGCAACAGCGGCACGCCCGATTCGAGCACGCAGTCGATGCGGTTCTTCTCCTGCTTGCCGGCGCCGTTCTCGGTGTCGATGACCAGATCGAGCTGCAGCTCGGCGCCGGTGCGGGTGAGCCGGAAGAACACGAACTCGTTCAGGTCGCACTTGATCCAGCCGGTCGCTTCCAGCTCCTGATTGCAGGCGATGTGCGCCGAGACGATCCTGATCACCTCCTCGCGCGCGAATGCTTGCGCCCGGCGCTGCGCGAGCTGCCACAGCTCGTCCGCGCTCAGGCCGGGATCGGGCTGCAGCGGAAAGCCGCGGCAGATCTGGATGCCGGTATTGGGCAGCACGATGAAGTGATACGCCTCTTGCCTGGAGGTTCCCGCGCCCCTCATGCGTCGACTCCGTAATCTGCGCAGATCGCGATCGCCTGGCGGCGCGCGCTCTGCAGCAACGCGAGCGCGCCCTTCACCTGCTCCTGGTCCTGCGGACCCTGCTGGTAGCGCACGCCGCTCTCGGCCTGGCCCTGCTCGATGGTGAGCTGGTGCAGGATCTCGCGGCAGTGGATCTTGAGGCAGTGGCGCACGAGATCGGCACTGCTCGCCATGCCGCGTCCCGGCGGCGTCAGCTGGCATGCGTGGTAGCCCCAGCGCTCGGTCCAGTCGCCGAGCAGGCCATCGAAGTAGCGCACGAACTCATGCGCGACATCACCGGCCACGCTGGCGCGCGCGAGGATGCGCTTCTTCAGCTCCTCGCCCATGCGCGTGAACGCGCGGCTCGCCCACTCCACCGGCGATTGCTCCTCGTCGGGCACCAGAGCGGCGATGCGTGCGTCCATCTCGTCCTGGGCGAAGGTCTCGAGCCCACGCGGATCGTTCTGGTCGAGGAAGCACAGGCAGCTCTTGATCGCCTCCTGCACGCCGGCGCGATTGAGGCGGCCCTCGGCATCGTAGTACTTGAGCAGCGTGTCGAGCGTGTTCTGCGCGGTTGCATAGAGCCTGGTCTTGATCAGGAACTTGCGGATCAGCAGCGGCGCCCCGCGCTCGCGCACCAGATCGATGATCTGGCGCACCAGGAACCCCTGGCCGCGATCGTCGGCATCACACAGCGCGTCGATGTTCTGCTGGAAGCTCTCGAGCAGCCCGAGCTGCGCGAGCGTGCCGTAGCCGACGCCGCCCGGGCGCAGCCAGCTCTGCATGGCCTCGCGGTACTCCTGGTAGGCGCGCGGGTAGCTGCCGGTGAGCAGCTCGACGATCGAGCGCGCATCGAGGAAGCACACGCGCGCGGGTCGTACGCGGCCGCGGGGGCTCATCTTCTGCAAGATGTTGTCCTCGATCGTGGTGGCGAAGTGATCGCCCTCGCGGCGTGCGATCTCGGGATCGAGGAAGCGCTTCTTCAGGTCGCGGTTGGTGAAGTACACGTTCATGCCGTTGATCGCGAGCACCAGGCGATCCTGCAGGTCGTCCATCGCCGTCGGTCCGCACTCGCGCTCGATGTCCTTCCACAGCGAGGCGAAGTCGGACTGGCGGCCGCACAGCACCAGGTGCACGACGATGTCGAGCTCGTCCTGCTTCCACAGCTGCAGCACGATCTGGTGGCTCTTCTTCTCGAGGTAGTGCTTCAGCACCTCGTCCTTGATGCTGCCGTTCACGGCCAGGCCGGGCGTGTCGACGAACGTGAGCCGCTGTGCGGCATCGCCGCCCCACTTCGTGATCTGATCGAACGAGTCGCGCAGCGTCACGTCGTTCACGATCGCGCGCAGCTGCAGCGCATGGTACGGCACGCCGTCGATCGCCAGCACTGGTCCAGGATCGAGCACCGCCGACTGCTCCTTGATGGTGAGCGCACGAATGAAGGCGCGGTCGGTGAGCTTCTCGGCGGGAACCAGATACGGCTCCGGAAACGGGCGCAGCTCGATCTTGCGGGGATAGCGGAACTGCTCGAGATCGCTCCTGGCGAACGTGGCCTGCGAGCCATCCACCTCGATCGCCGACTCGTGGTAGGCCACGTGGATGTAGTCGCGTTCGTGCTCGAGCTTCACCGCCTCGTGATTCATCGGCACTCGCGGAAGCTGCCGAACTGGAAGAACGCACCGTCACGTTGCGCAGATCCAGACGGCGCGCTGCAGCGCGGATCGCGGTACTCGATGCGCAGCGGTGCGCCGTGGTGTCGGTCGTCGGTGACCAGCCACCCGCGTCCTGGACAGGCGGGAACATCTCGTCCAGGATCGTGGTCTTGCCGTGGCCGCTCGAGCCGACGATCGCACGGGTGACGCGGCCGTCGCGCAGCGCGTTCAGCCTGCTGAACTCGCCAGCACGGTCGCGAGCGAATTGAGCGCGCTCTTGAGCGGCGCGGAGGTGCTCGACAGCGAGCGGCAGCTCTTCGACTGATCGAGCTTCTCGAGCGCAGCAACGACGTCGGCGCGGATCTCGTTGATCGCCTGCACCACCTCGTCGGGAATCATGGCTTGGTCCTCGCGCTGCCGAAGCGGCCGTGCAGCAGCGCGGCGAATCGGCTCAGGTTCTGCTCCGGGGCATCGATGGGAGCGGGATCGCCGCCCGCGAACAGCCGCGGCGTCGTGGCGTTGCCGTGCACGCGGATCGCACCGAACAGGTGCTCGATCTCGGGCATGCGCTGCAGCATGCCGGGGATGCTCTCGTCCTGGCCGTCGGTGAGGATCACGAGCGTCGTGGGCTGGCCGTGGAGGGTGACCTCCTCGCTCGCCTTGCGGATCGCCGACTCGAGGTTGGTACCGCCCTGCGGGGCGAGCGAATCGATGTAGCGTGCGAGCTCGGCCGCGACCCGATCGTCCAGAGTCGTTGCAAGCCACCGAGCGCGCTCTCGGCGCCGCTCGGCGACGATCATCCACGTAGCGGGCGCCGTCGGCGGCGCATCTCCTGCAGCGTGCAGCGCAGCTCGCCTTGCACGGATTGCAGGTGCGGCGCCATGCTCGAGCTGCGATCGACGATCCGAAGCTCTCCGTCTCGATCGGCAGACCGAAGAAATCATGATCGACCTGGCACGGCGCAGCGCGGCAGGGCAGCGCTTGTAGGGCCACGCGAGCTTCGGCCGCCAGCGCTTGCGCAGGCGCAGCGCGCTCGCCCGCAGCTCGAGGCCGCGGAACCGCTGGCGGCATCGAACACCTTCGGCTGCTCGATCACGAACCAGGCGGCGCACGGCCGCGGCAATCACGCGGTGCGATGTGCGCGCGGCCAGCGCGCCGTCGGCGAAGCGCTCGTCGCTCGGGTTCTGCACGCCGAACTTCACGCGCCGCACGTGCGGCTCGAGCGCGGTCGTGGAGCGCAGCGTGTCGCGCGACGGCACCCGTGGCAGAGCTGCGGCCGCGTGCGCAGCGCGCGGATCCAGTCCCGCGAGGCGGCGCACGTCGCTCTGGCATTGCGCCTCGCGTGATGGAGTTCGCGCCGGTGGTCTGCAGGCGCACGCCGCTGATGTGCGAGCGCGCCATGCGCGTCGCGCCGCGCTTCAGCAGGTAGCGATCGCCCTTCACGTCGCGTGCTCGATCGGCAGGAACAGCTCCTCGGCCACCTCCGGATGGCGGAAGCAGTCGGCCTTGGCCTCGTTGACGGAGCGCGCGACGCTCGGGCCGCAGGCGCGGCGATTCCGTGGCAGGCGCATCGGGCAGGACTTGGCCGTCCGAGGTCATGCAGCAACTCCGTGCCGCTCGCGTCGCGAGCGGTCATCAGCAGTGGGTCGGACGGACGGCTTGTCGCGCAGCGCCGGCGCGGCTCGCTGAAGGCAGGATCTGCCCTGGTTGCCATCGCGCGCGGAGCCCGACCAGGCGCTGCACCCGCAGTCCCAACCCTACGGCGGCGCCACGCCGAGTGTTTCATCGGCGGAGGGACGGTCTACGCTGGCCCTGGTGGATGAAACACGGATGGCCCAGTTGAGGAGGGGATGGCGGAGGTCAGGTAGCCGTCGGCGGAGAACAGGCTGCAGTCGTTCGCGATCGTAGTCGGTGCCGCAGCGCAGGAGGCGGGTCGCGGGCGGAAACTGGATCCAGGCGTGGATGCTCGGTCCGGTGGCGAGCGCGGAGACCGACACCGGGTGCAGGGCACCTGCTGCGCGGAGGTGCTGGCAAGATGTGCCGGCCGGGAACGTGAACGGCGCCACCAGCGCGAGCACGCCGGCGCCGGTCAGGTCGGGCGTGTTGCCGGTGGGGTCGATTGCGAGGTTCGCGGTGGAGACCCCGGCCGCCGCCGGAGATGCTGGCGTCACCGTGGTCGCGCACCACCGTGAGCTGCACGATGCTGCCATTGCTGCCGGCAGGCGGCGCGGATAGCTGTTGTTGAAGTAGTCCGCGCTGCCGGTGGGCATCTGCACCGCAGCCACGCTCGACCGTGCCGTCGTCGCACGTGCGAAGCTCAGGTCGGCGCGCGTCACGACCGTGATGCAATTGGTGAATCCCACGCCCGGCGTCGCGCACACGGCATTGCCCCACACGGCGCTGAACTGGAACGTCGCCTGCCATGGCCGCTCGGCCACGTCGCGTTCACGCGCACGTGCGAGCCGTCGCCGTCGGCCTGCGGGATGGTCAGCAGCACCGGACCGATCGCGATCGCCGGCACGCACGGCGCGGCGCAGTAGTACAAGCGCAGCACGTCGCCTGGATGATTGCCGAAGAACGCGAGGTCCAGCGTCTGCCCGCCGCGGATCTGCAGCGTGAGATGATCGCCCTCGCCGACGCCGCGGCGCAGGTTCGACCCGCGCAACCGGCCATGCGGTTTGCGGTCGGCTTGCTTGCAGGATGTGGTGGCGGCATTGTCCTGCGCAATGCCAAGGCCGAGATCCACGAACGACGCGTGCAGCGCCGGCGTCGTGTAGCCATCGGAAGTGAAGCCCGATGCACCCACCCCCGATCCCATCGTGTCGGCGCCGACGCCGAGCAGCCCCGGATCGCCTGGCGGCAGCTGCACCACCGCCCCCACCCTGGGCGTGCCCGACGCGATCGCCGCCTGCGTTCCCTCGAACACCGCATAGTCGAACAGGCGCACCGGCGGCAAGGCCGGGCTCGCCAGCGTCACGATGGGATTGCCGAGATCCGGCGTGAAGCCGCTCGGATCGAGGCCGAGATTGGGGTAGCACACGCCCACCATCGGATAGGTGCGACCCGACCCGAAGTCCGTGATCGATGCCGAAAGGCCGGCAACCGGCAGCGCGCCCGCGAGCGCCCCGTCCACGTCCGCGAGCCCCGTGTTCACGTCGAACACCGTGTGGCAGTAGTCCTCTGCCCCCGTTGGCACCGCCACCACGAACGCGGTGCGGATCTGCGGCGGCGCGCACGCCGCCGAGCACTGGCCGCTCCACAGCAGGCGGTCCGTCTGTGCTTGCGCCGGCGCCGCGACCGCAACCACGACCCAGGCGACGAACACCGCAGACAGCGAGCCCTGGACAGGATGATTCAAGGCGACCCTCCGGATTGGTGATGAGCCTTGCGCTACCCGGTCATCGCGCGAGCGCCGCTGCGATCCGCGGCGCAAAGTGATGCGCCTCGGTGAGCGACGTCTCGATCGCGGGCAGCGCCCAGTTGTCCTGGTGCACGAAGAAGATCTGCTCGCCGATCGGGCTGCGGATGCGATCCGCAAACCCGTTCTTGATGAAGCCCACCTTGGCGATCGGCATCGAGTGGCCCCAGCGCGTCATGCGAATCTGCTGCACCGCCTCGGGCGCGATGCCGAGGATCGCCAGGATCTCGAGCGTCTGCTGCTCCACGAGCGGGCGCAGATAGTCACGCGAATCGGAGCGGAACAGGACCAGCCCGCGCCCCGCCACGAACGGCAGCGGCCAGTACAGCGTCAGCACCGACTGGCCCGCGTCCGCGGCATGGCGCGCCCAGTTGCCGCAGATGCAGTCGGTCGCGCGGTGCGGCGGGACGTCCTCGCCCGGTGGCAGCTCCTCGAGCACGGCGCCGTCGCGCAGCAAGAACAGATCGTAGAACTCGTCCTTGATCGGCGCCGCTAGCAACACGTTCACCACCAGGTAAGGATGATAGTACAGCTCGTCGATGGCACGCACGCGGTCTGGCTCCAGGTCCTGGACGATGCGCTTCATCACGAACTTGG
>JAXMBY010000004.1:0-147674 GCA_046349655.1 Planctomycetota bacterium
CTCCCGTCGTCCGGCGACCGTGGTGCCCCCCGGCTGGGTTGCGGTTGCCGTGCCGGGCGTCGACGCGGGCATTGATTTCGCGGGCGCGGGCCGTCGATCGTTCGAGACGGCCGCGATGCGTCCGAGCCTCGAATTCGTGCCGCCGCGCGACGATTGAAGGAGTCGATCCGTGGGTGGCTCCCCCGCATGCTTCCGGACGAGCGTAGGTCGGGCCACCCATACCAGCGCTCCTTGGCCACTCCGGTCGGGAGCACCCTGGAATGCACCGAGCCGCAGCTCGGTGGCGTCGGCGCGGCGCGAGGTCGGTTTCAGGTGCCGACCACGAGCTGCAAGCCGTCGCTGAAGGAGATCCCCTTCGAGGCATTCGGGTCGATCTGGAGCTGCTGCAGGAACACCTGGAGCCCGCAGAGCGCGTGATCGCACGGGAGGACGAGGCCGATCGACTGGCCGGCGGCGGGAACCGACATCGGCAGACCGAACGACGGCCAGGCGAGGAGAGTCCCGTCCCAGGCGGTGGACCACGCGACGCTCGTGAAGCCCAGGAACACGACCGAGCTGGTCGCCATGCCGCTCGCGTTGCCGACCTCGAGAGCCAGGGCGGTGCAGATCTCGGGATCGGCGCTCACGGTCAGTGCGGGGATGCCGTTCGTGCCTGGCCAGCCCGATCCATAATTGCTCCACGAGGCGTCGCCGCACCGGTCCAGGAGAAAGACGTCGATGGCACCGTTGGTGTCGCCACCGACGAGATCGGAGGCGTAGCTCGAGAATGCGAGGAAGCGTCCGTCGCCGGACATCGAGGGACTGAAGCTCCCACCGTCCGGCTGCCCACCGGCCGCGTCCTTGCTGGCGCGCGTGGTGCGAATGGCACCGGGCTCGTCGAAGATGCCGTCCTGATCCGCGTCGCGGTCATGGAGATAGACGTCGTCGCAGCAGGTATCCCCGTGCTCGAAGACCGCGCGACTCTCGAACGCGACGAATCGACCGTCGTCGGACATGGAGCAACCGAACCCTCCGCTGTTGTCCTTGGAACCGGAGCTACCATCCGAACGGACGCTCACCCGGACCGTCTGCTCGGTCTTCGTGTCGTGCACGTAGACGTCGAGCATGCCATTCGTGTCCTCGGCGTCGAGGTTCTCGGCCGCGGTCACGCATCCGACGTAGCGTCCGTCTGCGGACACGACCGGCAGCACGGAGTTCCCCCAGGCCTCCTTGCCGTTCGAGGCGACGCTGACGCGCCGGGTCCATACGCTCTGGCGATCGCGGAGGAAGACGTCCGTCCACCACACATCGTCGTCCAGCACGAGATTGCTGGCGCGGCTGGTGAACGCGACGTAACGTCCGTCGGGCGTGATCGCAATCCCGTCCTGACCGCTCGATCCGTCCGGTTCCTGGGACCCGGGCATCCCGAACGGCGGGCCCTTGAACATGCCCTGATCGATGCGCTCGGTGCGGCGTGCGCCAGGGTCGGTCTCGTCGAAGATCCCGTCCTCGTCCGCATCGCGATCGTGCACGAACACGTCCCAGGGGCTTCCGTCGTTGGGGACCAGGTTGGAGGCTCCGCTGACGAACGCGACGAAGCGCCCGTCGCTCGAGAGGCACCGCGCATCGGCCATGTTGAACGGCAAGTAGCTGGTGGCATCCCCCTCCTCGCCGAGCGAGCTGATGCTGACGCGAGTCGTCGTTCCGGCCACCCGGTCGTGGACGAACACATCCGCCGCGGCGTTGGTGTCGCCGGGGACCAGATTGGTGGCTTCGCTCCAGAAAGCGACGTGGCGGCCATCGGCGGAGATCGAGGCCACCTCGCTGTCGCCGTTGGCCTGCTCGCCCGTTGCGCTGACGTTTACCCGCTCGGTCGATCCGGTGAGGCGATCGTGCACGAAGATGTCGGGCCAGCCTGTTCGTGTCGGCGGGGACCAGATTGGGGGCCTGGCTCATGAATGCGACGAATTTGCCCGTCCCGTGACACGGACTGGTACCAGCAGCCGCTGTCTCCGTCTCCTTGCTCACCGTCGAGCTCACGCTGACGCGCACGGTGCTCTGCGCCAGCGCGGGAGTGAGGCGACGCTCCACGCGCAGGATGCAACACGTACCTTCCAGTGCATGGGGGCTCTCCTTCGAGACGAGGTCGGCTTCCACCGGTTCAGCGGCGGAGCTGCAGCGCCTCTCGCAGCGGGGCGTCAAGCGGGCACGCCACGGGACGAGATCGCGTCGCATCAGCGGCGCGCCGGCATCTCGGGAAGCTCGAGTCGCGAGGCGTGATCGCCGCCGCGCAGGACGTGCAGCCCGGGCGCCGGCGTCTGCACGGGGGTGGCGCGCTGTCCCGGTCCGCGCCGGGTGAGCACATCACTCTCAGCCGATGACTGGCCGTGGCAAGCGGTCGGATAGACGATCAATGCTCGACCGGCTCGTTCGCGAGCGGTGGCGCGCGGCCGCATCGCTCGTGCGTGCGACGGAACCTCCAGATCTCCGGCGATCGGTTTCGAGCGCGCGGTGCGACGCGCGCAGGCAGCCCTCGCTGACGTACGTGCTGCGCCACGCGGCGCCGCTTGGCCGGTGCACCGGCTCGACGTCCTCGAGCACGGCGAACACGTCGGCGCCCGAGCGCCGCACCGACCCACAGATGGAGCACGGGGTAGCCGATCACCTCGAGCGGCGCCTCGAGTTGGCGCGGTCGTGTACGTGAGGCCGAGGCGATCGTTCTCGGTCAGCACCGGCGGCTCGATCGCCGAACTCGCCGTGCGCGATGGCATTGCCGGTGCGCGTGAGCGGGGCCCGTGGTGGTGTCGTAGCGGACGCGGTAGAGGTCGTCGCCCGCCTGCGCGGGCGGGTTGCGCGCGAGCACGCCGCGACGGCCGACGGAATCGATCGAGCCGCAGGGCCCGGCGCCAGGTGAAGCGTAGCTTCGCGACCGTGCCCGGCGGCGGGAAGGCGCTCGCGGCGCGCCATCACGGCGCCGAGCACGTAGTAGTGCACGGAAGGCTCCTCCATGATCCCGTTGTCGATGCCCTTCAACCAGTGATCGAACCAGCGCAGCGTCTCGGCCGACCAGTCGACGCCCTCGCGCTGCAGGTGGAACCACGGGCCGAACACGGCCTTCTGCGGATCTGGACAGCCGCGCGAGCTATGCGGCGTGCCGTCCACGAACACGTCGAACCAGCCCGCCATGTGGTAGATCGCGACGTGCCGGAGGCCTCGATCGCCTCGCATCGGCTGGCCGGGTTCCACGCCTCGTAGGGCGCGAGCGGGTCTGGTCGTCGCCGGGAGCTTGCAGGTGCTGTCGCGGTAGGCGAGCGAGCTGCGGGTCCAGGCTCAGATTGGCGTCGTGCTCCTTCTGCGCCGCGTGCAGCAGCGCGAGATCGCGGTCTCGTCGACTGGCGACGTCGCCGCCGAGTGGTCCATCGCCCTCGTGATCAGCGTCCACTCCTCGAGGAACCCGGATCTCGCGGGATGCCGCCCGGGCGCACGAAATCGTAGAGATCGTACGGAGCGACCCACGGGAAGATCGTTTTCAGGTGCGGCGGCGCGAGGCTCGCCGCCAGAACTCGTCGCCACCCAGGTACGAGCTGCCGAACATGCCGATGTTGCCGTCGCAGAAGTCCTGGGCCGCGAACCACTCGATCACGTCGCGAGCGTCCCGCGTCTCGTCGTCGTGGAACAGGCCGCGCCAGACGCCGAACGACGCGCCCGAGCCGCGCACGTCCACCGCCGCGACCAGGTAGCCGTGCGCGAGCAACGTCGTGAGGTGCGGATAGATGTCGAGGATCGTGCGCTCGCGTCCGCCCTCGCGCACGCATCGCTGGTAGCGATGATGCGTCCACACCAGCGGCAGCTTGCGCGTGGCCAGCTTGCCCTCGAGCGTCGGCCGGAACAGATCGCACGCGAGCCTGGTGCCGTCGCGCACGGCGATGAAGAACGAGCTGCGCTGCCAGCCGTCGTACTCCGCGCGCGAGTATCCCGCGTAGCGGCCGAAGGCCGACAGCCGATGATCGCCCGCGACCGCCTGGGCGATCGCGAAGAACAGAAAGAGCACATGGTTCATGGCACGCTCACCCTGGTGGCCGCGAAGCGGTTGAGGTTGCCGTCAGCGCACGTGCCGGGAGTATACGAGCACAGCCGACCGCGAGGCGCATCCTCCTCGACTTGCGTCTTGAGGCGGAGCAGGTCCGTGGCGATCATGGTTGCACGGCACCGCGCGAGCCGATCGGTTGCGTGCACCATCTGTTGGGAGCCCATCGATGACCTTCGGTTTCGAACCGGGCAATGCCCTGGGTTGCATGGTGAACTCGCACCGGCACGGCTGGGTGGGCAAGATCTGCGAGCACGCAGCGGCCTGGAACTGCGGCGCCAAGCACGAGTTCCGCGAGGACTACTGCGAGCGCGGCGATCCCCGCTGCTTCCACCTGCACCTGTTCGACGAGGCCGATCCCCACATGATCATCCCCGAAGACGGTGCCGGCTGGATCCTGGAGCAGGACGAGCACGCCCTCGATGACCAGATGCTGATCCTCTGGGGTCGGCAGGCGAGTGGTGCCGCGGGCGTGCCCGAGTGGCACAACGTGCCCAAGCTCGTGTTCGGCGCCTACCGGATCCTGCGCGCGCAGCCGATCCGCCTCAGCCACCGCACCGACTGGAAGATCGTGCCCCACGCCGATGGCTGGACGCGGATGATGACGCTGCGGGTCGAGGCGCCGCGCTTTCGCCAGCTGAGCGGTCCGTACATCAAGGAAGTCGACCGGCCATCGGCCGAGCGCCTGTTCAACGAGGCGCTCGATGCGGCACGCACCGCGCCCTGGTTCGACCCCGGGGATCAGAAGCGCTTCGAGCACTTTGCCAGCCAGGTGCAGAGCTGGCTCAAGGCCGCGGCTGCCAGGGTGCCGCGGCCGGCGCGCGCGAGCCCCCGCGAGGCGGGCGCGACCACGTCGCTGCGGCCCTTGTTCAGCCACATCAAGATCGCCGACCCGCCGCCGCGTGCGGCAGCCGTCAAGCCGGCGCCGGCGCCGCCGAAGGCGAGCGGCGGCGACGACGCGTTCGCCGCGCAGCCGCTGATCGAGGAGGGCAAGCGCGACTGGATCACCGCCAACTACGGCGGCGACACGCTCACCCGCCTGCTGGTCGCTTCGCTCACCAAGCCGCTGCTCATCCTGCGCGGGCGCCCCGGCGTGGGCAAGAGCACGGTGGCGCAGAACCTGACCCAGGATCGCGCGCGCGAGCGCACCTTGATCGTGCCGGTCGCATCCACGTGGCGCGGGCGCGAGGACCTCCTCGGCTTCATCAACCCGATCAGCAACCTGTTCGAGCCCACCGTGTTCACGCGCTTCCTGCTGCGTGCTGCCCGAGCCTGGGACGCCGGCGATCGCCGCACGCATCTGGTGATCTTCGAGGAGTTCAACCTGAGCCAGCCCGAGTTCTGGCTCGCCGATGTCCTGGCGCGATCGCAGTACCCGGTCGAGCCCCGGGCCGATCGCGTGATCCCGCTCGGCGGCCAGGGCATTCGCGGCGAGGCGGGCGCGGCCGAGGTGTTCCTGTCGCCGGCAGCGCGCTTCGTCGCCACCATCAACACCGACCACACGACGCGACCGCTGTCGGCGCGCATCCTGGATCGTGCGGCGGTGGTCGAGCTGACCATGGATCCGCGCCACGCGATCCGGCTCGTTGCCATGGAGCTGAGCGAGGAGCATGCGGAGGCGATTGCCGATCTCGACTTCATCACCGGCCGCAAGGATGCGACGTTCTCGCTGCGCACCGCGCGCACGCTCAAGTCGTGCTTCGAGCAGCTCGCGCCGCTCGGCATCGACCCGTGGAAGGCGATCGATCTGGTGCTCGCGCAGGAGGTCCTGAGCAAGGTGAAGCTCCTGGTCGGCGATCCGGTCGACCAGGGTGTCTGCGAGGAGCTGAAGAAGTGGGCCGATGGCCACGGCAAGAACCTGCCAGAATGCGCACGCCTGATCGCCACGTGGGATGAGATGCTGCAGGACGGTCAGGACGTCGCCCAGGCATGAACGCATTCGTCGCCAGGCTGGTGCAGGACCTGAGGCAGTTCAGCGCCAGCCTGCTCGAGTCCGGCCTGGCGCCGCCCTCGCCGACGCTGCGCATCGCCGGTCGCTCGGAGCTCGTGCTCGAGCTCGGCTGGGCATCGGCGCTGGTGGCGCTGGTGCCGCCTGCGCTGGCCGAGCTCGAGCAGGTGGAGGCGCCCAACCGCATGGTCGAGCAGGTCGTGCGCTCGCCGGTGCGTGCCGCGCTGTCGCGGCGTCCGGGCGACTACGAGTGGGTTGGCGGCCGCTTGCTGCCGTCGCGCTGGTCGCGCTCGGAGCCGGTGCTGGAACCGGATTGGGATGCGGTGGCGTGGCTGCTCTACCTGATCGACGGCCAGCGGCGCCGGCTGTGCCACGTTCAGCGCCGGTCCGTGAAGCAGGTGGAGGAGGCGCGCGCCGCGCGCGCCGGCACCTCGCGCTGGGCGGTGCACGATGCCCACTCGCTGCAGGCCCGCCTCGATCGCATTGCGGCGATGATCGCGCTCGTCGATCGTGCGCGCGAGCAAGCCGTGCGCTACGGCGGCCTCGGTCTGCGGCCGATGGCGCGCGTGCCCAGTCCCTATCCGCGCTCGCGCGCCTGGGCAGCCTTGCGCCGCCTGGTGGCGCAGTGGTCCGCACCCGCGCGCCATCTGCCCGCACACCTGGACCGGATGCTGCGCACCGACGTCGCCGTCGCCGACCTGCCATTCTTGTTCCAGCGCTGGTGCGGCGTGAAGCTGCTCGAGGCGCTGCGCACGCTGGGCTACGGCGTGAGCCGGCGACTCGGTGAGCGCGCTGTTCCTGGGCGTACGGCTGGCGGCCACGCGCGACGCGGCCACGATCGAGATCTGGATCGAGCTGCGGCTCGCGCGCGATCACCTGCACGCGAGCGGCTTCAAGCGCGCGGCGACGACGTGACGCCCGACTACCTGCTGATCACCCCCTGGCCCGCACGGCCCCGATGCGTCTTGTGCTCGACGCGGCGTGCACCACCGACGACGAGATGCTGCGCGGCAAGGCCTTCGCTACCTGGCGCTGATCGCCGCTGGCGCGTCGGCTCATCGCTGGCGTGCCCGTGACCCGCGGTCCGCTGCGCGCCTGGCCGCCGCGCCGCTCTCCACCTCGCACTGCCGCCCGTACCGGCCCGACGGCAGCCTGGGCGCGGTGCCCATGCACCCGCTGGAGTGGGACCCCCGCGCCGCTCGCTGCCTGGCTCACCGACGTCAGCGCGCACGCAAAAGCCTGGGTGCGGTGAAGGTACCGGAGCCATGCCTCGAGAAGTCACGCGGTCGGGGCGGAGTCCCGGCCAGTCCCTGCTCGCAGTGCAGTATCCAACAGAGTTGCATGGTTTCGTTGGTGCCGAGAATCGAGCAGCACTTGACCGACGTCACAACCGAATGACATCATGTTGACATCGCAGCCGCTCGCACAGCTCCCTCTGCGGACGATTTCCAAGCGCTTCCGGTGGGCATGCCACATCACGCGGCTATCGACGCAGTTGGTCGTTTGGCGGGGGTTCGTCGGCCGGTTGGCGGTCGAGGAACTCAACCGATTGCAAGAGGTTCGCCGTGAGCATGGGAGTCAAGGTCGGCCTTGCTGCGGCCACCATCGTCATCCTCCTTGGTGGTGCGCTGTGGCTCCTTGGTCATGAGGACCCGGCGAGTATCCTGCCGACCGAGCTGCCGCTGACCGTGGAACCGTCGCCGCCCAGTGTGATCGTCGCCCCGACGCAGGCGCCCGCCACCGCAGCCGAGGCTCGAGCCACGGCGCCCGAGCGCGAGACCGTACCACCGCCCGACCGCGAGAACGATCTGCACGGTCGCGTGATCGGCGAGCGAACCCGCCCGGTGCGCGGCGCGAAGATCGAGATCTGGTGCGAGGAATTCGGCTCGTACTCGACGCCGCAACGCAATCAGCAGCCCGAGCGCGTTGCGACCACCCTCACCGATGCCCGCGGCGAGTTTCGCGTGCGCTTGCCGCGCTGCCGGCCGTTCCGCTTGCAGGCGAGCGCCGCGGGCTACGCACCGATCGCGCGCGAATACTGCTATGCCGGCGAGTACGCGTTGATCGAGCTCGAACGCGGTGCGGTGCTCCGCGGCACCGTGAAGCGATCGCGCGCCGGCTCGGGCGTCGCGGGGGCGGAGGTGCGCGTGGTGACGACGTCCTCGGCCATGCCGCCCTGGGTGGCGACGAGCGACGCGCAGGGTGTCTATCATGTCGAGGGACTGCCGCCGGGCGTGCTCTTGATCCAGGCGCTGCCCGTCGCCGAAGCGCCGAGCGAGACCCTCTCGCTCGAGTTGAGCGCCGGGGCGCGAGTCGAGCGCGACCTGATCGTCGGCGACGGCCTGGTCGTGACCGGCGTGGTGAAGGATGCCGACTCGGGCGAGCCGATCGCGGGAGCGACCGTCGAATCGGCCCAGCGCCGGACGACCACCGATGCGGCGGGGCGCTACGTGCTGCGCGGGTTGCGCGACCATGTCGACCGGCTGGTGGTGAGCGCGAGCGGCCATGGCCGGCGCGAGCTCATGCTCGAATCGCTGCCGCCCGAGTCGAGCCCGATCACCTTCCTGCTGCTGCGCGCGAAGTGTGCTCGCGGTCGCGTGCGATCGGCGAGCGGTCAGCCGATCAAGGGCGCGCTCGTGGCTGCCACGGCGAGCGGTGCGAGCGGCGGCACGTTCCACTACGACTGGAGCGCGACGCAGACCGATGATGAAGGCGCGTTCGATCTGCGCGACCTGCGGCCGGACCTGCGCCACGTGCTGTTCGCGCGCAAGGCGGGATTCGGTTCGCTGCTGTACGACTTCCCGCAGAGCGAGACGCGCGAGGCGGTGATCGAGCTCGACGAGCTCACGATGCACGGCGCGGCCATCATCGCGGGCACGGTCAGCGAGGCAGGCGGCAGCCTGATCGCCGATGCGTCCCTCACGCTCACCGGCTGGAACGCGGACCGCCTGCGTTTCGCCGAGACTTCTCTGCCGATCGACTGTGGCTATCTCGCCAGCCTGCAGGGCCGCACCGACGACCTCGGGCGCTTTGGCTTCACCGATCTCGCGCCGGGCACCTATCGGCTCGAGCTGTGGTTTGCCGGGCGACCAGACAAGGTGGAGCGAACGTTCACCGTGGGCGCGGGCGAGCGCCGCGAGCACGAGTCGGTGCTGGCGCCTGGCGGTCTCGCGATCAGCGGTCAGGTCACCGACCCGGACGGCGTCCCGGTGCGCCATGTCGACCTGAGCTTGTTCGCCGAGACCACGCAGTTCACCGGCGGTCCGTCGATCGTCGGCAAGACCGATGGCACGTTCCGGTTTGCCGGCTCGCGCCCGGGACCTACGCGCTGCACGTGGGGACGATGTGGGGCAGCGTGCGCGAGCGGCTGGTGCCCGTGCACCTGAATCACGTGCGCGCGGGCACCAGCGACTTGCGCGTCGTGATGCCATGGGCAGAACCCATCGCTGGCGTGGTGCACGACCCTGCTGGACAGCCGCTCGCCGAATGCTGGGTGACCGCCTCGACGCCGCCGACATCGTCATCGCCGGTGCCGTCACCGACGCGACCGGGCACTTCACCTTGAGCGTGCCGAAAGGCAGTGGCGCCGTGCTGCTCGCGAGCTGCGATGGTCTCAGCTCGCCGCGCGTCACGGTGACCGCGGGCGCCCACGACATCGTGCTCGAGCTGGCGCGGCAGCATTGAGCAGACCACCGATCGGCAGATGGGGAACGGGGGCGACAAGGAATACCCTTGGTTTTCTGGACTCGTACTCAGTCCCAGCAGCGAATCGTCGTCAGGCTCTTGAACACCATCGAGATCGCATCGCTCAAGATTTCGGCACAGATCGTGTTCCTGTCGGCATGCGATACTGCGAAGGGAAGGCTGAGCAAGGCGTACGGTGTCCGAAATGCTGCCCGCTCCTTCATGCTCGCGGGAGCAGAGTCGGTGATAGCGACACAGTGGAGTGTCAGGGACGACGCGGCACCGGTTCTGGCGCAGGTGTTCTATGACGAGCTGTTTCGTGGGGCCACGCCGGCGCGGGCTCTGCGGGATGCCAAGCTCAGTTGATCGATCACCGTGTCGGCGATCGCGGCGCACGCGCATTCGTTGCCGGCGGTGACCAGAACCGTCTGGGCACCGTTCGTGCTGTGGGGGTGAGCCGAACGTGCGCGGAGGCAGCAAGGGCAGGAGCTGCGCTGGCTGGGCAGGTGCTGTTGGTCAGCGTTTTCGCGCCAGCAGCAGACGCTCCGCGAGGTCGGTGATCACCCAATCTTCGGCGATGAGGCCGTCGCGAAAACGACTGGTCACCATGTCACGCCACACGATTCGACGGCCGGTGGCAGGGAAGCCCTTGAATCCACCCTCGTGCGTGCCCGGAGCGTTCGTTGCCAGGCAACGCGGTCCCTGGCCCGAACGAGAATCTCGACTTCGACCTCCAGATCCGAGAAGGCACGCCGATACATGCCGACGATTCTCCGGATCGCAGCGTGGCCGCCGGTCATGTCCTGGTCCGTGCCGTGGGCGACATAGTCGGGTGTGAAGAACTCGCCAACCGCATCGAGGTTGCCCTTGGCCATGAGCGCCGAGTTGGCGGCTTCGATCTTCGCTGCCAGTGACCGGCCCATACGACGGTTCCTTTCGAGCGTAACCGGCGTGGCGTAGGCAATCCGGCCGGCGACCGTTGCGTTTGCACTCTGAGAGGAGGTCGATGATTGCGACGAGCATTGCGGACGTGACGCACCTCAAGCGCAGCCTGCTCGCCGAAGGAGACGCCAGCCGCGAACCATTCGTCAGCGAACTTGTGAACGAAAAGGCTTCGCAGCCAAAGAGCTCGAGGTCTTCGCTTCACGGTGCCGGAGATAGGTAGATCGAGGGGCGTTGGTTGTCAATGGTCATGGTGGGGCCGGTGGGCACGTCGCAGTGCGCGAGACGGAGTCCACGCTGCTGCGCACCTTTGCGCGAGCTGCGCGCGCGAGCGAGTGGCGCGCAGCTCGCGGCAACACGCCATCTTCCGATCGCGGGATCGCGGCCCCTTCGGGCCGTCCTCGGCCACCTGTTCCCACGGAGGTCGGCAGCACGAGGGAACGGCACGCGCTTGGCGAGTGGTCGCGGCAAGGGCGAACCCCGATGTGCGCTCACCGAGCGCGATGTCTGTCGTTCGCGGCGTCCTATCGGAGGCGAAACCACCATGATGTCGAACAGAACGTGCATCGTTCGTGTCCTCGCCCTCGCGTGGGCGAGCAGCACCGGCGGAGTCTTGCTGGCGCAGGCGACCACGCGCGTGAGCGTGGACTCCCAAGGCGGGGAGGGGAACGATCTGAGCGAAGCCCCCGCCGTCTCGGCGGACGGCCGGTTCGTGGCGTTCGCGAGCGTGGCGAGCGACTTGGTTCCTGGCGACACGAATGGCTGGGAAGACGTATTCGTCCACGACCGGCAGACGGGCGCGACCACGCGGGTGAGCGTGGACACCCAGGGCGGCCAGGGAAACAACCCGAGTTTCAACCCAGCGGTCTCGGCGGACGGCCGGTTCGTGGCCTTCGCGAGCGTGGCGAGCAATCTGGTTCCCGGCGACACGAACGACTCGTGCGACGTGTTCGTGCACGACCGGCAGACGGGAGTGACCACGCGGGTGAGCGTGGACTCCCAGGGCGGGCAGTCGGGCGGTGCGCTCTTGGACGCTCCCGCCGTCTCGGCGGACGGCCGGTTGGTGGCGTTCACGAGCGGTGCGAGCGACCTGGTTCCCGGCGACACGAATCAGAAGCGGGACGTGTTCGTGCACGACCGGCAGACGGGCGAGACCACGCGGGTGAGCGTGGACTCTCAGGGCGGGCAAGGGTACGACGACAGTCGATTCGCTTCCATCTCGGCCGATGGCCGGTTGGTGGCGTTCTCGAGCGGGGCGGACAACTTCGTCCCCGGTGACACGAACTACGAGTGGGACGTGTTCGTCCAGGACCGGGAGACGGGCGAGACCACGCGCATGAGCGTGGATTCTCAGGGCGGACAGGCGAACGCGAACAGTGCACCCGGCGCGATCTCGGCGGACGGTCGGTTCGTGACGTTCTGGAGCTATGCGAGCAACCTGGTGCCGGGCGACACCAACGGCCTGGGAGATGTGTTCGTGCACGACCGGGAGACGGGCGAGACCACGCGCGTGAACGTCGACTCTCAGGGCCGGCAGACGAGCGGTGCATACTGGGGGACCCCGGCCATCTCGGCCGACGGTCGATTCGTGGCGTTCGCGGCCGACGCGGGCGAACTGGTCCCGGGCGACACCAACGAGGTGCCGGACGTGTTCGTGCGCGACCGGCAGATGGGCGAGACGACGCGCGCGAGCGTGGATTCTCGGGGCGGGCAGGGGAATGACCGCAGCTGGAAACCCGCCATCTCGGCGGACGGCGAGCTCGTGGCGTTCTCGAGCGACGCGAGCAACCTCGTCCGCAATGACAGCAACGAGAGATCGGACATCTTCGTCCACGATCGGGCTCCCGGCCCGTGCAGCTTGCCCGCATCCTGGACCAACTACGGGTCTGGCTGGCCGGGGACCAATGGTGTCCCGGGCCTCGTCGCACGGTCCAACCCCGTCCTGTGCGCACCGCTCGAGGTGTTCGCCGACAACTCCTCGGGCGTCGCCACCACGGTCGTGTTTCTCGCCGGCGATCACAGTGTCCATCGCTGGACGCCCTGGGGCGGGACCGTGCTGGTACTGCCGGCGCTGGCGGTCTCCCTGCAAGCACCCGCCGACGGTCTCTCGATCACCTCGACCATCCCGTGCGACGGCGCCCTGTGCGGCATGTCCGTCTTCGCGCAAGTGCTGGAACTGGATCCCGGTGCGTCGCGTGGCATCTCGTTCACGCCGGGGCTGGAGCTGCGGCTCGGAGGGCCGTAGATCGTCGCCGAGCGTGAACGAGGGAGGACCTCGCGGAAGGGACGGCCGATGTCCTCCTGGATCATCCCGAGTCTCGCGAGCGAGCTCCGGGACAGCGAGCGGGGAGTTGGCGATCGGTTTTCTGGCAGACCGGATCTGCGGGTGCAACGTAGTCTCGCCATCGAGATCAAAGAAGCCGACCCCGCTTTGCTTCCTGGCGATCCCGACGAGAACGACATCCCTCGGAGGATGCATGACGTCGCAGGAGCTCGACCACGACTCTCAGGCCCCACGCGATCGTGACCCAGCAAACAGGGACGTGCCCGGACCGATGCGAGCCTGCTCACGACCGGCGGGCGTCATCGTTCTCGTCCTGACGTCCTTGCTGTGTTCCGGGTCGCTCGCCCAGGATACTGCTGGAACGACTGCGGATCACTTCCCCTGGCCATATCGGCTGCGGCTCGGGACGGACCATCCCCTCGAGATCGAGGGCCGGGTGCTCGGTCCCGACGGGAATCCGGTGGGAGGCGCTGCCCTGGCCGTGATCGCCGACCTGGAATCGCTGCTCGTGCCGGTGATCCCACCGCAGGTGCTCTGTGCCGCCACCTGCGGGGAAGACGGCTCGTTCCATCTCAGCCTGTCCGTGCCGCTGCCCTGTCAGTGTCGCTCCCTGAAGCTCGTGGCTCGCCAGGGGAATCACGGTTCTGGCACGTGCGAGCTGGATCTCCTGAGGCGCCGGCAAGTGGTCACAGTGCCCCTCCCTCCGGGACGAAAGATCTGCGGGCGCGTGGTCGATCCAGCCGGACACCCGGTTGCCAATGCAGAAGTCCACCTGGTCGGCATCCCGGACGCCGCCAGCGGCATTTACTTCTCGGGTCGCGTGCGAGCACCGGCCGCGTGGCCCGCTTCCGCCCGCACCGACGGCCAGGGGAGCTTCCAGCTCTCGAATGTCCCGCGGGGCGCGAACCGCCTGCCATTCGAGATCGACGACGAGCGCTACGCGCCCGGCCTGTTCAGCGTGGACATCCCGGAGGACGAGAACCGTGGGGTCCTGCTCACCCTATCTTCGTCGCGAATCGTCGAAGGCACCGTGGTGCGCGCCGACACGGGAAAACCCCTCCCGAACGCCTGGCTCCTCGTCGTTCTGGGTGGCGGCTCGGGCACGGGGGACCTCCAGCACGAGGGAATCCCGGCGACCACCGATGAGAATGGCAGGTTCCATGCTCGTTGCCGGCCGGGCGAGTACCTCACGACGTATGTCTACCCTCCCTTCGGCGAGCCGTACCCCTCATGGGTCGAGGCAAGCGCGCCCTGGCCGAGGGATGCGCCGCGCAAGGAGCTCCTTGTTTCGATTCCTCGGGGGATCCTGGTGCGCGGTCGCGTGGTGGATGCCGAGTCTGGCGATGGGATCGCAGACGCTGGCGTGGAGTACATGATCCGCCGCGAAATGCCGAACAGGACGATCGACAGGGAAGCTTGCCACCGGCTGTACTGGGCGGCCGAGTACCGGCGGTCATTGACGCGAACCGATGGGTCGTTCGAGATCGCCGTGATGCCTGGCGCTGGCTTCCTGCTCGTGCGCGCGCCCAACCCCGAGTTCATCAGCCAGCCTGTGACGTGGGGAGAGCTCCAGCTCGACAAGAAGGGTGGCCACTTCCTGGCCGTGGATGGGCTGCTCAGGATCGACCCGACACCAGAGGACCGCTCGCTGTCGGTGACCATACCGCTCCATCGCGGCATCACGATCACGGGTCAACTGGTCGGGCCGCACGCGGAGAACGTCAGGGCAGCTGTGGCGCTCTACTCCTACTACCAGCTCGGGTTCTCGCCGCCGTTCCGGCCGGTCGCTGTGATCGATGGCCGATTCGAATTGCCCGGCTGCGATCCGAGCAAGCCGACGCGAGTCTTCTTCCTCGACGCCCACGACGGCTGGGGGACATCGACGGAGCTCCACGCGGACGATTCGACGGCGGTGCGCCGGATCGGCCTCGGAGTTTGCGGGTCCGCCACCGCGTGGTTCGTGGATGAGCAGAACCGTCCCTGGGTCTCGATGCGCCCGCCCTTCATGTTGCCACAGATCGTCACCGAGGTCTGCCCTCCGTTCGCCGACGATCTGGGCGCATCCCCGCCGCATCTCGGGTGGGACGAGAGATACCTCGACTTCGAAAGCTATCGAGATCTCCATACCGGCGATGAGGGACAGGTGACGTTTCCCGGCCTGATCCCCGGTGCGCCTTACAAGCTCCTCGTCTGCACTCCCCCGGACTTCCACTTCCATGACGTGCGAGACTTCATGGTCGGCCCCGGGGAAGACCTCGATCTATCAGAGATCACCGTTCGCCGACCCGGCTCGCGTTAGTTAGTTGAGACGCAGGCTGCTACGGAGCCCAGCCGGGCAACGCGGCGGCCTGCGTCACCCAGTTCGCCATCTGCGCCACGTCGAGCTCGTCGCCCTCGTGAATGTCGAGGTAGCGCACTTCCTTGTGCTTGCTGGGGCCGGGCGGGACCGGTCGCAGCGACGCGCCGCGGAAGAAGGTCACCTTGAGGTAGTGGGTGAAGACGTGGAACGACAGGAACCAACCCTGGCCCTCGATGCCGTAGAACGGCGAGTTCCACTTCACGGCCTTGAGCACGCTCGGCACGTTGCGCACGATGAGCGCGTCGAGGCGCTTCCCGAGGTCGCGCTTCCAGCCCGGCATCGCGGCGAGGTACGCCTGCACCGGCGCGTCGCCGTCCGCTTTCGCGATCTGCGGGTTGCCGCCCGAGAGGAGGACGGCGACCTTCTCGCCTTTTCGCCCCTTGGTCGGCTTCGCCTCACTCGCACCTGGCCTGGCCTTCGCGCCTGCCTTCGGCGAGGACCTGGACTTGCGTGGCGTGCTTGCGTGCGACGTGCCCTTGGCCTTCGGCCTTGCGTTGCCAGGCATGCGCACGCGACGCGGTGGTGCCTTCATCGGGATCGCAGCTCCACGTAGCGGTTCCTGATCTCGAGCCTCATCAGGGACGCCCCTGCGTTGGTCACATTGGCGGGCCGTGGCCCGTCCGTCAACGACGAAACCCGCGTGGGAGGATGCGAGCGGCTCGTCGCTGATCGGGCGGACCACGCCGCCGCGTCGCGAGGACGTCGGCTCGAGAATATGACTTGACGGGAATATGACCGAGTGAGTATATTCTCCGTATGGCATCATCGTTCGCGATCATCGCCGAGCCGAACCGCCGGACCATCCTCAGTCTGTTGGCGTCCTCGGAGCGCTCCGTCGGCGAGATCGAGCGCCGGCTGCGGATGCCTCAGACCTCCGTGTCCAAGCACCTCCGCGTGCTGCGCGAGGCCGGCTTCGTGGAGGCGCGCGTCGAAGCCCAGCGGCGTGTCTATCGGCTCCGGCCCGAGCCGCTCATGGAGGTGGACGCCTGGCTGGCGCCGTTCCGGCGCTTCTGGACGGCCCACGTCGATGCGCTCGAACGCCATCTGGATCGGCTGGAGCAGATACCCAGGAAGCGAGGAAAGAAGCGATGAGCAACGACCGTGAGAAGTACGCGCCGGGCCCTGCGGCGGGAGCCGAGGTCCAGAAGGATGGAGAGAAGTGGACGCTCGTTCTCGTCCGCGACCTGTCCCATCCTCCGGCAAGGGTCTGGAAGGCGCTCACGGACCCCGAGCATCTCCGCGAATGGGCTCCGTTCGATTCGGACCGGAACCTCGGTGCCGTTGGCACGGCAAAGCTCTCGACGGTGGGAGTGCCGACGCCGTACGTATCCGAGGCCCACGTGAAGCGGGCTGACGCGCCGAGGGTGCTCGAATACACCTGGGGCGCAGCTGACCTCCGCTGGGAACTGGAGCCGCTGCGAGGCGGCGGCACTCGGCTCACGCTCTGGCACAACATCGAGCGCCGATTCATTGCGATGGGCGCTGCGGGCTGGCACATCTGCTTCGATGTGCTGGATCGGCTCCTCGCCGGTCAGCCCATTGGCCGCATCGTCGGCCCCGAGGCCATGAAGTTCAGCGGCTGGCAGCGTTTGAACGCCGAGTACGCAAAGCAGTTCGGCGTCGAGACCCCCGGCTGGTCCTCTCGCCCACAGACCTGATCAGCTCTGGACATCTTCCAAGGAGGCAAGCCATGAACATTCTGTTGTGGGTCCTGCAGATCCTTCTCGCCCTGCACACCGCCATGGGCGCGGTGTGGAAGTTCTCCAATTCCGAGCAAACCGTGCCTTCCCTGAAAGCGATTCCCCACGGAGTGTGGCTGGCGATGAGCGTCCTTGAGCTGCTCTGCAGCCTGGGCCTGATCCTCCCGGCATTCAGCAGGCCCCTGGCCATCCTCGCCCCGGTCGCGGCGGCCTGCATCGCCACGGAAATGCTGGTCTTTTCCGGACTGCATGTTCATTCCGGTGACGCGAACTACAGCCCCATGGTGTACTGGCTCGTCGTGGCTGCCCTCTGCGCGTTCATGGCCTACGGCAGGTTCGTGCTGAGGCCTTCTTGACAGGCTGCTGGCCCGCTCCTGCAGCCGCGCCGAGCTGTCGTGCAGGCGCCGCGCGCCGCAGCTCGGAATTGCACGTCAGGGTCTCACCGAGGCTTCCTTGCCGGCAAGCCATTCTGGGCCACCGCGGCCTTCACGAGCGCCTTGAAGGCGCCCGCGTCGACCTTCTCCCCTTCGTGGATGTCGATCGCCCTTCGTGTGTTGCCCTCCAAGCTGGAATTGAAGAGGCGCGATGGGTCCGGGACCCTCGCCCCCCGGGCGAAGGTGAGCTTCACGACCTTCGTGTACGCCTCCCCGGTGCAGACGATCCCGTGGTGCGACCAGACCGGAGTGCCCATCCACTTCCACTCCTCGATCATCTCGGGGTCGGCTTCCAGGATCAGCGCCCGCATGCGGGCCAGGGTCTCACCGCGCCATCCCCCGAGGTCGCGGATCCGCTGGTCGATGAGCCGGGTAGCTGGGTTCCCGGCCGACTTGCGTGGCTTGCTTGCGCGCGACGTGCCCCTGGCGTTCGGCTTCGCCTTGCGAGGCCTGCGCACGCGACGCGGCGGTGCCTTCATCGGGATGGCGCCTCCACGGAGAGGTTCATGATCTTGAGTGTCATCGGCGTTTCCCCTGGGCTTGTCAGCTGAAGGAGAAACGAACGCGCGTTCGCCGTCAAGGGTGCTCGAGCGGGACCATCGCCGACGTCGCGCGGCACCGAAGTCCTCGAGCGTCATGACGAGACCCGGCGATCTGGTGACGCGCGGAAGACCGTTGTCGTGTTCGCATGGCAGCGTTTCGAAAATCGCGCGCAAGCGGCTGTCGGCCGACGGTGTATAACCACGGTGTGAAGCGGACCGAGACCGTGCCTTCGTTGGAGGCATCCGGGTAGCAGGAGCCAGTTCGCCGTTCCGGCCGTTGACGCCGGTCGTCAGGCCACGATGCGCGCTTTGAGTGGACAACATCCGCGAGGTCTGCCAGCCTGGTTGAGCGTGGCAGTGTGGCTGGCGGTGTTCCTGAGTCCCAGCGCCTATTTTCTGTTGCTGGTGTCCTGGAACAGATCGCAGGTGCCTGCCCCCGGAGGCGTGGTCGTCGCACTGTCTGGTCTCATTCCTGTCGTGGCACTGCTGGTCTGCGGGACTGTGATCCGGCGGAAGAAACTGGCAGTGGGCTGGCTGGTTGCGACCGTGCTGGCGATGGCGCTCCAGGTCGGCGTCTTGCTCGTCATCATCGTCAGCGCGGTGACCGTAGCGATCTCTCTACCGCAGTGACAGACGATCGCGCCGTTCACGACCCAGAGCAGACTCGCGTGTCCGCTCGTGTCCGTTCCCGTGGAGTCGCAACCGAGGAACCGGGCCTCGCCGTGGACCCCGGCGCCTTGCGCGGCGCCCGCGCTCTTGCGCGCGCAGGTCGCCGTCGACTAATCTTCCGGCAATGAACGCGCATCTTTCCATGAGCGGGCCGAGGCTCGCGCAGCTCGCCGCGTCGGTCGCGATCCCGATGTCATTTCTCGGAGGCGTGAGCCCGGTGCTTGCTCAGACACGGCCGAACTGGTTCGCGGAGTCGCGGGCGAAGCTGGTCCTCGAGCTCGGCGCGAAGTCGGCCGCAGCCGAGCGGCCGCAGATCGAGCGCGGCCTCGATCAGGCCGCCGACTTCTGGCGCGCCGAGGACGGCGACGCGAGCGCGTTCGAGGAGTTCGCACGCACGCACTACGCGAGCGATCCAGCGGTGCGCGATGCGATGTTCGCGCGCTTCGAGCAGCTGCTCGAGCAGCTCGACGGCCACATGGAGGAGATCACGCGCGAGTTCCGCTCGCAGGCGGAGCTGGAGCGCGGGCCGATCCTGCCGTTCGACGAGATCTTCGCCGGGTACAGTCCGGCCGCGCACGTGACCGACGACTTCTTCGCCAACAAGCTCGCGTTCGTCGTGCTGCTGAACTTCCCGCTCACGACGCTCGAGCAGCGCCTCACGGACGGCGAGAAGTGGTCCCGTCGGCAGTGGGCGGAGGCGCGCCTCGCGCGCCGGTTCGCCAAGCGCATCCCCGCCGCCGTCAACCAGCAGATCGCGCAGGTGGCGGCCGACGGCGAGGCGTACATCGCTCGCTACAACATCTGGATGCACCACCTGGTGAGCGATGCGGCGAAGCGCCTGTTCCCGCCGAAGCTGCGCCTGCTGTCGCACTGGAACCTGCGCGACGAGATCAAGGCCGCGTACGGCGATCGCAGCGACGGGCTGGCGAAGCAGCGCACGGTCGCGCAGGTGATGGCGCGCATCGTCACGCAGACCATCCCCGAAACGGTGATCGACAACCCGCGCGTCGACTGGAACCCGTTCACGAACGAGGTGGCGCCGGCCGCAGTGCAGGACTTGGAGGACGCGAGCGCGCCGCCCGCCGGCGCGCGGACCGACAACCGGCCCGAGCCGCACACGCGCTATGCGCGCCTGCTCGAGAGCTGGAGGGCGGAGTCGCTGGCCGATCCGTATTCGCCGACCGCGCCCACGTTGATCGCGCGGCGCTTCGACGAGGACCGCGAGATTCCCGAGGCTCGGGTGCGAGCGATGCTCGAGACCGTGCTCACGTCGCCGCTCGTGGCGCGCACGGCGGCGCTGATCGAGGCGCGGCTCGGCCGCAAGCTCGAGCCGTTCGACATCTGGTACGATGGCTTCAAGGACCGCGGCGCGATCACCGAGGCCGAGCTCGACGCGCTGGTCGCGAAGAAGTACCCGAGCGCCGAGGCGTATGCCGCCGACATCCCGAACCTGCTCGGCAAGCTCGGCTTCGCACCCGAGCGCGCGCGCATGGTGGCCGCGAACATCGTCGTCGATCCCGCGCGCGGCTCGGGGCACGCGCTCGGCGCGCAGATGCGCTCCGCCAAGGTGCACCTGCGCACGCGCGTCGGCAAGAACGGCATGGACTACAAGGGCTACAACATCGCGGTGCACGAGATGGGCCACAACGTCGAGCAGACCTTGTCGATGAACGAGATCGATCACACGCTGCTCGAGGGCGTGCCGAACAACGCGTTCACCGAGGCGCTCGCGTTCGTCTTCCAGGGACACGATCTCGAGCTGCTCGGTCTCGCGCGGCCGAGTGCGCGCAGCGAGGCTCTCAAGACGCTGAACGATTTCTGGGGGACGTACGAGATCAGCGGCGTCGCGCTCGTGGACATGGGCGTGTGGCACTGGATGTACGATCATCGCCGGGCGACGCCGGCGGAGCTGGAGGCAGCGACCGTCGCGCTGTGCAAGGAGATCTGGAATCGCTACTACGCGCCCGTGCTGGGCGAGAAGGACGCGGTCCTGCTCGGCATCTACTCGCACATGATCTCGTACTCGATGTACCTGCCTGACTATCCGCTGGGCCACATGATCGCCTTCCAGATCGAGGAGCAGATGAAGCAGGCGGGCGCCATCGGTCCGGAGTTCGAGCGCATGGCGAGGTGCGGCAGCGTGGCGCCCGACATCTGGATGAAGAACGCGACCGGCGCGCCCGTTGGACCTGACGCGCTGCTCATGGCGACCGAGCGCGCGCTCGGCGAGCTGACCGCCGAGAAGCGCCGCTGAGCGCGGTCGTGGCTCGCGGCGACCACGCGCTCCGCCCTCTACGAGCCGAGCGCGAGCTGCAACCCGGGCGTGAACGAGATGCCCTTCGATGCACCGCCATCCATCTCGAGGGCTTGCAGATACACCGAGATGCCGCACAGCTGCGGGTCACACGGAAGCGGTCCCCCGAGGACGATCCCGCCGCCGGGCAGCGGCACGATCAGGATGCTCGCCGGCAGCACGAGCAAGACCCCGTCGTAGATGGTCGGCTGATCGGCTGGCGCAACGCCGATCAAGATTGCCGTCGTCGTACTGCCGCCGAGCGAATTGGCGAGCTTGAGCGTCACCATCTTGCACAGCTTTGGCTCGCTCGCGGCGGTGAAGGCCGGGATGCCCATGCTGCCCGGCCAGCCCGGGCCGTAGTTGGCCCACGCGGCATCACTCGAGCAAGCGGTGCAGCCATTCCACAGCACCGATACCGTGTTCGCCGACTCGTTCGTCACCACCAGGTCCACATCGCCGTCCTCATCCAGGTCGCTGCTCGTGACCGACCGCGGAGCGTCGCCGACAGCGTACTGGACCTGCGCCGCGAACGTGCCATCGCTCCGATTCAGGAGCACTGACACGGTGTCCGCGCCAGAGTTCGCGGCGATCAGATCCGCGTCGCCGTCCTGATCCAGATCCGCGGGAGCGACGGAACGGGGAGCGGCACCCACGGCGTAATCGACGTGCGGCACGAACGTGCCATCGGCCTGGTTCCACAGCACCGATACCGTGTCGGATCCGTAGTTGGCGGTCGCCAGATCCGAGTCTCCGTCTCGATCGAGATCCGCGGCGGTCACGCCGCGAGGAGAGGTGCCCACGACGTACTGGACCTGCGGCGCGAACGTGCCGTCGCCGTGATTCAAGAGCACCGACACCGTGCTGCCGGACCCGTTCGCCACCGCCACATCCACGTTGCCGTCGTCGTCCAGATCGGTGCTCGTCACCGACAAGGGAAAGCTGCCCACCCGGTACTGGAGGTGAACCGGGAACGTCCCATCGCCTTGATTCAGGAGCACCGAGATGGTGTCCGACAGGGCGTTCGCGGCCACCAGGTCCACGTCGCCATCGCGGTCCAGGTCGGCGCTCGCCGCCGAGGAGGGAGCGCTGCCGACGGCGTACTGCACGTGCGGCGCGAACGTGCCGTCACCGTGATTGAAGAGCACCGACAGGGTGTCCGCGCCGAGGTTTGCCGCCACCAGGTCCGCGTCGCCGTCGCGATCGAGATCGGCGTTCGTCACCGAGGAGGGATGGTCGCCGGTGCCGTACTGGACGTGCGGCGCGAATGACCCGTCGCCAAGATTGGACAGCACCGACACGGTGTCGGAGAAGGCATTCGCAACCGCCAGGTCAACGTCGCCATCCTGATCCAGATCCACGTGTGTCACCGAACGCGGCGCATTGCCCACGGCCTGCTCGGCAATGGTCTCGAGCGTGCCGTCGCCTTGATCGAGCAACACCGCGACGGAGTCGGAGTCCTGCCGCGCAAATGCCAGGTCGGGATCGCCATCGCGATCCAGGTCCGCACTGGTCATCGCCTGGCTGCTCCCGCCGTAGTCCGCGCGCTCTGCGAACGTGCCATCGCCGCGATTGAGCAGCACGGCGACGTTCGAGGTCGCGAGATCCGGGTCGCCATCGCCGTCCAGATCCACGGCGGCCACGGCGGGCACCACCAACCAGCTCGACCTGCACCTGTGGCGCGAACGTGCCGTCGCCGCGATTGAACAGCAGCGACAGCATGCTCGAGCGCTCGTTCGCCACCGCCAGGTCGGCATCGCCATCCGCGTCGAGGTCCGCGCTCGCCACCCCGTTGGGCCCCTCGTTCACCTCGTAGTCGACATGCGGCGCGAACGTGGCGTCGCCTTGATTCAGCAGCACGGACACCGAGTAGGCGGCGTAATTCGGCGTCACCAGGTCGGCATGGCCGTCACCGTTCACATCCGCGCTGGTCACGAAGAACGGATGATGGCCAACGGCGTAATCACCGTTCGCGACGAACGTGCCGTCACCCTGGTTGAGCAGCACCGAGACCCAATCCGAGTTCGCCACCGCCAGGTCGGCATCGCCATCCCCGTCCAGATCGGCGCTGGTGACGGCAAAGGCCTGGCCTGGCACGGTGTAGTCGACGCGCCGCAAGAACGTGCCGTCACCTTGATTGAACAGCACCGACACTCTGCGCGCGAACGCGTTTGCCGTCACCAGATCCACGTCGCCGTCTCGATCGACGTCCGCGTTGCTGACCGAGTAGGGCGCATCACCGCCGTAATACGGCACCGCAGCTGGGAAGGTGCCGTGGCCGCGATTGAGCAGCACCGAGACGGTATCCGCGAACAGGTCTCCCGACACGAGATCGTCGTCGCCATCGCCGTCCAGGTCGGCGCTCGTCACCGAGAACGGATTGGACCCGACGTCGAGTTCATTCGGAAATGACGGGCACGGGTTTTCGCCCTGCGCGCGAAGTGAGCTGACCATGATCAACCCGAGAGCGGCAGCCTCGGCTCTGGTGAACATCGTCGGCCTCCTGAGCAGCCACTGCTCGTCGAGTCCAGGACGTGGCGTCGCTTCCCATCTTCGCGGTAGCGGCCCGGGCCAGCTGGAGCCGCGAGCTGCGTTGGCAAGGCTCGAAAGGGGAGTTTAGCGCGTGGCGCTGATCGTGCACAACGGGTGAGTGGGGAGTACCCGCAGCATGACTCGGCGCTGCCGTCGGTGGCGAGCGGCTCGCGCTCGAGGCGACGGTACGGCCGCTGCGGTGAACCGTGTCATCCGTTCGGCGCCTCGAGCCGCACCGCCGGCACCTCTTGCTCCTTGGCGAGCTGGTTGAACTGCAGGACGTCCTTGCTCATGAGGTCACGCAGCGTCGCGAGGTGTTGCTGTGCCTGCGAGCCGAGGTAGTCGAACACGTCATACGACTGCTTGGTGGGGCCGTAGTCGCCCGACGCGGTGGCCATCAACGCCGCGAGCTTGTCGTTCAGCTTGATGGGATAGTTGAGCGGGTCCTGCGAGCTCTTCGACTTCGTCTGGACGAGCTCGTCCTCGATCGCCGTCAGCTTGTCGGTGAGCTGCTTGGCGGCGTCCTTCAGCTCTTGCTCGGCCGGCAGTCCCTTGGCGCGCGCGACCGTCGCGTCGATCTGCTGGCGCACCTCGCGGATCTGCTTCACGGCGCGGTGCACCTGGGACAGCTGGTCGCGCACCTTGATCAGCAGCTCGAGCTGCGCCTGAAACTCCGCCTGCGTGGTGGCGACTCGCGGGTCCTTCAACACCGCGAACGGCTGCGTCAGCACCTTGTCGCCCAGCGTCAGACGCACTTGATACTGGCCGGGCGGTGCGAGCGGGCCCTGGGTGCCGCCACCCCACATCACCGCGCCCTCGAGGTTCACCGCGTCCGGATACCGCAGGTGCCACGCGAGCGTGTTCATGCCGGTCTGCGCGGGCGCCCTCGGCGGTTGCGGTTCTTGCTTCGGATCGGGCTTGCTCTGGAAGGACTGCACCACGTTGCCCGCGGCGTCCAGGAACGCGACCTCGAGGTTCTGCTCGGGGGCGTCCTTCAGCCAGTAGCGGATCGCGACGTCGTCGCGCCGTACCGTGGCGCGCGGCTTGAAGAGATGCACCGGCGCGCTCATCGCTTCCGGCGTCAGCTGGCGCAGCGTGGTGAGGTCGGACAGGATCCAGAACGAGCGACCCTGCGTCGCGATCACCAGGTCGTCGTCCTTCACCACCAGATCGGTGACCGGCACCACCGGCAGGTTCCTCTGCAGCGATTGCCAGTGAGCGCCATCGTCCAGCGAGAAGTAGACGCCGGTCTCGGTGCCGGCGTAGAGCATGCCCTTGCGCTGCGGGTCTTCTCGCACGACGCGCACGAAGGCGCCCTTGTCGACGCCGGTGACGCGGCGCTCCCACGTGCGACCGGCATCGCTGGTCTTGAAGACGTAGGGCTGGAAATCGTCGAGCTTGTAGCAAGTGATCGCGAGATAGCATGACGCGGCGTCGTGCGGGGAAGGCTCGATCGCATTCACCAGCGCCCACTTCGGACTGTCGAGCGGCGTGACGTTGGTCCAGCTGCCGCCGCCGTCCTGGCTGAGGTGAACGAGCCCGTCGTCGCTGCCGCTCCACAGCACGCCTTTCTGCAGCGGCGACTCGGCCAGGCTGAAGATCGTGCAGTAGTATTCGACGCTGGTGTTGTCCTTGGTGATCGGACCGCCCGAGGGGCCTTGCTTCGACTTGTCGTTGGTGGTGAGGTCGGGGCTGATCACATCCCAGCTCTGACCCTCGTTGGTGGAGCGAAACACCACGTTGCCGCCGACGTACAGCGTGTTCGCATCGTGCGGCGACACGATGATCGGGAACGTCCACTGAAATCGAAACTTGAGCTGATCCGCGCCCCAGCCCATGGGATTCTCGGGCCACACCAT
This sequence comes from Planctomycetota bacterium, assembly GCA_046349655.1. Lineage (GTDB taxonomy): Bacteria > Planctomycetota > B15-G4 > B15-G4 > JAXMBY01 > JAXMBY01. The sequence continues at coordinate 25,313 of JAXMBY010000004.1, forward strand.
GATGTTGCGCTGGTTGCGCGCGCGGTGATCGTAGCGCGTGAGGTAGCCGCCGTAGGAACCGGCGTACACGATGTTGGGATCGGCGGGGCTCGGTGCGATGAAGCCGCTCTCGCCGCCGCCGACGTCGTAGGCATCGTTGCCGGGAAAGAACGCCGACGATTCGCTCGAGATCGACAGCGTGCTGTTGTCCTGCTGCGCGCCATACACGCGATACGGAAACTGGTTGTCGGTGATCACGTGGTAGAACTGTGCCGTGGGCTGGTTGTCTTGCCGCGTCCATCGCCGACCGCCGTTGAAGGTCACACACGCCCCGCCGTCGTTGCCGAGCACCATGCGATGGTGATCCTCGGGGTCGATCCACAGGTCATGGTTGTCGCCGTGGGGCGCGCCCAGCGTCTCGAACGAGCGCCCGCCGTCGGTCGACTTGTGGACGCTGACGTTGAGCAGGTACACGGTGTCTTCGCTGTTCGGGTCTGCGCGGATGTGGCTGTAGTACCATGCGCGCTGGCGGAGCGCGCGGTTGTCGTTCATCTTCGACCAGCTCGTCCCGCCGTTGTCGGAGCGGAACACACCGCCATCGTCCGCTTCGACGATCGCCCAGACGCGATCCGGTCGTGCCGGCGACACGGTGACGCCGATCTTGCCCTTGACGCCGCCCGGCAGGCCGTTCTTGAGCGGCACCCAGGTGTCGCCGCCATCGCTGGACCGGTACAGTCCGCTGCCCTCGCCGCCGCTGGTCAAGCTCCATGGATTGCGCGCCACTTGCCAGAGCGCGGCGTAGAGGACGCGCGCGTTGCTGGGATCCATCGCCAGATCGACGGCGCCGGTCAGCTCGTTCACGTACAGCACCTTCTGCCAGCTCTTGCCGCCATCCCTCGATCGGAACACGCCGCGTTCCTCGTTCGGGCCGAAGATGTGGCCGAGCGCCGCGACGTAGACGAGATCGGGATTCTTCGGGTGGATGACGATCCGGCCGATCTGCCGCGAGTCGCTCAGGCCCACGTGCGACCAGGTCTTGCCGCCGTCGAGCGATCGGTACACGCCGTCGCCGTGAGAGAAGTTGCCGCGCGGACAGCTCTCGCCCATGCCCACGTAGACCACGTTCGGATCCCACTCGCTGACCGCGATCGCGCCGACCGATCCGGTGTGGAGGAAGCCATCACCGACGGCGCGCCAGCTCTGGCCGCCATCCTCGGTCTTCCACACCCCGCCGCCGGTCGGCCCCATGTAGAACAGCAGCGGTTGTCCGCGCACCCCGGCGACCGCGGTGACGCGCCCGCCGCGCGCCGGACCGATGCAACGCCAGTTGAGGGGCTGCAGGAAGGCATCGTCGATCGAGCTGAAGAGGAACAGGAGCAGGGCCGCGATCCCGGGCGTGTGGATGAACATGTCGGAGAGCATACTCGCGACCGATCGGCTTGTCACGACGCAGCAGGGGCGGCGGCTCGACGCGCCGTCGCCAGGTCATCTCGCTCGCGCAACTCGATCTCGACCGGCCGGCTGCAGCCGACCGCCGACACTGGCAACGGCGCCGATCATCATCGGCGCCAGCAGCACTCGGGACAAGAGATGGGCCCATGCGGTGCCACTCAAGGCAGTGCGTCGCACGCGCTCACTCGAGCACCAGATCGATCGCGCTCGACGTGTTGCCGGCGCGTCCCGCGGGCTGGATGGCGATCTCCTGCAGCACGATCGGCAGCGGGACGAGCAGCCCCGGCGGGACGCGCACCTGGACGTCGAAGGCTTCAGCTGGTGGAATCGTGCCGAGAATCGAGAATGCCCAAGCTGAGCCGAGATCAATGAACAGCGCGCCGAGCGGCGGCAGCGGCGTCTCGCCAGTTCGCGTGCCCACCACCAGCAAGACCGTGAGGCCCGGCGTGCCGGACGTATGCAGGGTCGCGGTCTCGCCGGCCACGAATGGTGTGCTCGCGAGGTGAACGTGATCGAATTCCGCGGCTCCCATGTCGAGCGCGAGATGTCCGATCAACGCGCCATCGAGCGTGCGCGGGCTGCCTTGCACGTCCATGCCGCCCGGTCGCGCCCATGGGTCGCCAGCGTCGATGCAGGGCGACACCGTCGCGAGCGAGAAGTCGCCTTGCTCTGGGGCAACGAGCAGTGGATCCGCATCGATGTTGCCGGGGCCGGGCCATCCACCGGCGACGTCGCAGTAGGCAGCGGTCACGAGGCTCGAGCCTTCAGCGATCTCCCTGCCAGCGGAGCCGCCCCACAGGATCGAGCTCGTGATCGCCGTGGTTGCGGCGTCCTGGCATGTGATTGAATCGCCGCTCGGCGCCCGGTTCTCGAAAAACGTGCAGCTCGAGATGACAGCACTCGAATGCGGGCCGAGGTAGACCGCACCCCCGGAGTCGAACGAGCCGTTGTGGGCGAAGACGCAGCTGGTGAGCGTCACTGCCGCGGACGAGGCCTGCCCAACGCAGTAGATCGCGCCTCCCTTTCCGTACGCTCGATTGCCCGAAAGCAGACAACGGTTCAACGACACCGTGGAGTCGAAGCAGGCGAGAAAGCCCCCATCCATTCCAGCGCTGTTGTGCTGGATGATGCAATGGTCGAACAGCAGGGAGGAAGCCTCCGCATGGATGGCTCCTCCCTCGCCCGAGACACTATCGGCGAAGACATCGTCGTGGAACGACGCCGTCGATCGGCTGAGGTGTGCGACCACGCCGTAGCCATAGGAGGCATGACTGTCTTCGAATGTGTCGCCCGACGAGGTGATGGTGCTTTCTTGGGCGTCGATGACCAGGCCCCATCCGTTCGCCTTGAAGACATTGTCCGTGAACGTCGGCGAGCCGTGGAAGACATAGACGAGGTCGTCGCCCGCGTAGTTGTTGACGATCAGGTTGCGAGTGATGGTGGGCGAGGACGAGTAGCAGATGATGCCGGTTGCATGCTGCCCGCTCGCCCTGGTGATCGTGAACCCATCGAGAATCGAGTTCTTCTGCTCACCGCTCTGGAAGAAGATCACTCCGCCCCAACGGTAGTCGCCATCGATCACCGTCATCCAAGGTCCGCGACTGCTCGTCACCCGAATGGCCTTGCGCTTGAAATCGATGATCTCAGGATAGTCGCCGGGGTCGACCAGCACCGTGTCGCCGTCCAACGCCCGATCGATGGCCTGCTGGATCGTGGGATAATCATCGGGCACGTGGATGATCTTGGCGCTGGCGCATCTGACGACCGACAGGGACATTGTGACAAGGAAGCTGAGAACGAGGGTTGGTTTCCCCATGACCGACTCCTTTGTCGTTGGCGACATCGCCCGTCGTGACGCCAACGCCGCTGCAGAGATCACGCATCCAGATCACCGGCTGGGATTGGCTGGCTTGCTGTCCACCTCGAGCGCCGTTCAGGAAAGCGACGGTCTGTTTCCTGCGCACATCCTCCCGCTCGTCGTCGGTGCATGACGCCATCGCGATCGGCGATCACCTGCAGGCGAATGTCGCTCAGCTCGGTCAGCACCGGATGTCGTCTCATCCGGAACCCGGGATCATTCTGCTTTGGCGCGCCAGCAGGCGAAAGGGTGCACTTGCCCACCACCCTCCGCTCGCCACGCGCGATCCCCTGATGGCCCATGAACAGCTCGACCGCCACCGGCCGCAGCAGCGCCAGGGCGCTGCTGCGAGAATGCGTCCCGCACCAGGGCCTCATCAACCTCATCACGCACCCTTGCGACAACCCATCGTTCTCGATCTACTTGTCGGCCGGCCTCGTCAGTCCCAGGTGCCTTCATCAACCTCGTGCGAACCTCTGGCAACGCCCGATCGCTGACAGGAGGGAAGAGCATGGCAACGCTGCGTCGCGCGGTCGTGTTGGTGCGGCTGCTTGCCCTCGCGTGCCTGTTCCTCGCTGCCAGCGGCACTCTTCGCGCGCGAGGCGACAACGACTGCCCGTCATTCCCGGTTCGCCAGTTCGACGTGGGCAACAGTCCCGGCTCGGTGACGAGCGCGGACCTGGATCAAGATGGCGATCCAGATCTGGTGACGGCGAACGCTGATTACCCGAATACGGTGTCGGTGCTGCTGAATCGAGGCGACGGCACGTTCGCGCCGCACGTCCAGTACACCGTGGGCGTCGACCCCTTGTCGGTGACCAGCGCGGACCTGGATGGAGACGGCGATCGGGATCTGGCGACGGCGAACTCCAAGGGCACGGTGTCGGTGCTGCTGAATCGAGGCGACGGCACGTTCGCGCCGCACGTCCAGTACGGCGTGGGCTCCCGTCCTTGCTCGGTGACGAGCGCGGACCTGGATCAAGATGGTGATCCAGATCTGGCGGTGGCGAACGAGTACTCGAGCACCGTCTCGGTGCTGCTGAATCAAGGCGACGGCACGTTCGCGATGCACGTCCAGTACGGTGTGGGCGCGTTTCCCCTCTCGGTGACGAGCGCAGACCTGGATCAAGACGGCGATCAAGATCTGGCGGTGGCGAACTCGTACTCGGACACGGTGTCGGTGCTGCTCAATCAAGGCAACGCCACGTTCGCGGCTCAGGTCCAGTACGGCGTGGGCGACGAGCCCTATTCGGTGACCAGCGCGGACCTGGATCAAGACGGCGATGAGGATCTGGTGGTGACGAACTTCCACTCGGACACGGTGTCGGTGCTGCTCAATCAAGGCAACGGCACGTTCGCGCCGCACGTCCAGTACGGCGTGGGCGACGGTCCCGGCTACGTGACGAGCGCGGACCTGGATGGCGACGGTGACAAGGATCTGGCGGCGGCGAACCATTACTCGGACACGGTGTCGGTGCTGCTCAATCAAGGCAACGGCACGTTCGTGACGCGGGTCGTTTATGCCGCGGGCAAGTATCCCAGCTCGGTGACGAGCGCGGACCTGGATCAAGATGGCGATCAGGATCTGGCGACGGCGAACACGTCTTACCCAAGTCCCCCGGGCACGGTGTCGGTGCTGTTCAATCAAGGCAACGGCACGTTCGCGACCCATGTCCAGTACGGCGTGGGCTTGACTCCCTTCTCGGTGACGAGCGCCGACCTGGATCAAGATGGCGATCAAGATCTGGCGACCGCGAACGAGTACTCGAACACGGTGTCGGTGCTCTTGAATCAGGGCGACGCCACGTTCGCGACCCAGGTTCAGTATGGCGTGGGCGTCTATCCCATCTCGGTGACGAGCGCGGACCTCGACGGGGATGGCGATCAGGATCTGGCGGTGGCGAACTACGACTCGAAAACGGCGTCGGTGCTCTTGAATCGGGGCGACGGGACGTTCGCGCCGCAGGTCCAGTACGGGGTGGGCGCCACGCCTGACTCGGTGACCAGCGCGGACCTGGATCAAGACGGCGATCTGGATCTGGCGGTGGCGAACGGGTTCTCGCACACGGTGTCGGTGCTCTTGAATCAAGGCGACGGGACGTTCGCGCCGCACGTCCAGTACGGCGTGGAGGACGGCCCCTCCTCGGTGACGAGCATGGACCTGGATCAAGATGGCGATCCAGATCTGGTGACGGCGGAGTACTCGAACACCGTCTCGGTGCTCTTGAATCAAGGCGACGGCACGTTCGCGCCGCACGTCCAGTACGGCGTGGGCGACGATCCCCGCTCGGTGGTGAGCGCGGACCTGGATCAAGATGGCGATCAAGATCTGGCGACGGCGAACGATGGCTCGGACACAGTGTCGGTGCTCCTGAACGGCTGCCCCTGCTCCAGCGCCTCGTGGTTGAACTACGGCGTCGGCTGGCCGGGCACCAACGGCATCCCGGCCTTCACCACCGCAAGTGACCCCAGGCTGTGCACGACGGTGACGTTCAACCTCTCGAACTCGCTCGGTGTGAACACGACGGCAACGATCTTCATCGGCCTCCTGGAAGCGGACGAGCCCACACCCTACGGCGGGCGCCTGCTGGTCGTGCCGCGGAGGATTCTCGTCCACCCGCTGCCCGGGCCGGGGCTCACATTCGCCGGCGTCCTTCCCTGCGACCGCGCGCTGTGTGGACTCTCGCTCTACTTGCAAGCGTTCGAGGTCGATGGTGGAGCGTCGAAGGGCATCTCATTCACGCCAGGATTGCTGCTCGTGCTGGGGTCGTAGCGCCACGGACCGACCTGTCACCGCCCGGGATCCCCTTCACCGCTCCGGCCGGATCCCTTCCTCGCCCACCGTCTCGCCGTTCAGCACCTGGCGCCCCGACACGCGCACCTTGTAGGTGCGGTTGGCGACCATGAGCTGGTAGTCGTCGGCGGCGCGGATCTCGCCGTTTGCGTCGCTGGTCGCGTACGGCAGGCGCAGGAGGAGATGGCCCTGGTCATCGGCGCGGCCGCCGTCTTGCCAGGCGAGCTTGTGGCCGTGCGCGCACTCGAGCTTGATGCCGATCATCACCTGGGCGTGGGGCTGGGTGGCGACCGGCAGCAGGGCGCCGGCCACGCGCTCGAACACGCGCACCCAGCCGCGGTGCTCTGGCTCGAACACGGCGCGGAACGCGGCGATGGCGCGCTGGCCGGGATCGCCGCATCCCATGGTGCGCAGCAGTCGCTCGTTCAGGCTCTGGTGCGGGAGCGGGGCACGCTCGGCGGCCATCTTCTCGTAGCCCTGGCGCAGATAAGGCGGCAGCTCGCAGGCGAGGAAGAACTGCACCTGCGACGCGTCGCACAGGCGCAGCGCGTCCGCTTCGCCGAGCGTGAACAGCTGCGCGTTGACGTAGTGCGACTCGAGCTCGCTGCCGAAGCCGCTCGCGATCACCGGCCGCTCGCCGAGCGCGATCACCTGATGGCCCATGAACAGCTCGACCGCGACCGGCCGCGGCAGCGGCAGGGCGCTGCTGCGCGCCAGGCGGAAGCGCGACTCCGGACCGCGCAGCGCGAGCGCGCACTCGTGGAACGCAGATTCGCGCTCGACCAGGAGGCGGCCCGCCTGGTCGAGATCGTGTCCGGCGGGCTGGCAGAAGATGGCGCGCTCGACGCCGATCACGATGGTGGCAGCGAGCGCGATCGCGAGCGCGCTGCGCGCCGCACGATGCGCTCCTGTCCACGCCACGCTGGCCAGGATCCCGAGGCTTGCCGCGAGCGGGATCGGCAGGTACGTGACGAACCTGAACTGCACGACCGGCAAGAGCGCGGCGGCCGCGAGCCACACGAGCAGCGCGAGCCAGCGCCCCCGCTGCCCTGGGTCGCGCAGCGCGAGCACGAGCAAGGCGCAGAGTGCGATCGGCAACAGCGCGATGTGCGGCCCGAGATACTGCGTGAGCAGCTGGCGGCTGCTCAGGATCGACTGTGCCTCCGGCACGAACGCGACCACCGGGTCCTCGCGCAGCACGAACGCGAGTCCGGCGCGCAGCGTGCCCGGCGCGAGCGCGAGCAGGCCGGCGGCCGCCGCGAGCGCGGCCAGCACCACGCCGATGCGCGCGCGCGCCGTGGCGCGCGCGAGCCACCACACCGCGAGCCAGAACATGAGCAGCGCGGCGTTGATCAGCGGCTGCAGCAGCGACACGGTCCAGATGTCGAACCGCCACGCGGGCATCGCCGGGATCAGGATCGGGCTGAAGAGGAACGCGGCCGCCGCCATCTGCAGCGCGCGGCGCACGACGTCCGTGCCACGCCACAGCGCCAGAGCGAGCAGCACGAGGTGGACGATGCCGAGCGGGATGAACGCCGCCGGCCAGATCCAGTACGCGAGATCCGCGCCCAGTCCGGCGCTCAGCGCCCACCATGCTGGATGCGCGCTGCCGCTCGCCACCGAGCGCAGCACGAGGATCATCACCAGCGCCGGCAACAGCGGCTCGATCACCTGATGGTCGACCTGGCCGTACTGGGCGTAGAAGTGATGCACCGGAATGGTGAGCAGCACGAACGCGCTCGCGAGCGGCGCGAGCCGGCGGCCCGGCACCAGCACGCGTGCGGCCGCGAACGCGAGCAACGCGGCGAGCGCGCCGATCAGCGGCACGATCGGTGCCGCCGCGCGCGCCACCTCGAGCACGGACTGGGCGGTGGCGCCGAGCAGCCGGCACCAGAAGCGATACCAGCAGGCTGAAACCGGGCGCGGCGGGAATGACATGACCCAGGCTGCCGGCGCCGCGCCAGAAGATGAACCGATCGTAGAGCGGCGTGATCGGGAAGTCGTCGAGCGTGAGCCGCACGCGATGGAAATAGAAGTACGGGTCGTGGAACAGCAGCACATCGAAGAACTCGCGCTCGGTGGTTGCGCGCGCGGCCCGCGGCCAGTTCCAGGACGACAGCGCGCCGACGAGCAGCGCCACCGCCGCGAGCAGAGCCAGGTCGACGGCGCGCAGTCGGTGGTGCGCGCGAGAAGCGTCGGGTGCTGCAGCGTCGGTCATTCGACTATTGATCGGGCAAAGGCGGATCTCGATGATGTCCGTGGCGGTCGAGAATACCACGGCGGCGGCCCCGGTGCCCCTGCCTCGGTGTCGCATTTCGAGTGATTGGTCGCCCATGAAGCCATCCGACATTTCCCCCGAACTGCGTGAGCGCGCCGTCATCACCATCCGCATGCTCGCGGTCGACGCGGTGGAAAAGGCGAGCTCGAGGCCACCCCGGCACGCCGATGGGGCTCGCCGACTGCGCGCTCGAACTGTGGCTCTCCTGCATGCGCTTCAACCCGCACGATCCAGAGTGGTTGAACCGCGATCGGTTCGTGCTGTCGGCCGGGCACGCGTCGATGCTGCAGTACGCGATGCTGCACCTGTGCGGCTACGATCTCTCGCTCGCCGACCTGCAGAGCTTCCGGCAGTGGGGCAGCAAGACGCCCGGGCATCCCGAGCGCCATCACACCCCGGGCATCGAGACCACCACCGGGCCGCTCGGCCAAGGCGTGGGCAACGCGGTGGGCATGGCGATCGCTGCCAAGCGCATGGCGGCGCGCTTCAACCAGAGCGACTTCGCGCCGTTCGATCATCGCGTGTACGCGATCGCGAGCGACGGCGACCTGATGGAAGGCGTCGCCGCCGAGGCCGCGTCGCTCGCCGGCCACCTCGGGCTCGACAACCTCGTGTGCATCTACGACGACAACAAGATCACCATCGACGGCAAGACCAGCCTCGCGTTCTCCGAGGACGTGGGCAAGCGCTTCGAGGCGTATCGCTGGTTCGTGCAGGCCATCGATGGCCACGACCCGGGCGCGATCCGCCGCGCGCTGCAGGCCGCGCACGACGAGCCGAGCCGGCCGAGCTTGATCGTCGCGCGCACGCACATCGCCAAGGGCGCGCCCCGGCTGCAGGATTCCGAGAAAGCGCACGGCGCACCGCTGGGCGCCGACGAGGTGAAGGCGCTGCGCGCACAGTGGCGCTGGCCGCCGGAGACGTTCTTCGTGCCGGCCGAGGTGCGCGAGCTGTTCGCCGCGCGGGTGCGCGAGCTCGAGGTGGACTACGATGCGTGGCAGAAGCGCTTCGAGCGCTACCGCATGCAGCACCCCGACCTCGCCGCCGAGATCGAGCTGCGCGCCAGGCGCATCGTGCCGGTGCACCTGCAGGACGAGCTGCTCGCGGCCGTGCCCAGGGAAGCGGACGCGACCCGCGTGCTGTCGGCGAAGGTGCTGCAGCGGGCGGCGCAGCTGGTGCCGGCGCTGTGCGGCGGCGCCGCCGACCTGAACAACTCCACCAAGACCGACATCCCGGGCGGCGGCTCGATCGCCGCCGGCGCGTTCACCGGCCGCAACCTGCACTTCGGCATCCGCGAGCACGCGATGGGCGCGATCCTGAACGGGCTCGCGCTGCATGGCACCTGCATCCCGCTCGGCTCGACCTTCCTCGTGTTCTCGGACTACATGCGGCCGCCGGTGCGGCTCGCCGCGCTGATGGGGCTGCAGGTGATCTTCGTCTACACGCACGACAGCGTGTTCGTCGGCGAGGACGGGCCGACGCACGAGCCGATCGAGCATTACGCGGCGCTGCGCGCGATCCCGAACCTGCGCGTGTTCCGGCCGGCCGACGGCGTCGAGACGGCGATGGCGTGGGCGTACGCGCTCGAGCGGCGCGACGGCCCGTGCGCGTTCCTGCTCACGCGCCAGAAGGTGCCCGCGATCGAGCGCCGGCCCGGCTTCGACGCGAGCTCGATCCTGCGCGGCGGCTACGTGGTGAAGGATTGGGCGAGCAAGGCGCGCTGCACGCTGGTCGCCACCGGCTCCGAGCTCGGACTCGCGCTCGAGGCGGCGAAGCTGCTCGAGGCGCGCGGCGTGCTCGCGCGCATCGTGTCGATGCCATGCGCCGAGCTGTTCCGCGAGCAGAGTGCGCAGGACCAGGATGCCGTGGTGCCGCGCGCGCTGCCGGTCGTGACGCTGGAGGCGGGCGTGACCAAGGACTGGGGCTGGCTCACCGGCCGCGACGGGCTCGCGATCGGCATCGACCGCTACGGTGCGTCGGCGCCGTACCAGGTGATCGCCGAGAAGTACGGCCTCACGCCGCCGCAGGTGGCCGATCGCATCGGCAGGTGGCTGAGCGAGCGATGAAGGAGGCGTGACGATGCTGGCACGAGCGCTGTTCCTGAGCGCGCTGGCGACGGCGGCGCGGTGCGCGCCGCAGCACGGTGCTGCCTCGCAGGCCGAGACGCGCATCGCCATCGGTCGCGTGCTCGACGATTTCCACGATGCCGCGAGCAAGGCGGACGGCGCGCGGTACTTCGACGACCTCGCGCCCGAGGCCGTGTTCCTCGGCACCGACGGCGGCGAGCGCTGGACCAAGGAAGCATTCCGCGCGTACGCCGAGCCCTACTTCGTCAAGGGCAAGGGCTGGACGTTCGTGCCGGGCGAGCGCCACATCGAGCTCGCGCCGGAAGGCACCGTTGCCTGGTTCGACGAGCGGCTCGCCAATGCCAAGTATGGCGACTGCCGCGGCAGCGGCGTGCTGCGCAAGATGGACGGCAAGTGGCGCATCACCCAGTACAACCTGAGCGTGCCGGTGCCGAACGACCTGATGGAGAGGGTGGTGGCGCTGATCCGCGAGCGAGCGAAGTAGCGGGGCGCGGCAAGGCGCGGGCGCGACCAGCAGTCCGCGCCGTCCTTGTTCGCAGCGTGATCGCTGGACCGGCCAGTCCGTTGCCGTTCGCTCACCGGCGCATGGCGCCGACCTACCACTGTCGAAGGACGGCGTGCTGCCGTGCCTTTGATTGGGACTCGGTGCCTTGACGACGTGGAGCAGAAATTACTGAAGGGGACGATCATGATGACGAGGTCCTCGTGGCTTTCGGCATCACTTCACCGGTGCCGATCTTTTCCGGGGCAGCTGGCCGCCGCTCAAGGTACATCGAGCATCCCGGAGTGTACAAGCAGTCGACCCGACGATCGGCGCCGACGATCTGGGAGCTCGGCACGTGGTTTACTCGGGGACGGGCACGTGTCCGGACCCCAACATGTGCGGCGTCTACCATCACTCGAGCCTGGATGGTCAGAGCTGGAGCAACGCCGCCTTCGTGCCCGGCTCGGAGGACATCGGCTTCTGGTCCGATCCGAGTGTCGTCGGTGCACCGGGCGGTCGCGCCTACATCATCTGGTTCGGATCGAAGGGCCTCGAGATCACCTGGACCGACGATCTCGGCCATTCCTTTGCGCCGGTCGTGGCGCCCGCTCCTTCGGCACCCGGTGGCTACCAGGTTTCGGCTGCCGTCGATCGGATCGGTAATCTCCACATGGTGTGGGCCGCGTACGACCTCAACCTCTACTACCTGAGGTCCTTTCAGGGCCTCGCGCCGCCACTCATCGCGCGCGATCCGGTATTCCTGCCCGTGCAGCGGCTGTCGGCGGAGGACGGCAAGTTCAACGCGACGGCGTTCGTGGGTGTCGATGACGCGGGCTACGTGGCGATCGCCTACGTGACGGTGCCGCCGCGCACGATCGCCTGCACGCGTGCGTACCAGGGACTGAACTTCCCGCCCTCCGTCAGCCTGGGCTCGGCGGATCGAATCCAGCTCGCGGTGTTCGCCGACGGTGCGGTCACGATCCTGCTCGACGCCACCGGCGGCAACCAGGAGAAGATCTGGAGCCTGGTGGCGATGGATGGTGAGCACTTCGAGGGACCGTTCCAGGTGTCGGAGAACAAGGGCGGACTCATGAACAAGCGCGAGGTGTGCGCTGGCAGGAATGGCGCCCTGTATGCGATCTTGGGCGAGGAGTGGCAGGGGATGGGTATTCTGTATCACCTCACGTACCGCGAATCTCATGACCATGGCCGCACGTTTCCGCGCCGTGAGCTCGTCTGGGACAACAACCAGTACCCTGGTGCGGCAGAGCAGTCGCTTGCGGTCACACCGGACGGCTGGCGCTGCATGGTCGAGCAGGTGGTCCGCTACACGCAGAGCCGCTGATCGTGCGGCCATGCCGACGTCCGCGCCGCCGCCCGTTCACGGCGCTGGCCGCTGCGAGCGCTTCCACCAGAACACGGCGCCGGCGACCAGCGCGAACGGGACCAGGATGAGGATGGTGGTTGCCAGTCGGAAGCCGCCTACCAGGCGGGCGCTCTCGGGGTCGTCCCCGAGCCGCGGTCAGCAGAGCTGCGCGAGCGCGACGGGGCTCAGGACGCAGGTCGCTCCGAGCACGAGCAGGGTGCAGAGCCGCTTCATCACATCGCCATCCCGTCGGGGATGATCAGCACGTACAGCACCAGGCCGGTCACGAACGTGCCGAGCAGCACGCTCAGGACGAGCCCGAGCCGCTCGTACTTCAGGTGCATGAACCAGAGCGCGATCACGCTCGCCTTGACGATCATGCCGGCGACCAGGAGCGGGCGATGGCCGACGAACACCATGATGAGCGTCACGATCAGCAGCGCGAGCCAGGCGACCCAGTACTTGCGGTAGGAGATGACAGCGGGCGCTGGCGCGTCGGTCACGAGGGCCTCCTCAAACCAGGTTGCCGAAGATGAACACCTGGCCACGAGATCGACGAAGTGCCAGTAGAGTCCGGTGAGCTCGATGCCGCTGGCGCTGGGCCTCGGCCTGCCTGGTGCGTGCGTGGGCGGTCGTGATCAGTAGACGCCGATCACGCCGAGCAGCACGTGGCGCGGAAGCCGGTCATCATGAAGAAGTAGGTCGCGAATGGGATGCCCCAGGGGTTGCCGTCGAGGCGCGCGCCCTCGCCGATGAACGGGTCCACTCGATCGCCCGCATGCCGAGGAACGCCGCGCCGCCGAGCGTGGCCTGGCCAGCAGAAGCGCGCTGCGGCGCGGCGATCGCCATGGCCACGCAGGAACGGCATCGCGCACGCCGGCATGGTCGCGCTGCTCGTGATCAGCGTGAACGCTTCATCAGCGTGATGAAGTTCAGGTGGAAGACCTTGGACTGGATCGGGCCACGGGCGATCGCTGGCGAAGCGCGCGAAGCCATAGCCGGCGAGGAAGCCGGCGAACAGGATGCCATCGGTGATGATGAACATCCACATCATCAGTCTGCCAGCTCACACCCCATGGCGAGGTGCCGCCGCCCTCGCTCGCAGCCTCGCTGACCTCTGGCGCGGGTGCATCGGCGGTGCCGCCATGGTCGTCGGATTCATGCGTCTCCTGAGCCACGAGCAACAAGAGAACGTAGAGCCACAACCCATCGACGAAGTGCCAGTAGATCGAGGTGAGCCTGAGGCTGCTCGCACGCGCCACCGCGAACCCGAGCGCCGAGCTCACCCGAGCAGGCCGCACGCCGGTGAGCATGGAAGAACGCGCCGCGGATGGCCGCGAACACGCCGGTGCGCTGCAGCGCGAGCCATGCTTGCCACTGGCCGATCGAAATGCGCGCCGAGCGCGAGCGTGAGCGTGAGTTGTGGCGCGGTCGCCTTGTGGCGCGCCAGCTCGAGCGTGATGCTGCTCGCGATCAGCACGGCGGTGTTCCACCACACGATCGCGGGCAGCGGCACGCGCTGCTGGAAGTCCGCCGCTGCCGGGCGCGGATCATGTACGCGGCGGTGAAGCCGGCGAACAGCATGGTCACGGTGGCGAGGAACGCGTGATCAGGACCTCGCCCGCGCGGTTGTGTGGCAGCGTCGTGGGTGGCGGTGCTCATGATGCGGTCTGCGGCTGGAAGTCCTGGCCCGATTCGATCGTGCCGTAGTCGCAGGGGCCGCGGGTGACCACCGGCTCGTGCTCGCCCCAGTTGCCGTGCGGCGCGGGCGAGGTCGTGGTCCACTCGAGCGTGGTCGCATTCCAGGGATTGGCCGGCGCCCGCTCGCCGGCGAACGCGCTGCGCAGGAAGTTGTAGAAGAACACGAGCTGCGCGGGCACGACCAGGAACGCGAGCAGGCTGATCGGGATCGCCAGCAGGCGCGCGTTCTTGGTGAACTCGAACGCGGTGTGGTCGTAGTAGCGGCGCAGCAGGCCGCCGAACCCCTGGAAGTGCATCAGCAAGAAGATCAGGAACATCGGCACGAACGTGAGCCAGAAGTGCAGGCGGCCGAGCCGCTCGTTCATCATCCGGCCGAACATCTTCGGGAACCAGTAATAGCAGCCGGCGAAGGTGCCGAGGAACGTGACCATGCCGATCATGAAGTGGAAGTGGCCGACCACGAAGTACGACTCGTGGAAGAAGATGTCGGTGGTCGAGGTGCCGAGGTAGAGCCCGCCCAGACCGCCGGTGCCGATCACCGAGATGATGCCGATCGCCCACAGCATCGGCACCCTGAGCTGGATCTTGCTGCGCCACAGGCTCGCGACCAGGTTCATGCCCAGCACCGAGAACGGCGCCGTGATCAAGACCGTGGCGATCGAGAAGTACTCGCCGACGAACGGGTTCATGCCGGTCACGTACATGTGGTGGCCCCAGACGATCATGCTCTGCACGGCGATCAGGAGCGTCGCCCACACCGACACGCGGTAGCCGAACACCGGCCGGCGCGCGAACGCGGCGAGGATGTCGAAGCAGATGCCGATGGCGGGCAGCACGAGCACGTACACTTCCGGGTGGCCGAGGAACCAGAACAGGTGCTGGAAGAGCAGCGGCGTGCCGCCCTCGTGCGGCAGCACCTGGTTGCCGAGGATCATGCCCGACGGCAGGAAGAAGCTCGTGCCGCCGTGACGATCGAGCAAGAGCATGACCGCGGCGGCGGTGAGCGGCGGGAACGCGAGCACGCCCAGCACCGCGGACACGAAGAACATCCACACGGTGAGCGGCATGCGCATCATCGTCATGCCCCTGGCGCGGCAGTTCAGCACCGTGGTGATGTAGTTGAGCCCGCTCATGGTGAAGGACGCAATGAACAGCGCCATGGCGATGAGCCACAGGGTCTGGCCCAGGCCGGAGCCCGGCACTGCCTCGGCCAAGGCCGACAGCGGCGGGTAGGCGGTCCAGCCGGCGGCGGCGGCGCCGCCCTCGACCAGGAACGAGAACAGCATCAACAGGCAGCCGGGCACCACCGTCCAGTACGACAGCGCGTTCAGGAACGGGTAGGCCATGTCGCGCGCGCCCACCTGCAGCGGCACCAGGAAGTTGCCGAAGCCGCTGACCAGCGCCAGCGACACGACGAAGAACACCATGATGGTGCCGTGCATCGTCACCAGGCTCAGGTAGGTCTCGGGCGGCACCAGCGCGCTCGAGGGCCAGGCGAGCTGCACGCGGATCATGACCGCGAGCAGGCCGCCGACGATGCCCATCAAGAGACCGGTGACGATGTACTGGATGCCGATGACCTTGTGGTCGGTGCTGAAGACGTACTTGCGCCAGAAGCCCTGCGGCGCATGCGGCGAACCGTGGTCCATCAACGCTCCCTCCTCACCGTCTCACTCGAACCAGCCGTGCTGCTGCGCGAGCCACTGCTCGAACTCCGCCTCGGTGGTGACGCTCACCACGGCGCGCATGCGGAAGTGACCGAGCCCGCACAGCTCGGCGCAGGCGAGCTCGTAGGTCCCGGTCTCGACGGCGCGGAACTGCACGCGCGACACGAACCCGGGAATCAGGTCTTGCTTGACGCGGAACTGCGGCACCGTGAAGCTGTGGATCACGTCCTGCGTGCGCAGGCGGATGCGGATCGCGCGGTCCCTGGGCAGCCGCAGCGTGCCGCGCAGGATCACGTCGTCCTTGGCGGCCGGATCGGCCTCGTCGAGGCCGAGCGGGTTCGACACGTCGTCGACCTTCTCCGGGATGGTCTTGCCGAACGTGCCGTCCTTGCCGGGATAGCGCGTGAACCACTCGAACTGCTTGCCGACCACCTCGAGCTGCAGCGGATGGGGCGGGTCCTCGGCGTACACCGCGGCCCACGCCGGCATGCCCACCACCACCACGCCGCCCTCGGCGATCACGCACATCACGATCACCGGCAACAGCGCCCACTTCCACTCCAGCCTGGCGCTGATCGGCCGGTAGTGCGGCGCATCGCTCCGCGAGAACCGCCACACGAACCACACCAGGATCGTGTGGCCGGCGACGAAGATCAGGCCGGTGGCCACCATCAGGTACAGCGTGACGTTGTCGATGCCCTGGCCATGCGCCGACGCCACGTGCGGCAGCCAGGTCTTGGCAACGAAGAAGCCGATCACGGTGAGCCCGGTGAGGGCCAGCAGGGCGATCACGAGCGAACCGGCCGGACTGGTCTTGCTCTCGCTCATCGATCACCCTTTGCTGAACGTGAACTCGATCTCCTTGGTCTCGCCGTCCTTGAGCTCGACCGCCTGGCTCTTGTCCTTCAGCAGCTCGTGCATCGCCTCCACGCCGTAGCTGCCGGCCGGCAGGTGGGCGATGGTGAACGAGCCGTCCTCGCCGGAGATGGCGAAGAACGGATGCGGCACCACGCCGATGTGCGAGCTCATCCAGCCATGCACGTCGCACTTCACGCGGATCATCACCTCCGGCGCCGTGAACGTGAGCTTGTGCTCCAGCCCTTGCGTGGCCTGGCCGACGTTGAAGGTCTTGTTCTTGGTCGGGTAGCCATGGATGTTGTGCAGCAGGGAATCGCTGTTGCGGATCACGAGCGGCTGGCCCACCTGGATGCCGACCACGTGCGGGTGGTACATGCAGCCCTTCTGGTCCAGCACCACGGGCTCGGTGGGCGGCGCGAACTCGAAGGCCTCCAGGCCGGTCTTCACCCACACGAACACGTTCTTGAGCGTGCCGTTCGCGTTGACGACGGTGGACTCGTCGAGCACCGGCTCGGCATGCGCTTCCTTGCACTTGGCATCGGCGGCCATGTCCATCACGCGCCGGGTCGGCAGCGCGCCGCTCCACTTCACCACGCCCTTGATCGTGGCGGTGCCCTTGGCCGGGTCCCAGGGCTTGCGGCTGGCCTGGCTGCTCGGCGCGGGCGGCGCCGCGGTGTCCGACTTCTTGGCCTCGCCGCCGGGGTTGCTGCCGCCGCACGCTGCGGCGACCAACCAGATCCAGACGATCCCTGCTATCCAGCGCATGGACGCGATGCTCCTTCGAGGCAATGGGGAAGCGCCTGCGTGCCGCCGCGGAGAACGGCATCCACACGCAGTTCACGAGAACACGCCGCCGCCCATGCACTTTCCGTACCAGTGGCGGCGCACGCGCACCGCCACTGACGGGCGGTCGGGACGGCCTTTGCACCCGCGCTGTCGCCGGGTTGTTTCGCGCGCCACCGGGGACGATTTCACGCTGGCGATGCGGCCGAGGACCGCGCGCGCGGCGCGCGGGCATGTGGGTGCGGGAGTGCGGGGCAAGGCTCGTGCGACGGCGCCACGAGGCGCACCGCCGATGGTCCCGGGGTTTCTCCCGGAACGCTCGCCACCGGGCGCCTGGAGCGGCCTTGGGCCTTGACCAGGACGCGGCGATCCGCATACTCGGTCCGCCCGCCGGGCCCGTGCGGTTGCCCGGTGGGTTTTGCGTGAAGAGCTCACGAGGGTCTGGCTGGCGGCGTCCAGGCGCGATGCGCCCGGTCCCGCCCGGACTGCCTCCCTAGATGTCGAGGTTGACTTGGGCAATCGCATTCTGGAACGCTGCGAGGGCTTCACCCGCGCGGCAGAGTACCGAGCGGTCGGGATCTACCCGTACCACACGCGGCTCAAGCGCGACGCGAGCTGCGGCCCGGCGGAGTACACCTTCGAGGGCCAGAAGCTGCTCATGTTCGGCTCCAACGACTACCTCGGGCTCACCTACGATCCCGCGGTGCGCGCCGCCGCCGCCAGGGCCGCCACACACTACGGAACCGGCTGCAGCGGCTCGCGCATGCTGAACGGCACGCTCACCATCCACGAGCAGCTCGAGGCGGAGCTGGCGGCGTTCCTGCAGCGCGACGCGGTGATGCTGTACAGCACCGGCTATCAGTCCAACTTCGGCGCGATCTCGGCGCTCACCCGGCGCGACGACGTGCTGTTCATGGACCGGCGCAACCACGCGAGCCTGGTCGATGGCTGCCGCGGCAACCTCGGCAAGATCATGCGCTTCCGCTACGACGTGCCGGGCGAGCTCGCCGCCATGATGGGTGCGTGCCGGCCCGAGCAAGGCAAGCTCCTGATCCTGGACGCGGTGTTCTCGATGGAGGGCGACATCGTCGATCTGCCCGAGGTGCTTGAGGTCGCGCGCCGCCACGAGGCGACCGTGTACCTGGACGAGGCGCATTCGATCGGCGTGCTCGGCGAGCACGGCCGCGGCGTCGGCGAGCATTTCGGCCGCGAGTCGGACGTGCACATCGTCATGGGCACGTTCAGCAAGTCGTTCGGTGCGGTGGGCGGCTTCATCGCCTCGACCGCGCCGGTGATCGACTTCCTGCGGCATCACTCGCGCTCCTACATCTTCTCGGCGAGCCTGCCGCCGCCGGTGGTGGAGACGGTGCGCGCGGCGCTCAGGATCATCGTTCGCGAGCCCGATCGCCGGCAGCGCCTGATGCGCAACGCGCGGCTCGCGCGCGAGGCGCTGCAATCGCTCGGCCTGCGGCTGCGGCCCGGCTCGACGCCGATCCTGGCCGTGTACGTGGGCGACGAGGAAGCAACCTGCCGCACGTTCCATCACCTGCTGCGCGAGGGCGTGTACGTCAATCCGGTGCTGCCGCCGGCGGCGCAGGAGCCGCTGCTGCGCATCAGCTGCCAGACGATCCACACCGAGCAGCACATCGAGCAGCTGCAGGACGCGCTGGCGCGGGTGAAGAAGCGGCTGCCGCTGGTCACCGCGTGACCGCCGCTTGATCGCGGCGCCCGAACCATGATCCTCGTCACCGGCGGCACAGGCTTCGTCGGCCGTCACCTGGTGCGCGCGCTCGCCGGGCGCGGCCGCGAAGTGCGGTGCCTGGTGCGCGACGCGGCGCGCGCGCGCGCGATCCTGCCGGCGGGCGTCCTGCTGCACGAGGGTGACCTCGTGGATCGTGCCCGGCTCGAGCAGGCGCTCGACGGCGTCGACCGCGTGATCCACCTGGCCGGCGTGATCAAGGCGAGCGCGCCGCAGCAGTTCTACCAGGTGAATGCGGCCGGCACGCAGCAGCTGTGCGCGGCGATCGCCGCGGTGCGGCCGCGGCTCGCGCGCTTGATCCACGTGAGCAGCCTGGCCGCCGCCGGGCCGAGCCCTGCCGATCTGCCGCGGGACGAGGGCGTGCCGTCGCGACCGATCTCGCACTACGGCAAGAGCAAGCTCGCCGGCGAGCGGTTCGTCGCCGAGCTGGGCGAGCGCGTGCCGGTGACGATCGTGCGACCGTGCGCGGTGTACGGTCCGGAAGATCCCGAGCTGCTCAAGTTCTTCCAGCTGGTGCAGCGCGGAGTGCGGCCGGCGATCGGTTTCGGCGCGCGCTGGGTCTCGCTCGTGCACGTCGCCGATCTGGTGCGCGCGCTCGACGAGCTGCTCGAGCGCGAGCGCGCCGCGCACCAGACGTTCTTCGTCGCCGAGCCGGAGCCGTACACCTGGTCGTTCCTGCTCGATCTCGTGAGCCGCACGCTCGGCCGCTTCGCGCTGCCGATCGTGGTGCCGGAGACGCTGGTGCGGGCAACCGGGTTCGCGAGCGAGATGCTGGCGCGGCTGCTGGGCAAGACGACGATGTTGAATCGCGACAAGGCGCGCGAGCTGTGCGCCCGCGCCTGGACCTGCCGCACCACGCGCATCGAGACCGAGCTCGGCTTCCATTGCGCGCTGCGCGTGGCCGAGGGATTGCCGCAGACCATCGCCTGGTACCAGGAGCACGGATGGCTGTGATCGACGCTGCCGGCTCACGCGCGCGACTGCGCCCCGTCGACGTCACGGTGATCGCCTACAACGAGATCCTGATCGCGGTGCTGGCCGCATTCCTCGGCCGGCTCACCTGGCAGAAGGTCTCCTTGCTGCAGCATCTGGCGTTGATCGCGGTGGCGCTGGGCGCGCGCCGATGGGCGCAGAGCGCGCGCGCGCTGCCGCGGGCGGTGGCGACGTTCTATCCGCTGCTCGCGGTGCCGCTCAGCTTCAGCGAGCTCGCGTTCTTCATCCGCCAGGCGTACCCGGACCTCCTGTACGACGCGCGGCTGCGCGCGGTCGACGTCGCGCTGTTCGGCCGCGACCCGATCTTGTGGTTCGAGGGCTGGCACTGGCCGCTCATGAACGAGATCCTGCTGATCTGCTACCTGACGTTCTATTTCCTGCCGGTGTGGGTCGCGCTGCATGTGATGATCCGCGGCGAGCGTGCCCGGTTCGAGCAGCTCACCTTCGAGTACGTCGGCTGCTTCCTGCTATCCTACCTTGGTTATCTGCTGGTGCCGGCGATCGGCCCGCGGTTCTACCTCGGTGCGGTCGAGCCGATCCGCGGCGTGTTCGCGTTCGACTCGCTGTACGCGGCGATGAATCGACTGGAGGCGGGCGCGCGCGATTGCTTCCCGAGCGGCCACACCGCGGTGACGCTCTTGGTGATGATCCACGCCGCCCGCTTCGCGCGCCCGCTGGTGCCGGTCCTGTATCCGCTCGCCACCGGCCTGCTGGTGGCGACCATGTACCTGCGCATGCACCTACGCGATCGACGTGATTGCCGGTGGGCTGTTGACCGCGCTCGTGCTGCTGGTGTTTCCGCCGCTGTTCCGTGGCTGGGAGAGACGCGCCGCGTCGCATGAGCGACTTGCAAGTGCACACGGTGGCATCGCGCCGTGAATGGAACGAATTCATCGAGCTGCCGTACCGGCTGCGCGCGCACGATCCGGCGTTCGTGCCGCCGCTGCGCGCCGACCTGCGCCGGCTGCTCGATCGCGAGCACCACCCGTTCTGGCGCGAGGCGCGCGGCGAGCTGTTCGTCGCCCGCCGCGGCGGCCAGGCCGTGGGCCGCATCGCCGCGATCGAGTGCCCGGCGCACGACCGGCTGCACGGCGGCCGCACCGGGTTCTTCGGTTTCCTCGAGTGCGCCGACGATCTTGACGTGTGCGCGGGCTTGAGCCACGCGGTGGAGAGCTGGCATCGGTCGGGCGGCGTGTCGGTGGTGCGCGGGCCGGTGAGCCCGTCCACCAACTACGAGTGCGGCTTCCTGGTGGAAGGGTTCGGCGCCACGCCCACGCTGATGATGCCGTGCAACCCACCGTTCCAGCCGCGCCTGATCGAGCAGCTCGGCTACCAGAAGGCGATGGACCTGCTGGCGTACGTGCTGAAGCGCGACCGGCTCGAGCAGAGCAAGCAGGAGTTCGCGCAGATCAAGGCGAAGCTCGCCGGCCGCACCGATGCCAGCATCCGCCCGCTCGACATGAAGCACTTCGACGCGGAGCTCGAGCGCCTGCGCTTCATCTACAACGACGCGTGGAGCGAGAACTGGGGGTTCGTGCCGATGGGCGCGGACGAGTTCCGGGTCGAGGCGGACGGCTTGCGCCGCCTGGCCGAGCCCGGGTTCGTGATGATCGCCGAGCGCGCCGGTGAGCCGATCGCGTTCATCGCCGCGTTCCGCGACGTGACCAAGGCGCTGATGTCGATGCGTGGCAAGCTGTTCTCGCCCGGCCTGCTGCGCCTCCTGTACCTGAGCCGTCACAGCAAGCACCTGCGCGTGGCGATCGCCGGCGTGGTGAGGAAGCAGCGCCGCAGCGGCATCATGGCGCTGCTCTATCTCTCGGTGATGGAGACCGGGTGGCAGA
Organism: Planctomycetota bacterium; assembly: GCA_046349655.1. Classification (GTDB taxonomy): domain Bacteria; phylum Planctomycetota; class B15-G4; order B15-G4; family JAXMBY01; genus JAXMBY01. The sequence goes on from JAXMBY010000004.1 coordinate 47,213, forward strand.
AGGGCATCGTCGAGGGCGAGCTGTCGTGGATCCTCGAGACCAACACGCTGATGCGCCGTGTGGTCGAGAGCATGGGCGCGGAAGTGTCGCGCGTGTTCCGCATCTACGAGAAAGCGCTGGGGGCGACGTGAACAGGTTCCGCGCGACGCTCGAGCGATCGCTCGCGCTCACGCCGACCACCAAGCATCTGCAGTGGCAGGTGGCGGGCGGCGCATCGCTCGCCTTCACCGCCGGCCAGTTCCTGTCGCTCGAGCTCGGCCCGCACACGCGTGCCTACTCGATCGCGTCGCCGCCGCAGGACGATGCGCGCTTCGAGCTGTGCCTCAATCGCGTGCCCGGCGGCGCGGTCTCCAATCACCTCTGCGACCTCGAGCCGGGCGCGGTGCTCGAGTTCAGCGGGCCGTACGGGTTCTTCACCGTGGCGCAGCCGGTCGACCGCGACCTCGTGTTCATCGCCACCGGCACCGGCATCGCCCCGGTCCGCTCGATGCTCGCCGACCTGCTCGCGCACGGCCGCGCGGGTGGGCACCGCCTGACGCTGATCTTCGGCGTGCGCCACGAGCAGTCGCTGCTCTACCGCGACGAGCTCGAGCAGCTGGCGCGCGTGCACCAGAACTTCGCGTTCGTGCCGACGCTGAGCCGGCCATCGCCCGGCTGGCGCGGCCAGAGCGGACACGTGCAGCAGGCGTTGCTCGATCGGTTCGCGCGGCGCAGCGACTTCGCCGCATACGTGTGCGGCTTGCGGGCGATGGTGGATGACGTGCGCCTCCTGCTGCGCGAGCGCTGCCGCCTGGATCGCAAGCAGGTCCACCACGAGCGCTACGACTGAGCGCAGAGCTCGCTCACGTCGGTTCGGCCGCCGCGCGCGTGCCCTCGCCGGACGCCACCAGCAGCACCGCACCGCAGATCAAGGCGCCGCCCAGCAAGCCCGGTCCGCTCAGCGATTCGCCGAACACGAGGTGTCCGAGCAGCGCGCCCACGATCGGCTGGATGAACACGAACGCGGCCACCATCACTGGCTTCACCAGGCGCACCGCCTCGATCCACAGCAGGGTCGACCCGAACGATACCAGCACGCCCAGCGCCACCACCCATAGCAGCGACTGCAGCGGTGCGCTGGCGAGCGCGGTCATGCCGTGCGCCTCGATCTGGGCGAGCGGCGCGAGGGTGACGAGCGTGATGAGCGAGGCCGCGTAGGTGATGGTGAGCGCGCGATGCCGCTGCAGCAGCGGCTTCGCGGCGATCGTGAACAGGGACCACGAAGCCATGTGCCGCGAGGATCAGGTTGCCGTGCAGGTAGCTGCCGGCGAGCAGCGCCTGCGGCGCGCCGCCGCTCACCACCACCAGGCTCGCGCCGGCGAGGCCGACCAGGATGCCGAGCAGCTGCGGCCGCGATGCTCGCTCGCGCAGGAACAGCGCGGCGAGCAGCACGATGCCGATCGGCTCGAGCAGCACGAGGATCGAGGCGTTCGCCGCGGTCGATCGCTTGAGGCCGATGATGCCGAGCGCGAGCGGCGCGGCGTAGCCGCCGACGCCGACCAGCAGGATCAGGCCCAGATCGCGGCCGCGGAACGGCCAGCGCAAGCTGTCACGCCTGAGGATCGGCACGAAGCACAGGAGCGCCACGACCGTGCGCAGCACGATCACGGTGATCTCCGGCAGACCGCGCAGCGCGAGCTTCATGCCGGCATAGGAGGCGCCGCCCAGGATGTTGGCGAACAGGAGGTAGAGGATGCCGCGCGACCACATCGGCGCACCTAGCCGGCAGGCTCTGCCCTGGCAACGGGCGGAGCGCGGAACAAGGGCGCCACCTGATCGAGCTGCTCGGGGGTGCCGATCAGGAGCACCAGGTCCTGCTCCTCGAGCAGCTCGTTTGGTCCGGGGTTGGGCCGCAGGCGATCGCCGCGCTGGATCGCGATCACGGTGGTGGCGAACTGGCTGCGCAGCTCGAGCTCGCGCAGCGTCTTGCGCGCCACCTTCGAGTCCTTCATCACGCGCTCGGTGCCGACCTCGATGCCCGGCAGCATCTGGCTCAAGCTCAGGGCCGAGGGCGAGCTGCCTGGAATCGAGCGCAGCATCTCGTAGGCGTTGCGCCGCGTCTCGGTGACCGCGCGCGCGATCTCGGTGCGCGGCACGAGGTACTTCTGCAGCACGTGGGTGAACACCTCGATCGACGACTCGAACTCCTCCGGGATGACCTCGTCGGCGCCGTCCTTGATGAGCGCCTCGATCTCGTGCACGTAGCGCGTGCGCACGATGATGTGCACGCCCGGATTGAGGCGGCGCGCGAGCTGGGTGATGCGCAGCGCCGACGGCGTGTCGGAGATCACCACGACCAGCACGCGCGCGTGCTCGACCGCGACCCGGTGCAGCATGTCGGGCGAGGTGGCGTCGCCGTAGACGATCGGGATGCCGCGGGTGCGTTCGCGCCGCACGGTCTTGGCGTTCAGCTCCATCACCACGTGCGGGATGCCGACGTCGCTCAGCACGCGCGCCACGCTCTGGCCGCCGAGCCCGTAGCCAGCGAGGATGACGTGATCGCGCCAGCGCGGCTCGCGCGGCGCGCCGTGCGCGAGCGTGGCGCCCCGGGCGCCCAGCCGGCCGGCGACCACGGGCGCGATGCCGGTGAGGATCGGCGTCAGCATCATGGTCACCACCGAGGCGACCAGGAACAGCTGCTCGCCGGAGCCGCCGCCGAACAGGTCGTACTCCATGCCGGCGCGCGACAGCACGAACGAGAACTCGCCCACCTGCGCGAGCGTGAAGCCGGCGAGCAGCGCGACCCGCAGCGGATAGCCGAGCAGCAGCACCGCGGCGCCGGCGATCGTGCTCTTGAGCGCCAGCACCGCGAGCACCACCAGCACCACCAGCACCGGCCGCGTGATCATGAGCGAGCCGTCGAGCAGCATGCCCACAGATACGAAGAACAACGAGTTGAACGCATCGCGCAGCGGCAGGATGTCGCCCAGCACTTGATGGCTGTACTCGGACTCCGACACGATCAGGCCGGCGAGGAACGCGCCGAGCGCGAGCGACAGGCCGACGCGGCTGGTGAGGTAGGCGGTGCCCAGGCAGAACACCAGCACGGTGAGCAGGAACAGCTCGCGGCTGCGTGTCATCACCACCTGGTGCAGGAGCCACGGCACCAGCCGGCGGGCAGCGATCAGCACGATGATGATCATGCCGAGCGCGACGCCCGAGGCGTTCAGGATGTCGAGCAGGTTGCCGCGGCGCCCGGTGCTCAAGACCGGGACCAGCAACATCATCGGCACGATGCACAGGTCCTGGAAGATCGAGATGCCGACCGAGACGCGTCCATGCGGCGACTCGAGCTCGCCGCGGTCGGTCAACAGCCGCATGACGATGGTGGTGCTCGAGACCGACGCGAGGCAGCCGAAGAACAGCGCGCGGTTGAGCGGCTGGCCGAGCACCAGCGCGAGCCCGGCAAACGCAGCGCCGGTGAGCACCACCTGCAGCGATCCGCCGAGCAGCACCTCGCGCCGGATGCGCGCGAGGCGCCCGAGCGAGAAGTCCACGCCCACCGAGAACAGGAGGAACACCGCGCCCACCTCGGCGATGCGCTCCACCTGCTGCACGCCGGCGATCAGCCGCAGACCGTGCGGGCCGACCACCGCGCCGGTGAGCAAGAAGCCCGCGAGCGACGGCAGCTTGAGCTTGCCGAGCACGTACACCGAGACCACGCTCACGGCGAGCACCAGCACCAGGTCTTCGAGGAAGTCGTGTGACATCGGCAACCAGCGAGAGCTGCGGCAGGAACGCGGGCGCATTCTCGTGATTGGCCAAGCGCTTCCCAAGCCACAATCTCGGAATGGCACCGCCGGCTCGCGATCGCATGGTTGGCGCGGCAGCGTGGTTTCTGCTAGAGTCCTCGCGGCCCCCAGAGGAGTCGCCATGACCACCGTCCTCGTCCCGCTCTTGCCGGTCGCGATCTGGCTCGCGCAGACGGACGAGGACCGGTTCGCGAGCACCAAGGAAGGGGCCAGGGTGATCGCGCTCGAGCAGGCCATGCCCGCGCCCGCGCTCAAGGCGCAGGTCGCCATGCAAGAGCTGCGCGGCGGCAAGGTGACCGCCACCAACCGCTGCTTCGTGAGCATCGAGCGGCCGCTCAGGTTCCGCATGGAGGTGACGGGCGGCGGCGCCAGCGATGCGAGCGACGTGGTGATCTCGAACGGTCGCTGGATCGTGCACTTCGTCCCGGCCGAGAATCGCTACCAGCTCGAGGAAGCCACACCATTCTCGGTCTGCTCGTACCTGCCGCCGGTGATCGGCTTCGCCGCGCTGCCGAAGCCGCGCGACTGGTTTCGCTCGCAGGAAGGGCTCGCGCTCGGCGAGTCGGATCAGGACGACGTGCTGATGGTGGACGTGAACGGCGTGCCGGGCAAGCTGCACCTCGGCAAGCAGGATCATCTGCCGAAGCTGCTCGAGCTCAAGGTGGACGATCCGGGCGCCGGACCCGACAAGCTCGTGACGCGCATCGAGGCGCTCGAGCAACGACCGGATCTGCCGGCGGCCACGTTCCTGTTCGAGCCGCCGGCCGGAGCCAGCGAGGAGCCGCCGAGCGAGGCGCCCGAGCCGCCGCTGCTCGCGCTCGGCAGCACCGCGCCGACGATCGCCGCCCATGATCTCGCCGGCGTACCCAGGAGCATCGCGCCCACCTCGAGCGCGCCCCGCATCGTCCTGTTCTGGTTCGAGGGCGGAGCGCAATCGGCAGCCGAGCTCGAAGCGCTGGTCGCGCTCGCCGCCGCGCAGCAGGTGCAGCTGGTCGCGATCCACTGCGGCGACCTCGGCGATGCCGCCCGCAGTCGCATGGCGAGGGTCGGCGGCCAGGCGGTCCTGCTGCAGGACGACGCCGGGCCGGCCACGGCAGCGGCCGCCTGGCGCGTGGCGGTGTTCCCCACCACGTACGTGGTGGCCGCCGACGGCAAGGTGCTCGATCGTCTGGTTGGCCGCGGCCGCGAGCGGCTCGAGAAGGCGTTGCGAAGTGCCAGGAACTGAGGCGGCGCGGCCGCGGCAGGACATGCCTGCCAGCGCCGCCGGCGGCGTCCTTGTAGAGTGACGGATCCGGAGACGATCGAGATGCCGACGCCGAGACCGCTCGTGACGCTGAACGTGCCGTTCTGGTTCTCGGCGTGGCACAGCCTGCCTTCGCGCCCGGAGCGCCACGAGCACACGTTCGAGGTGACCGTGTCCTTGTGCGGTCCGATCGCAGCCGACACCGGCATGGTGGTCGACATCCTGAAGCTGCAGCCGGTGCTGAACGAGCTGCGCCAGCGCGTGCATGGCAAGACGTTGAACGGGCTCGCCGCGCTGCAGGACACGCCCGCGCCGGTGAACCTGGTGGCGCGCTTCCCGACCTGCGAGACGCTCGCGCGTTACTTCGCGTTCGCGCTGCCGGCGCTGCTGGAGGGACTGATCGGTGCCGAGGTCAAGCTCGACTCGATCACCGTGCGCCTCGACGACCAGTCGCAGGAGCTCGGCCACGCCGTGCTGAGGGTCGAGGGCTAGCGGGCATGGGTCGCTACACGGTTCGCATCGCCAAGCCCCAGCACAAGTTCGCGGCCGCGCACTTCACGATCTTCCCCGATGGGCAGGCCGAGCTCCTGCACGGCCACAACTACCGCGTGCTGGTCGAGATCGAAGGCGAGGCGGACGAGCGCGGCTTCCTGGTGCCGTTCCATCCGCTCAAGGAGCTGCTGCGCGCGGCCTGCGATGCGCTCGACGAGCGGGTGATCTTGCCCGCGCACGCGCAGGAGCTGCACGTCGCCCGTCGCGACGGCCAGGTGATCGCCGAGCTCGGTGCACGCGAGTATCGTTTTCCCGAGGCCGACGTCGTCTTGCTGCCGATCGCCAACGTCACCGTGGAAGCGCTGGCCGCGCATCTCGCGCCGCAGCTCGCCGCGGGCCTGCTGCGGCTCGTCGACCGCGCTCGCCTCGACGTGCTGCGCGTGGGCGTGGAGGAGTCGGACGGCCAGTCCGCGTGCTTTGCCGTGACCATTGCCCGATTGCCGTGACCGGCCGGCCATGACCAAGTGAAGACCACACCATGATCTGCCTGAGCTTGCTCTTGCTGCTGCCAGCGTTCCACGACGGCGATTCCTGGTCCGATCAGGCGGCGCAGCTGCTCGACCAGGGCAACATCGGCGCCGCGGTCGAGATCCTGCAGCGCCACACGGGCGAGGTGCCCGACGACGCGCTCGGCTGGCGGTTGCTGGCGCGCGCCTACCTGGGCGTCGCCGACGAGTGGGCGGCATCGGGCGGCGACGTCGACCTGCCGCTCACCGACGCGAAGAACGCGGCGCAGAGGGCGATCGAGCTGCAGCCGTTCGACACGCTGGTGCTGGCGACGCAGTTCGACGTCGCCACGCGGCTCGCCGACCACCGCACCGCCGCGGCCGTGGCGCTGCAGGCGCTGGGCGAGGCGGTGCTGAGGGACGGCGCGGTGCCGCCCGAGTGGATCGCGCGCGCGGCGCGCGCGCGCATCGCCCGGTTTCGCGCCGCACCGCCGGCGGATCAGGACGCGTACGCGGCGGCGTTCGCCGAGCTGTACCGATTGAGCGAGAGCGCGGTCAGGCAGGCGGCGAGCGACGTCGAGCTGCGCGTGCTGGTCGCCGACTTCCTGGTAACAGAAGGTCTGCCGGCGGTGGCGGAAGCGGACATCGCCGACGCGCTGCGCGGCGATCCCGAGAACGCCGCCCTGCACCAGAAGCTGATCGACATCGACTTCCATCAGGGTGTTGCCGAGCGGCTGGCGCCGATCTACGAGCGACTCGCCGAGGCGGTACCGGCCGGCCCGGTGTTCCGTCTGGTACCGCGCATACGCGCAGCTGCTCAAGGGCGATACGGCACGGCGCGAACGGCGCCTGTTCGACGCGCTCGAGAGCTACCGCGAGTGCGAGCGCTTGATGCAGGAGTCGGCGGCGATGGAGAGCGCCTACGCCGATGGCTCGCGCCGCATCGCCATGCTGGCGAGCCTCGGCCGCGGCGTGTGCGCCCTCGACGATGGCGACCTCGACGGCGCCACCACCATCTTGCTCGCGCAGCTCGACCGCAATGCCGATCTGCGCCACGAGCCCGATGGCCTGCAGACCACGCTCGTCGACGCGCTCGGCCGGCTGGGATCGGCGCTCGAGCAGCAGGGCGATTTCGCTGCCGGCGCGGCGGTCGCGCAGCGCGTGGCCGAGGTGGAGGAGACCGACGCGCAGTGGTGGAACAACCTCGGCTACTTCCTGCGCGAGCGCGCCACGCAGGTGAACCAGACCGAGTCCGCGGGTGAGCTCACCGCGGACGCCGCGCGCGCGATCTTCCGGCGATCGTGGCAAGCGTATTGCAAGGCCGCCGAGCCTCGCGCCCGACGACCCGCGCATCGTCAACGACGCCGCGCTCATCCAGGTGTACCACCTGCGCGAGGAGCTGCCGCTCGCCGAGCGCATGCTCGGCCAGGCGATCGATGCCGGCGAGCGAGCGCTGCGCGAGCTGGGCGATCATGCCGACCCGAGCGAGCGCTTCCCGATCGCCCAGGCGGTGGGCGATGCCTACGAGAACCTGGGCTACCTCGCGTATCACGTGAAGCACGACGACGCTGCGGCGCGCGAGCTGTTCACCAAGGCGGTGGCCACCAGCAGCGGACCGCGCAGCAGCTCGACCTACCTCGAGGCGCTCGACGGCAAGCGCGCGCCGATCGTCGAGCGCGCGCGCACCGTCGGCAGCGGCGGCGAGCCGCCGCCAGCGGCGCGCGGCCTGGTGAAGTGGGAGTGGTCGCTCGCCGACGCGCTCTGCCGCGCGCAGCACGAGCACCGCGTGGTGCTCGTGTACTACCGCGGCGCCGGGCTCGGGCTGTCGGTGCCGCTGTTCGATCGCCTGGTGATGAGCGAGGCGTTCGCGCACAGCGCGCGTGCCGCGGTGTGCGTGGTCGCGGACCGTGCGCGCCACACGCTGATCGATCGGCTCGGCAACGGCCGGCTGCTCGCGTGCCCGCACTTCGGCGCGATCCCGTGCAGCGCGCACGTCGCGCTCGACGACGAGTTCCTGAAGTGGTGGCAAGGAGCGCGCGGTGACGACGATGGCGAGACGCCGGCCGAGGGATTCTACTTCCTCGCGCCGGACGGCAAGCGGCTCGTCCCTGGTGGGCAGCGCCTGCCGGCGATGCTCGAGGCCGCGGCGAGCGAGGTGGGCGAGCCCGTTGCGGGCGCCGATCTCGATCAGCTCGCGGAGCAGCTCGTGCAAGGCCAGCTGGCCGAGCGGCGGCGTGCGGCAGCGACCATGTGGGCATCGTTCGCCGCGGGCCGCGCGCGGGTCGAGGCGCTGCTGTTCGATCGCCTGACCGCGACCCAGGCGCGGCAGGCGTTGATCGATGCGGTCGCTGCCGCGGGCGATGCCGATGGCCTGCTGTTGCTCGAGGCGCTCGTGCAGCAGGGCGAGGACGAGCGCATCGCGTTGCTCGCGCTCGAGCGCTGGCCGGCCGTGGCGAGCGCCGAGGTCTTGCGGCGGGTGCTCGACTGGTCGCCGTTCGCGGCAGTGCGTGCGCGCGCCGCCCGCGTGCTGGCGGCGAACGCGCCGGACGAGCTCACGCAGCGCGTGCTCGCGGCGCACGAGGCCGCCGGCCGCTGAGCTACTTCGCCTTGCCCTGGCCCTTCACCGCGCGGATCGCCTGGTCGATCGCCGCCTGATCGCCGAGGTAGAAGTGGCGGATCGGTGCGAGGTCGCGATCCAGCTCGTACACGAGCGGGATGCCGGTCGGGATGTTGAGCTCGGCGATGTCCGACGCCGACACCTGGTCGAGATGCTTCACCAGCGCGCGGATGCTGTTGCCGTGGGCGGCGATCAGCACGCGCTTGCCGGCGCGGATGTCCTGCGCGATCGTGTCGTTCCAGTACGGCAGCACGCGCGTCACCGTGTCCGACAGCGCCTCGGTGAGCGGCAGCTCGGCCGCAGGCACGTCGGCGTAGCGGCGGTCGCGGCCGGGGTGCCGCGCGTCGCTGCGCTCGAGCGGCGGCGGCCTGGTCGCATAGCTGCGCCGCCAGACGTGCACTTGCTCCTCGCCGTACCTGGCCGCGGTCTCGGCCTTGTCGAGACCCTGCAGCGCGCCGTAGTGCCGCTCGTTCAACCGCCACGAGCGCGTCACCGGCAGCCACATCAGGTCGAGCTCGTCGAGCACGATCCACAGCGTGCGGATCGCGCGCTTCAAGACCGACGTGTACGCGACGTCGAACTCGAACTGCTGGTCGCGCAGGTGCCGCGCCGCATCGCGTGCCTCGATCCTGCCCTTGTCGGTCAGGTCCACGTCGGTCCAGCCCGTGAACCGGTTCTCGCGGTTCCAGGTGCTCTCGCCGTGCCGCAGGAGGACGAGTCGATGCATGCCGTGCCTCTCGTGCTGGAGAAGAGCTGGAGCCTAATGCGCCGCGCGCCGGGCGGAAGCAGAAAAATGGCGGCGTCCGCAAACCTCGGCTCAGTCGCCGAGGTGCCAGTGCAACCCGCGACTGTAGGCCCATGACGTCTCGGTGTGCCAGCGGCGCCAGTCAGCGACCACCGTGTAGACGTAGGCCTGGAGGTAGACGTCTTCGGCGCACAGTGCCGGATCGTCGGGAATGGTGAGGTTGATGCGGCTCATTCCGGTTCTCGAGATCGCGAACGGGATCGTGGTCACGTTGCCGCTGACCAGGACTGTACCCGCGCTGCGGTTCTCGGTGCCGACGAAGAGCCGACCCGTGCCGGAGAGCGCGAGCGGCCGGTAGTGCACGGTTGCCGCGACGGCGCTGCCTACGAGCGTGGGTCCCCGTGCGCAGGTATGCATAGCCAGAGCGGAATCTGGTCTGGCGCCCGTAATAGTCGTAGGCCGCCCTTGTGTTGATGAGGAACTCGTAGGCGGCGCCCATCTTCACCCCGCCCTCGCTCTGCTGCGTCGAGGTCATGAACGCCACGCCGTCTTGCATCAGCGCGCGGTAGCCGAGGGCAGCTTCCGGCTCGGCATCCGCGGCGGTGAACTGCGCCAGCTCCACCCACTGCGCGCCGTTCCACGTGAAGTGATAGAGCGAGCCGGTGTTCGTCCCTGCGAGGTCCGTGCGGATGGCGCCAATCACGAGATCGTTCTGCTCCACGGCCAGCGAGAAGCCGAAGTTCTCGCCGGCTGATGGTGCTGCCGGCGTGATCTTCTGCGTCAAGTCCCACGCAGTGCCGTTGAACGCGAAGGCGTAGACCGAGCCGGCATCCGCGCCCGTATCCGTGTCGTCGAGCTGATCGCCGGCGAACAAGCGGTTGCCGTCCAGCTCGACCGTGTGCGCGAAGCCCTCGGCCGCAGCGCCGTCGGTCGCGGCGATCTTCTGCTCCTCGACCCACGACGATCCGTTGAACCGGAACACGTACACGGCGCCAGCGTCCGCCACGATGCCGGGTGCATGCGGCGCGCCGACGGCGAGCACGCTGCCGTCGAGATCGCAGCTGAATCCAAACCACGCCCCGCAGGTGGGATCGCTTGCGATGAGCTTCTGCTCGAGCAAGTACGCGGCGCCGTTCTTGCGAAACACGTAGACCGACCCGGAGTTGCAGACCATGTCACCGGGGCTGGCGTCGTCGTCGTAGGGATTGCCCACCACCAGCACGCCGCCATCGAGGCTCACCGAGTAGCCGAAGGCGTCGGCGCTCTCGGCCTCCGGATTCTCGATCGCTTGGTCCTCCATCCAGACGGACCCACTCAGGCCATAGAGGTAGACGGCGCCGGCATCGGCCACCGCGCCGACGTCCCGGCGATACGCGCTGACCACCGCGCTGGCGCCGTCCATGTCTGCGGCCCAGCCGAACCAATCCTTCACAGCGGCGGTCGGCAGCACGAGCCGTTGCGTCTCTGCCCAGGTTCCACCTTGGTCCCAAGTGCCGATCTTGGTGCGGCGATAAACGTAGGCCGCACCCTGTTCCGTTTGCGTCCCCGTGTGCTTGGTGGCGCCGACGATGACCCATTCGCCATCCTTGGCGAGCGCCGAGCCGTAGCGATCGCCGCTCGCCCCGTCGCTCGGGACGAGCTTCTGGCGCTGGCCGACGTGACCCGCCAGACAGGGCAGGGAGAGCGTCACCATCATCGCAACCAGAGAGACCTTCGAGCGAAACGATCGCCAACGCATGGGCAGTCCTTCCTCGTCATCGCACCAGTCATGCACCGAGGCCAATCCTCGCTGCTCGGTCCACGAAGTCGTATGCTGCGCCGTTTCCCACGCCAGAAATCTCTGCCTGGTGTGTTGGTGCGTAGGTTTTTTGCAACCGGTCCAGCGCCGGCCGCGGCTCCCCGCCCCGACTGTCGGCGAAGGAGCATGACGATGATCCGTCTCTTGACGGCGACGATCCTGCTGCTCTGCGCATGCTCAAGAACGACGGCCGAGGCCGCTTCACCCCGGCCATGGCCAAGGCTCGCGCGCACCCCTGCCGGGTGTGCACGCGAGTGTCGCAGTGCGAGATCTGCCCGACGATCTCCGCATCATCGGCAGCCGGCTGGGCCTAGATGCCCTACTCGAGGCACTTCGATGTGCGCAACGAAGGAGCCGCTTGGCGCGTGAAACCGCACGGAAAAAACGCGAGCGCGCCGTGCCGAGCAGGTCAGCGCCAGTCACCACCGAATCCTCCGTGGTCGCGCCGCCGGAGTCCCCGATGGCGATCCTCGGCCTGGCCCAGGATGATCACGAACGCGAACGGGTTCACATGGTGCACGAGTCACTCCCAATTCCATGCGCGGTTGCAGCTGATGATAGAGCGCACACGGCGCCGTTGCCAAGGTGGAGTGGCGGGGCCCAGCATGCACCGTGCTGCTGCGGTTCACTGCGGGTCTCGAGCTGGTGGTCGGAGGTTGTCACGGAGTGACGGCCCAGCGCGACCGATTATCGGCTGGACCACGGCGGCGCGAGCGCGGAGCATGAGCCGCGAGTTCGGTCCGTTTCGCCAATGCGAGGTGGACGCAGTCGATGGGGGGCAGGGAGAAACTCTCACACTCCGCGGCGAACATCCTCCCTTGGCCAAGCCAAGCGGAGTTGGGTGGTACTCCACGCACCGGGTGCGGCAGCCAAGGCCTGGTTTCATGCGAGTGGACACAGTCCATGGGGGACTTGGGAGAGAGGCTCTGCGAGGAGGCATGTGATGACGACGAAACTGCTGCCGTGCCTGATGGTCGCGGCCGTGCTGCAGGCCAGCGGCGAACCGCAAGGTGCGCGCTCCGAGATCGCCAGCACGCACTTGTTCCGCGTGGCCTTCGATGGCATTCCGCGCCTCGACGCAGTGCAGGTGCGAGGCCTCGTCTCCGAGTCGCCGGTGGCCAAGGGCGAAGCCGCGAAGCCAGTCGAGATCGTGATCGTTCGACCGGTGCAAGGCGCCGATGCCCTGTGGCAGTGGCGTGCCGCCATCGTTGCTGGCAAGAACGACGTGCGCACGGGGCAGGTTGATCTGCTCGCGCGCGATGGCACGCCGGTCGTCTCGCTGGTGATCAGGGATGCCTGGCCCTGCAAGTGGGTGTGGCCCACGCTCGATGCAGCCAACCCCGCACCGGCGCTCGAGGAAGTGCATCTGCTCGCGGCCGAGGTGCGGCCGCAAAGCGATGCGGAGCGCAAGGAGCGATCGCCGCTCGAGGAGATGGACGAGCAGCTCAAGCGGATCAGGGACAAGGAACACAAGAAGGGATCGTGAGGTAGGTCGCGAACGGAGAGAGGACACGGACATGCGCATCGCAAGACGTGGGATCTGGGTCGCGAGCCTGACGACGTTCACGGTGCTCGCGACGGTCCTGTCGGCCAGGTTGACGGCTCCCGCAGCAGAGCTGATGCAGGGGCCGGGCCAGGCCCAGGCTGCCCCGACGCACAGGTTCCTGGTCGAGATCGACGGCATCCCGAGCACGGGCTTCGCATCGGTCTCGGGTCTGCAAGCGAACCTGGGCGTGCTCGCGTACCGCGCGGGCAACGCGACCAGCACGATCAAGATCCCGGGGATGCTCGAGCACTCGAACCTCGTGCTGAGAGCCTCGATCACGCAGATGTCCGAGCTGTGGAAGTGGTTCAAGAAGGTGCAGAGCGGCAGCCCCGACAAGCGATCGATGGTGATCACGCTTCTGGACCAGGCGAACCAGGCCGTGGTTCGCTACAAGGTGCTCAATGCGTGGCCGTGCGCATGGCGCACGCCCGCAATGCAGGCGCAGGTGAACGAGGTGGCGGTGGAAGAGGTGGAGCTCGCGATCGAGGGGTTCGAGCGCGAAGGCGGTGCTTGACGCGAACTCCGGCGTCCGACTCGAGCACCTGGAGATCGATCTCCAGACCACAGAAGAGACCGTCGCAAGGAATGGCTGCGGGGAGAGCGAACCCGCCACCGGGGCGGCGGTGCGACCAGTCGATCGCGATCGGCGGCGCCGGCGCGTGGATCGCACGCGAGCAGGCAGCACGCGAGGGCCTAGCGAGCGGCACATCGCTCAGCGGCGCCGGCCCTGGAACAGCTTGCGCAGGGCGCCGGGGTCGTCGAGGGTGAGGCCGAGGAAACCGATGCACATCTCGTCGCCGGTCTGCTCACCCCAGCGCACCGGCTGCGGCGGCCGGTTGGGATTATGGCGGTTCTCGGCCGAGTTGTCGAACACCGCCTCGAGGTCGATGCGTGTGCCGGGCGCGATCGGGATCGGCTGCTTGTACACGTACGCCTCCTGCCAGTTCCAGTCCCAGTCCTTGATGTGGATCAGCGGCTGCACCGTGCCATCCTTGCCGGTCATGGTCATGGTGAATTCCTTGCCGAGCAGATGCATGTGCGGGAACACCGACAGCGCCTTGCCCGCGACCGGCGCGACGAAGCTGCCCTTCACCACGTAGTGGTCGTCGCCGGCGGGGATCTCGCGCAGCAGCGCCGCCACCGGGATCACCAGGAAGCGCTTCTCGATCGGGCCGTTCGCGAAGTAGAGACCGATCCGGGTGCGGTCCTGCTCCGGCTTGCCGGAGGGATGATAGTGCAGCTGCATCACCAGGTCGGCGTGCGCGGGCAGGAAGTAGCCGACGCCGTCCGGCAGCTCGCGCACGCGCGTGCCCGGCGCCCAGCCGCCCAATCCGCCCGCCGGCAGAAAGCCCGGACCGGCGCTGCTGTAGCCGGGCAGGGCGTCCTTCGCATCCCGCTCGCGCGCCTTGCCGCTGGTGTCGAGGAACGTGATCGCATGATGCACCACCTTGCGGTTGCCGGGGCGGATCTCGACCGCCCTCACGTAGCGATCCTCGCCGACGCTCGAGGGGATCACGAAGTAACGGAACACGTCGTTGCCGCTGGCCGGCACCTGGAAGTCGGTCTGCATCTCGAGCACCAGATCGGGCTCGCCCATCTGCCAGCCCGCGGGGAACTGGCGCGGCGGCGGCAGGTCCCTGGCGTCGCCCTCGGGCATGCCCGCCTGCACCCACTCGGAGATCGTGCTGATCTCCGCGTCGCTGAGACGGCGCTGGTTGGCGAAGTCGCCGAATCCGTCCTCGGCCTTCCACGGCGGCATCACGCGCTCCTCGACCGCGTACTGGATCTCGCCCGCCCACTTGACGGCATCCTGGTAGGTGAGCAGCGAGAACGGTGCCACCTCGCCCGGCCGATGGCACGGCTGGCAGTGCTCCTGCACGATCGGCAGCACGTCGTGGTTGAACGAGGCCGAGGTCGCGGGCCGCTCTGCGGGCTCGACCCGCCGCGGCCACTCGATCGCGCAGCCGAACGCCTCGGTGACCGGCACCTCGATCGGCGAGCCGCTCAGCAGATGATCGACGGCCACGCGCAGGTCCTGTGTGGTGATCTGCTGGCTGCGCTTCAGGCGGCTCTGGTAGGCATCGTCGATGCGCCCTCGGTAGCGCAGCATCAGCTCGTGGTCGAGCACGAAGGCCTCGGGCGTGACCTTCGCCCCGAGCGCGCGCGCCGCCGCGCCTTCCGGGTCTTTCAGCACGGCGAACTCGAGGCCGAACTCGCGTGCGTGCGCGGCCATCTTCGCCGCCGGCTCGGACGCGTTGGCGTTGATGGCGATCAGGTGCACGCCGCGCGGCGCCCAGTCGCGGTGGAGTTCGCGCAAGGCCGGCACGTACGCATTGCACATCGGACATTCGGTGGACGTGAACAGCAGCACGGTGACGCGTGCATCGCCGGCGAGCTCGGTGAGCGTGTGCGCGATGCCCTCTGCGTCGGTGAGCGTGAACGGCTCCACCCGGGCGCCGACGTCGGTGGCCAGAGCGAGACTGAGCAAGAGCAGATGCAGCATGGCGAGGAACCTCCGGTCACATGCTACGCCGTCATCGACGAGACGACTGCTAGCAGATCGCAAGAAAGTCGCACACGATCAGGTCCGCGTGGCGCGCGAGCGTGGCCGGCTCGTGCGTGCCGGCGACGCCAACCACGAGCATCTGCGCCGCGCGCGCGGCGGCGAGGCCGTGCAACGAGTCCTCGAACACCGCGCAGCAACCAGGCGCCACGCGAAGCTGCCGAGCGGCCTCGAGGAACACGTCGGGCGCGGGCTTGCCGCGCGCGAACTGGGAGCGGTCCACGAGCCGATCGAACGCATCTTCTAGCGCCAGCTCGGCGAGCAGGAAGCGCACGTTCTCGATTGGTGCCGAGGTGCCGATCGCCAGCTGGAAGCCGCGGCGGCGCGCGGCGCGCAGCGCGCGATCAACGTGCCGGTACGGGGTGAGCTTGCCGCGGGCGAGCTCGCGATACAGCCGCTCCTTGTCGCTGCCGAGCTGGGCCACGTCGGCCTGCGCGCCGAACAGCTGCGGGATGATCGTGTCGTTCACTTGCCCGAACATCGCCCGCACGCTCGCCGCAGCGAGCGAGCCGAGGCCGACGCGCTCGGCCAGGAGCAGCCACGCTTGCAGGTGCAGCTCGCTGGTGTCGGCGAGCACGCCATCCATGTCGAACAAGAGCGCGGTGATGCCGCGGCGGGCGAGGTCGTCCAGGGTGAAGGCAGTGCTCGGCGGCACGGGCATCCTCAGTGCGCGAGCGTGTGCCCGAGCGCGAGCACGCTGCACGCCGTGCTGTAGGCCTTCACGTAGTCGTGCATGTAGTAATCCCACTGCGCGCCGTCTTGGTCCTCGGTGCGCAGCAGCTCCGCTTGCAGCTGGCGTGCGAAGTCCGGACGCTGCTCGGGAGCGAGGCAATCGATTGCCAGCGCGGCATGGTAGTGACCAAAGAAATAGAAGTAGCCGGCGTTCAAGTAGTAGGCCTCGTGCGGGATGGGCTTGCGATGCGCGCAGTCGAGGAACCGGTGCTGTGCGAAGAACAGCGTGAGCCCCTGCGCGAGATCGGCCGACGTGATGCCCGCGCCCAGGCGGTGCAGCACGAGATTGCAGAGCTGGATGCGGCCCAGCGAGCCCTTGATCTGATCGATGCCTTCGAGGCTGCCGGGAGCGGGGATCGCGGCAACGCTGTACGTGTACGCGCCGCTCGGCAGCCGGCATCGCTTCACCGCGCGCGTGGCGGCGGTGATCACTGCCGCCGGCACCTCGAGCTGCGCGTCCCTGGCGTCGAGCAAGGCGAGGAGCACCGCCGCGGTGGTGAACGAGGTCGACCACGATGGCTGCCATGCCGCGCTGGCGTTCGCGTAGTAGCCGAAGCCGCCATCGGCCGACTGATAGTGGACCAGCCGCTCGAGGTGCGCCGCTGCGGCGGCACGCAGCCGCGCCCTGCGGTCGTCGGCGATCGGGCGCGCGCTGCCGAGTGCGCGCGCGAGCGCTTGCAAGCCGTAGAGATGTCCCCAGACGTTGTCGAGATCCCAGTCGGACGGACGCTTCAGGTCGGCGTTGCAGAGCAGGTAGTCGAGGCCGCGCTCGAGCGCCGCGGCCGACGCTGCCGCGGCCTCGCCCTGCTCCTGCAGCGCCATGCAGCAGAGCCCGGTGGTGCCGATCTTCCAGGCGCGGTGGGTCTCCGGGTTCGACCAGAGGTCGGTGTAGGTCGCGTTGCTCGCGCTGCCCCACGAACCAGCGGCATTCTGCGTGCGCAGCAGGAACCGGAGCCCGCGCTCGATCGAGGCGCGCACCTGCTCGGGGCTCGGGCGCGCGTCGCCTGGCTGCGCGATCGAGACCAGGCAAAGGAGCAGCGCGATCACGGCATTCATGCGCGAGACTATGTCACAACGCCCGCCGCGTTCCCAGGCTCTCGTTCACCGTTGCCACCCGGTCGATCGGGAACTCCATGGCGGCCCGGTCAGCGTCCACGGGGCATCGCCTTGAGCTCGGCGCAAGAGGCGAAGTTGTGGTGGTCCTGATCGCCGCGCGCTGGATGGCCGACGACGCGAATCCCGCAGGCCCGCTGCGGCTGCGCGAGCCGGAGCGAGAACGCCTCGCCGCGCCAAAGGCCGCGCGGGTCCGTGGCCGTGGTGTCCGGGTAGCTCGCGAGCGCGGCCACGCGCTGCCACTCGCCGCCCGCAGTGCGCTGCAGCTCGAGCCACGGCTTCTCCACCGACGCGTCGAACCAGCCGCCGTCGTGATGGGTCGCACCGTGATGGAACACCACCAGATCGAACTCGGGGCTCGGCTGGCTCAGCGTGAGCGCGAACCAATCGACGTCTTGCTTGCTGCCGTCGTAGGTCACGCGGTAGGTGCTCTGGTCCTCGTCGTTGAAGTGGCCGTTGACGTTGCCGGCGCGCGACCATGACTCGCTCGCCATCGCGAAGCAGGACGCGCTGCCATCGGCCGCGAGCAGCGCCACCTCGTACGCGTCGAGCCGCGTGCCGGTGTGTGCGAAGTCGGTGAGCTCGAGCGCGAGCTCCTGCGGCCTCTGGTCGAGCGGATAGCGGCAGCGGCCAGGAGCGCGGAGCACGACCTGGCCGTCGACATCCGCGCGCAGCGGGTCGAGCGTGGCCACCGCGAGCGCGCCGGGATCGAGCGATGCGAGCGCGAGCAAGCGCAGGTTGCCGCACGTGGGGTTGAGCCGAGCGCCGAGCGCGTACACGAGCGGCCCGCGCGTCACGAACACGCGATCCACGCTCGGACCGCGCCCGCGCGTGAGGCGCACATCGAACGGCAGCGTCAGCGCGACGCGGTCGCCGGCCTGCACCGCCACCACCGCGTAGCCGCGCTCGCGCACGAACGGCGCCGGCTGGCCGTTCACCAGCAGCTCGGCGCCCTCGCCAGCGTACGCCGGAAGGCGCAGGCCGAGGCGCAGGGCGCGCGCCGCAGTCACCACGACCTTGCCATCGTAGGGGTAGCGCGTGGCGATCGCGACACCATCGTAGTGACCGCTCTCGAACAGGTTGACGCACGTCAGGGCGCCGCTCGCCATCACCGCCACCGTCGGCAGCAGCGCCAGCGCGCGCGGTCCGCTCGAGAGGCAGCAGCTGGTCTCGTTGCCGTACGGCTTCCGGCCCTCGAGCGGCGTGTAGTAGCACCACGCCTCGCCGGTCGGCCGCTGCGCCGCGAGCAAGTGGTTGTACGCCGAGCGCTCGATCTCGTCGGCGAAACGCGCCTCGCCGGTCAGCCGCAGCAGCTGCGTGTTGAGCTGGATCCAGGTGGTCGTCACGCACGTCTCGGCGATGCTCGCCTCGGGTCCGCGCGGCAGCACATCATCGGCCTGGAACAGCTCGTGGCTGCTCGCGCCGCCGGTCGGGTAGATGCGATGGCGAGCGACGTCGTCGCAGGCATTCACGCACGCCGCGAGCAGGTCGTGGTCGCCGGTCGTCCGGTACAGCTCGCACAGACCCACGACGTTCGAGAGCATCTCGTATGCTTTTGCGTTCGCCACCCGGTGCAACGGCGTCTTCGCGGCCAGCCGTGCGAGCAGGTCGGGACCGCCCGGATCCTGGTAGGCCGCGACGATCGCACGCGCGAAGTCGAGGAACCGCGGCGCCCCGGTGGCGCGGTGCAGCAGCACGATCGGCTCGAGCACGCTGGTCGCTGCCATGCCCATGTGCGTGCCCGCCGTGATCAAGCTCTTGCCACCCGGACCGAACGTCTTGCCGAGCAGGTCGCCGGCGCGTGATGCCACCTCGAGCGCGCGGCGGTCGCCGGTGAGCTCGTGGTAGCAAAGCAGCCCCAGGATCGCGTACTTGTGCACCCACACGTCCCAGTCGGCGTCCGCCTTGAGCGCGAACCGATCGGCGGCGGCGTACGTGCCGAGGTAGCCGTCGGCCTCCTGCGTCGCCATCAACCGCTGCGCCACCCGCTCGATCTTCGCGCGCAGCGCCGCATCGCCCGTGGCGCGCGCGGTCAAGCACGCCGCGTGCAGCCACTTGCCCACGTGCTCGCCGATCCACGGGTGCGATCCCGGCCGGCGCTCGAAGCCGGCGAGCAGCTCGTCCTCGTCGACGAGCGGCAAGCGCTCGTGCGCGCTCGCTGTGTAGCGGCGCCCCAGGAATCCCTCGAGCCTCACCGTGGCCGGATCGGCGGGCGCGAGCACATCGCTCACGGCGGGTGTCGAAGCAGGTGTCGAAGATGTTGGCGGAGTCGACGTCATGGAGAGAAGCGTGAGGCACAGGCCAAGCTCGCGGCTCATGCGCGGAGCTTACGTTGCCCCAGTGTGCGGCTCAACCTGGAATCGACTGCTCGCTTGACCCCGGTGATGCGCCCCAACATAATCTCGCCTCCCGAGCCCGGCCGCGCCCGCGCGTGTGCCGTCGGCCGGCGCTGGTTTGCGACGGAGCTCTGGTCGGGGCGTGGCGCAGCTTGGTAGCGCGCTTGAATGGGGTTCAAGAGGTCGCTGGTTCGAATCCAGTCGCCCCGACCAACTTTAAGTTCCGCCGAACGCACGAGTTAAGCGTACCTGCCGGTGGTCGGCAGCGCGGCCTGAAGCGACGCGAAGCTCAGTAGACTGCCCTCGCGCATCAACGCTCTCCCAGGATCGTCGCTGCGAGCTGGCCGACGGCCGCGACTCGCTGCTCGAGGCGCGGGTCGAGGCCGGCGCGCTCGGACCACCGGCGCAGGGTGTGCCAGAGGCGCGCGAGATCGTCATGCGAAGCAGCATCACCCGGACTCGACCGGAACAGGTTCTCGGCGGCGCACACCATCGTCCAGGGATCGGACTCGGGATCGGCGAGCGCGGTGGCGATGCTGCGGGCGACCTCGGCGTCGGGCTTGGCGGAGGCGAGCAGGAGCAGCGCTTGCTCGCGTACCTGGCGGTCGCGTTCCTGGGTGGCGAACTGCACCAGCAGCGGCACGTTCGCCGCCGACGCCACCAGGAGGTTCTTCCGCACCAGGGGATCGGGCTCGGCGCGCAGGCTGCGCTCGAGCGTGGCGAGGTCGAGGCGCTCGCCGAGCCTCGCATACACGCCGAGCAGCAAGCCCGAGTCCTCGCGCACGCAGAGATCTCGCAGCGTGGCGAGCACGCGGTCGGCGGGCGCGGCGCGCGCGACGACCTCGGCGATCGCCAGGCGATCGGCCTGGTCCTGCGAGCCCTCGTACAGCTGCACCGCGAGCGCCGCCGAGCTCTCGGGCTGCAGCGCGAACAGGTGCTCGAGCGCCCGCGCGCGCACCTGCGGGTCGGCGCTGTCGAGCGCCTCGCGGAAGTAGGCGAGCGCATCCGGCGCCGCGCGTGCGAGCGTGTCGAGCGAGACCTTCGCCGCCTCGCCCTCGAGGCCGGCCACCCTCTGCAGTTCGAGCAGCGCGGCGACGTCGCCGGCGTCGAGCGCGCTCGCGGCGCTCAGCTCGTGCAGCAGGCGCCGCGCGACCGCCGCAGGCATGCTGCGCAGGAGGCCGAGCAGACCGCGGAAGAACGGCCTCGGGTCGAACGAGTCGCCATACGCCCTGGTGCTGGGATTGGCGGCGTACGAGCGGATCGCGAGCACCAGCAGCGAGGTGACCTGCTCGTACTGCTCGGGCGTGGCGGCCTGCGTGGTGAGGTAGCGGGCGAGGCTCAGCATGACCTCGAGGTCCTCGAGCAAGGGCTCGAGTGCGGCCTTCACCGCGGCCGCGTCGCCGGCGTCCATGGCGGCGATGCCGCGGGCGAGCTGGGCCAGGATCTGCGGCACGTCCCTCTGCACGGCGCCCGCTTCCTCGGCCGGGATGGGGACCGCGGCGTCGACCGGCGTGCGTGCGCCGGCGACGCTCTGCGAGCGCTCGATTTCCTGGGCCCGGGCACCGGGTGCGGCGGGCGGCGGCGCTGCACCGAACGTGGGCGGCAGCCGCCGCAACGCCAGCCGCGTCACTGTCGCCACCAGCACCAGGCCTGCCGTCACGACCAGCGCGCGCAGCGAGAGCTTCCTCGCCATGAGCAGATCCTCCGCCTGGCACCGGCGACGCCGGTGCCAGGTCATCACGCGCCTAGCAATCGATCAGGATGTAATCGTCGACAAAGCCGATCGTGACCGCGCTGCCTTCGGCGACGCAGTCCGCCTCGCAGCCGGTGCCCAGCCCGATCCCCTTCACCTGGTAGTGGAACGGGCCGACGGTGCCCTTGATCTCGCAGCGAAACCTCTGCTTCTCGACCGGCGCGCGGTCGATCAGCTTGCAGCGATCGTTGCTGCCAGGCGCGCCGCCGCGGTCGCAGTCGTAGTGGGCGGGATAGGTCACGGTCCACTGCTGGCACGGCTCGTGATCGCCGCCGAGCCGCACCAGGAACGTCACCTCGCACGCGCAGTCATACGGCGACATGCGCATGATGACCGCCTCCACGAACTTGAGCTTGTCGCTGCACGATCCGAGTCCCTGGTTGCGGCGCGGTGCGCTGCCGCGGTGGGTTGCCGCGGGTGCGGTCAAGCTGAGGGCGCCGATGGTGATCAGCAGCAGCGCGCCGCTCGCCAGCGCGGACATGGCCTTCGCGATCATGTCTCGTCTCATCTTTGCTGTCCTCCGAATCATCAACGATGGGCATCACGGAACGGGGATCCCATGGACCCCCGCATGGAGGTGAGACGAGGCGGGTGCCTCGTGGTTACACGCCGCGCAGTTTTTTTTGTGAGCGACGTGCGGTGGTCAGCGCGCCTCGGCCTTGGCCTGCACGTACGAGTAGAAGATCACGCTGTCCGGTGCGACCGCGAGGCGTTCGAGCTCTTCCGTCATCTGATCGATCAGCGCCTGGCTGACGCGTCCGGCGGCGAGCAGGCTCGGTGCTCCGGACAGGAGCAGGGTCGACCAGTAGGTGATGAACTCCTTGCGCTTCTTCGGCGCGCGCGCGTCGTAGTGGAAGGTGCGCACGAATGTCTGCACCTGCTGGTAGCCCGCCTGGATCAGCAGGTTGCCGAGCTTGGCGCCGACGAACGGATCGCCGTGCAAGTTCCATTGATGATCGTTGAACGCGAGCCAGTATTGCTGGGTGGCGGGGCTGTAGGGATCGAGGAAGAAGGTCGCGTTCTGCACCTCGGTGCACAGGATCGTGCCGCCCGGACGCAGCGCGCGCCGCACCTCGCTCAGGATCGCGAGCGGCTCGCCCACGTGCTCGAGCAGCCAGCACAGGAAGGCGCCATCGAACGAGCCCTCGGGAAACGGCAGCTCCTCGGCGCGCGACACCAGCAGCTCGACGCGGCCGGCGGCGATCGCGCTCATGAGCGTGGCG
This sequence comes from Planctomycetota bacterium, assembly GCA_046349655.1. GTDB lineage: Bacteria > Planctomycetota > B15-G4 > B15-G4 > JAXMBY01 > JAXMBY01. The sequence goes on from JAXMBY010000004.1 coordinate 69,671, forward strand.
CGCGCAGCCTCGATCTGGGTGGCAACGCCGTCGACGGCGGTGATGTGCAGATGCGGGAAGCGGCGCAGCAGGATGCGCGTCTGCGCGCCGACGCCGCAGCCCACCTCGAGCAGGTGCTGCACCGCACCGAGATCGAGGTGCTCGTACACCGAGAACTCGAGGAACTCCGCCTGGCGCAGCAGGCGGTCTTGCTCCTCTTTCGAGTAGCCATGCAGGTAGCCGGTGCTCGGGCTCGTGGACTGGCCGCCGTCATCCTGGCTCATCGGTGGTCCTCGCGTTCCAGCGCCTGAAGCGCAGCTGCCGGGAGCCGAGAGAACTACCGGCCGGCGTGCTGCGAATCAATCACCATCGCCTGTTGCGGGGCAGCGCTGCAAGTATGTCCTCGTCATGCGGCGCTCGCTTTTAATTCTCATAACCGGGCGCCCGAGCGGGCTCCTCGTGGGCACGAGGGAGGGTCGAGCGAGTCCCTCGGGCGCCGCGGCCATCCACGTCCTAGGGAAGGAAGCGAGGTTTCCAGCGATGCATCGGCCTGACACCCGTGCGAAGTGCAACTTTCTCCTGCTGACCAAGGACGGCGTGCCCGACGACACGCCGTTCGAGCCGTGCCTGCCAGGGTCGAGCTGAGATCATGGCCGCGCTGCAGTACTGGTTGCGTGCGCGCCTCGAGCGCGGCATCGTCGCCCGCGGCGCGGTGCCGCTGTGCGACGCGCTGCTCGAACGGCCGCGCATCGAGGTGGGTCGCGATCGGCTGTGGCTGCAGGGTTGCCGCGCGGCGTTCGAGCTGCCCGCTACCTGGGGATGGGAGGCGATCGACGGCAGGATCGGCGAGCTTGCCGTCAACCTTCTCGATCCAGGTAGCGGGCGCCCTGCCTGGCGCGGCGTGGTGTCGGGTCGCGAGCTGCGACGCATCGGCCGCCGCGCGGTGCTGGCGCTCGGCGCCGCCGGCGCGATCGCTGACTGCGGCCGCCTGCAGCTTGGCGTCGCGCTGCAGCTTGCCGAACGCGATCCCAGCCGGCGCGAGCCAGCACGGCAGGATGCCGTGCGCCGGGCACTGCCAGCGCCGGTCGTGGTGCGGGAGCATCTGCCGGGCGCGGTGCTGTGCGCCGCGACCGCGCCCGATGTGGTCGTCGCGCTGGCGGCAAGCGCGCACCGGCAGGTGGCCGCCGCCGCCGCGACGGCGGCGCGGCGCGGCGAGCCGAGCACGCTCTCGCTGCTCGGACGGCGCGGCGCGCTCGCGTGCGGTTCCGGCCGCGTGCCGTGCTATGCGATCGCGGCCTGCGAGCCGCCGCCGCGCGCGCCGGGCGAGGCCACGCCGCCGGCAGCGCTGCTGGGCGAGCTGCACGTGCGCGTCGCCGGCGACTCGCTGTGGGCAAGCGACACCGAGCGGCGCGCGTGCGAGGAGCTCGGCCCGGCCGCGATCCTGATCACGGTGCGCGCCGGCGACGACCCGTGGCGGACAGAGCACCTGCGCGTCTATGCGTTCCTGGCGCGCGGCGAGCTCGAGCTGGCGCGGGTCACGGTGGCGATGGCGCCCGCAGTGGAGCGATGGACATGAACAAGGTCGAGTTCACGCGCGGCAGGCTGCGGCCGTGGTTCGTCGCCGGCGAGCTGGCCGGGCTCACGATCGACGGCGAGCTGATCCCGATGCCGGCGCTCGGCCTCGAGACCGAGCTGGGAGTGGCGGTCAGCGGTGGTCCATTCTGTCTGCGCGGTGCGGTCGACGAGCTGCTCGCGCGACGCGAGCACGTGCCGGCCGACGCGCGCGGCAACTCGATCGAGGCCGATCGCATGTTCTCGCCGCTGGGCTCGAGCTATCGCGAGGGCGACCACGTGGAGGTGAACACGTGGCTGCATCGCAGCGCCGCCGGTGCGCGCCTCAACCTCGAGCACCTGCTCGAGCAGGTCGAGCAGCTGGCCGCCCGGTGCGAGGTGCCGATCTTGCTGCACGCGCTCGGCACCGACGGCTTCGGCGCCAGCTGGTCGAGCTTGCACTGCAACGTGCCGATCTCGGATCGCACGTATCTCGGCGTGCTCGCGCGCCAGAGCCTCGGGCCGCTCGTGTTCGATTTCTACCTGCCGGCGGAGCTGTCGCTCGGCGTGATCGATGGCAACGGCGGCGTCGGCAGCGATGGCTACCTGCTGAACGACCGCACCGACGCTTTCGACTGCGTGTTCGGCATGGGCACGATGCGACCGTCGCGAGCGATGGTCGTCGACCGTCCAGAGGGCTTCGGCACCGCGCGCAACATGGGCATGCTGCGCGCGCTCAGCTTCGGCGACGCCTCGGTGCTCGGCCTCGCGCTGCATCAGATGACGATCTTGATCCTCGAGCTCGCGGTGCACGGCGTCCTGCGCCTGCCGCGCCTGGCGCTCGCCGATCCTCTGCGCGCCGGCGTCGAGCTCGCGCGTCACGGGAATCGCTTCGCGGCGGCGCGGGTGCAGCTCGAGGTGCAGCACATCCGCCGCTCGGTGTGGGACGAGCTCGACCGCGAGCTGGGCGCGGCGATCGCCACCCAGCTGCTGCCCGACATGCCGCGACACCTGGATGCCGCGGACGCCACGCTGGCGGCGGTGCTGCGCGACGACGAGGCCGAGCTGATCGTGCGCTGCGACTGGGAACGCAAGCGCCACGTGCTCGAGTCGGCGCGGCGCGCGAGCGTGTGGCAGGACGACCGCGCGCGGCTGATGGAGCTGAACGTGCACTACGCGCGGCTGGACCGGCGGGCGCTGCGCCACGCGTTCGCGGCGAGCGCCCTCGCGCCGGCGCCCGCGCTCACGCCGGTGCCGACCGACACCAGCAGCTGGCTGCTCGCGGCGGTGGTCGAGCGCGCGCTCGTGGACCGCGCCTGGCATGCAGCGCTGCGCGCGGCGACTCTGTCCTGGAGGGGCATCAAGATGCAATCACCCGCGGCGCTCTACCGGCTGGGCTGCTGGCCGCAGGCGCGATCCTGCGTGCGCGCCATCGAGCTGGTGCCGTGGGCGTTCACGAAGCGCACCGTGGGTGCGCAGGTTGCCGCGGCGCGCGACCTGGACGAGCTGCTCGATGCGCTCGGGTCGCGCACCGAGGTGATCGGCGACTACGCCGGGCGGCGTCACGAGCGAACGACTCCCGCTCGCACGCAGCGCCGCCCTGACTCTGGCCCAGGAGGATCCTGTGATGGAACCGACGACGATTGATCTCGAGCCCGTGGTTCTGAGCGAACCGCCCGCGAGCGAGGCAGGTCGCGCCACCGGCGCCGACGCCGCGCGCGCCGCGGCGCGCATGCGCGACCTGCAGTCGATGATGGACGAGCTGCTCGGCACCATCGACCTCGCCATGATCCGCAACTCGGGTGGCGAGTGACGCCGCCATGACCTGGGGGGGCGTGACGTGCGGCGTCGAGGTGGAGCTGCTCGTGCTCGACGAGCAGCGCGCGCCCGGCAGTCGCGGCCGCGCTCCCCATCGCGTGCTGGAAGTCCTGCGCAGCACGCAACCGCATGTTCCCTATTGCGGGCGCGACGGCGCGTTCTTCCCGCAGGGGCTCGCCTACCTCGAGATGGGACACCTGCTCGAGGTGGCGAGCTATCCTGCACGCACGCTCGACGGCGTCATCGCTTGCGAGGACGCGTGCCTCGCGCTGGTGCGCGCCGGGTTGCGCGCGGCGTTCCCCGGGCCGCGGCCGCGGCTCGCGGTGTGTCTGGCGGACGACCTGCACGGGACGCCGGCGGGGCTCATGAAGTACCGCCCGCTCGCGGATGCGTTCAGCTCGAGCGTCGGCACGCACGTGAACCTGATCGTGCCGCCCGAGCGTCTGACCGCCGCGGCGCGCGGCTGGTTCGCGATGCTGACCGCGGTGCTGCCAGAGATCGTTGGCCCGGGCGGCTTCACCCGCGCGCCTGCGTCGCGCGGCCTGGTGTTCTGGCACGACCCGCGCGTGGCGCACGTGCTGACGGTCGAGTCGAGCCGCGCGCACGACCGCTGCGGGCGGCCCATGTTCAAGAGCACGACCACGCCCGGCCGCTTGCAGATCGTCGCGCTCGGCCACGTGCTCGCGCGCGTGGATCGCACCATCAAGTACGGGTTGCTGCTGCTGCTCGCGGCGGCCGTGGCACGCGGCGAGGCGTTGCCCGACCTCAAGCTGAACGACTTGATCGGCGCCCTGCGACTGGCGCCGTGCAAGACGCTCGCGGGCTGCCACTCGGCCCTGCCGTTCACCGCCACCCGGCTCGATGTGCTGGAGCGCATCATCGACCTCGTGCTCGCTCCGGTCGCCAGCACTGCCGAGGGCGCGAGCCTCGGTTGCGGCCAGGCGCTCGAGTGGGCAGCGCAAGCGATCGATGCCTGCCGCAGGCTGCCGCAGGAGGAAGTGGCGACGCGGCTGCCGCTCGAATGGGCGCTCAAGCATCGCCTGTTCCGGGCGATGCTCGGCAGCGGGTTTCACGGTCGCGGCGAGCGGCGCCGCTGCCCTGGGCCCGGGAGCCTCGCGCTCGAGGAAAAAGCGGCCTTGCTCAGCGTGCGCGCCGCCGACGTGGCCGACGATGGTGTGCGGCGCGCGCTGCTCGCGCAGATCGAGGCGAGCTCGCCGTGGCCGTTCGACGACGTGTACCGGGTACATCCGGAGGCAGCGCGCTGTCTCGCGGAGCGGCGCCCGCCGGTGCAGGCGCTGTCGCCCGCGCCCGAGCTGCAGCTGCTCACCGCCTCGCCCGCGCGCGCGTTCTTCGCCGGCGCGTCGTGGACGCAGCTGTGGTTCGGGCCGGTGCCGCACGTGCTCGGGACGCTGCCCATCGCCGAGCTCCCGCAGCGCCTCGCCCGCGGCGCCGACGCCGTGCGCCAGGACCTCGAGGCGGCGGTCAAGCCGCTGCCGCTCGAGCAGCAGGACGCGTTCCGCGCGTTCCTGCGCTCGATGCGCCGCCGGCACGGGTGACCACTCAGGCGCCCGGCACGCAGTCCGCGCACCACAGGTTCAACCCCTTGCGGCGCCACTCGGCGGGACCGAACACGAGCGGTTGGTGCAGGGCGTCGCCGCGCAGCACGCGGTGCACGTGCTGTGGGTCGGCAGGGATGGTCACCACCGGCAGGCGTGTGAACACCGGCACGACCGCGCGCAGGGGCGGGTTCACGAACCAGGGCAAGGAGACGCGCTGGTGATCGAGCGCGCGGTTGAGCACGCGGTGCGGGGTCGCGGGGTGAGCACCGCGCGTGGCAAGCTGCAGCAGCTCGCCGGTGTGCACCCACAGCGCGCCGCTCACCACGGGCACGTCGATCCAGCTGCCGTCCCGGTGCCGCACCGTGAGCCCGGGATCGTCCTGCAAGGTCAGCGTGAGGTAGCTGAAGTCGACGTGCGCGGCGACGCCCGGGCGCAGCGCCTGCGGCTCGTGCTGGCCGTGATAGCCGATCAGCTTGAGCAGCTGATAGCCGCGGTCGCCGATCTCTGCGAACGCGGCGGGATCGAGCGCGAGGTGGGCTGCGAGCGCCGCGAGCAGGCGCTCGCCGATCGCAGCCACCGCGGTCATGTACGCCGCGACCGTGGCGCGGAAGCGTGGATCGGGCGGCCAGAGGTTCGGGCCCTCGAGGCGGAGGTAGGGCGGCTCGCGGCCCGCGGGCGGGCGCTCGCGGCCGAAGTGGATCTGCTCGCGCCAGTCGCGCGCATTGCGCATCTCGCTCCAGCCGCGGAAGTGCGGCGAGCGCTCGATCGCGATCGCTTGCTTGACGGCGAGCGGCAGCGCGAAGAACGCGCGCGCGGCGGCGAGCACCGCTCGCGCGAGCGGCGCCAGTTGCGGGTCGAGCCACAGGAACCCGGGGTGCTCGCGCAGCGCGGCGTCGATGCGGGCGCCGTCGATCCGGTCGAGCACTGGCAGCGAACCGTTCACAGCGCCTCCAGGAGCTGGCGGCGGCCAAGATCGAGCGCGGCCATGACTGGCGCCGCCGGCGCATGCGGCCCGAAGAACCCGCTCGCCTGCTTGCGCCGCAGCTTGTCCAGGTGAGCTGCCGCCGCGAGCTCGCGGCGCAGGACGCTCGCCTCGAGCGGCAAGCTCTTTTCGTGCACGACCTCGAACAAGAGCAGCTCGGCCGCGGCGGCAAGCGCGCGATCCGGCAGCGAATCGATCACGCCGAGCAGGCGGCTGGCGAGCGCCGCGCGCACGTCGGTCCGTTGCCCCAGCCACGGCCCGACGCGGCCGAGCGCCGCCGGCACGATCAGGCGATGGCGGCCGGTCTGTGGGTCGATCGTGGTGCCGTGCTGATAGGCGTCCGGCAGGTCGACGCCCTGCACCGCGAGATCCTCGCGCAGCTTGAAGCGGGCATGATCGAGATCGTGGTAGAAGAACTCGGCCGGCGAGCAAGGACGACCATCGCCCCAGGTGGGCACGTGACCACGCCGAGCACGTGCACCGGATGGGCCCGCAGCCGGATCAGGTCGCGCGCGGACAGCGCCAGCGCGAGCGGGATCACGAGCACGTGCGGCCAGAGCGCGAGCATCGGCTCGAGCTCGCCGGCTGCCTTCGGCACGTACACCGCTGCCGCCGGCGGCAGCGCGCGATCGAGCGCCTCGACGTAGCTGGCGGCGAGGCGCACCAGCTCGTGATAGCCGCCGTTCGTTGCCGACCAGCGCTGCGCCCGCGCGTGCAGCTCGGGCACGCGCGCGTCGCCGCGGACGAGGCGGGCGATCGGCGCGAGCTCGGGCAGCGAGAACGTCGGCTCACCCATGCGCGCGGCGAGCTCGGCACGCGCGCCGAGCTCGGCGAGGAACGTCACGTCGACGATCGCACGCGGCATCGTTCACGGCTCCCATCGCCGGTGGTCCCGCTGGCCTCGGACCGGCACCGGCTACTTGCCATAGCCGATCGCTTCGAGCTGCTCCAGGTCTTCCGCGGACATGGGCAGGTCATCGGCGTGCCACGGCGCGCTCGCCATGTGCGCGGCGAGCTCGCGGCCAAGGTCCGGCACGAGGCCAGCCGCAGCGCCGAGATCGCGGGTCTCGTGCGGGTCCAGCTCGAGGTCGAACCGCTCGGTGCGCGCTGCCGCACCCTGGTGCACGATCAGCTTGAAGCGCCCATCGCGCAGGCTGAACAAGGGCTCCTGCTTCTGGTCCAGGATCGCATCGGTGTGCTGGGCGTGGATCGCGTCGAGCGAGTCGCTGTAGGCGGTGAGCTCGGGCGCGTGGCCGCTGGCGTCGAGCAGGCCCGACAGATCGATGCCGTCCATGCGCGCCGGCGATTCGAGCGCGAGCTGTGCCAGGATCGTCGGCACGATGTCGATCGTGCGCACCAGCGTGCGCACGCGCTGGCCGGCCGGCGCACCCGGAGCGCGGATGATGAGCGGCACGTGCAGCTGCTCCTGGTAGAGCAGGCCGTGCGTCCACCACTGGTGCTCGCCCAGGCCCTCGCCGTGGTCGGCGACCGCGACCACGAGCGTGCGGTCGTACTGCTCGCAGGTGCGCAGCCGGTCGAGCAGGCGACCGATCTCCTGGTCCATGTAGGCGACCTCGGCATCGTAGAGGTCGCGCAGCATCTGCCGAGGATCCGAGTGATCGATGGTGAATGCCAGCAGGAACTCGGGCGGCGGCATGAGCACGAGGTCGTGGGGGTCGAAGTAGTGCACCCACAAGAGCCAGGGCGAGCTCGCGCGCTCGAGCCAGCGCAGTGCGGCGCCGGTGGTGGCGTCGGCGCGCCGCTGGCTCTCGCTGGTCGACACCACGCCGCGCCGCGACACCGCGGTCGCCTGGCGCGGGAAGTCGGCATCGAAGTGCGCGAACCCCTGATCGAGCCCGAAGCGCTCGGTCACCGGAAACGCGCTCACGAACGCCGCGGTGTCGTAGCCGCGGCGCTCCAGGATCTCGGCCAGCGTGGTCTCGTCATCGGGCAAGCGGTTGGCACGCAGCCCATGCAGCACGCGCAGGCGATGATGATAGGGATAGCGTCCGGTCATGATCGAGGCGTGCGAGACCGGCGTGACCGACGCCTGCGCCGTGGCATCGAGGAACACGCAGCCCTGCGCGGCGAGCTCGTCCAGAGACGGCGTGAGCGGTTTCGCGCCGCCGTAGCAGCCGAGCCGGTCCGCGCGCGTGGTGTCGAGGGTGATGAGCAGCACGTTGGGGCGCGGCTGCTCGCGGCGCGCGGCCGGGATGCGAGCTTCGTGACACGCGGCCAGCACGGCCAGCGCCACCAGCAGTCCGGCTCTCGGCTGGGCGCTCACCGGTGGACCGCCTCTTCGCAGCAGGCGGACGACTCGGTCACCCGGTCGAGCTCGCGCAGCTGCCGCTTGAGGTCGGGATCACGCGGCGTGAGGCGCGCGGCACAGCGCAGATGGTAGCGCGCGTAGTCCAGGCGATGCAGCTGACGATAGATGGTGGCGAGATTCTCGTGCGCGAGCGGTGCATCGGGCTGCTGGCGCAAGCCAGCGTGATACGCGTCGGCGGCCTCGGCGAGCTTGCCCGCCGTGGCGAGCTCGTCGGCGAGCCTGAACTTGACCTCGCCCCAGCCCGGGTAGATGCTGGTGAGCGCGCGGTACGTGTGGACGCTGCTGCGCGAGGTGGGCTCGAGCAACAGCATGATCACCACCGGCACCACCAGCGCGGCGAAGTGGATGGCCAGGCGCTCGCCGTGGGGACGATCGGGCAGCGTCTTGCCCGCGGTGGTGACGGGCGACACCCCGAGCGCCTCGCGCGTGGTGCTCTCGCGCACCTTCCAGATGAAGCCATCGAAGTAGTAGTGCATCAGCGTCGAGGTGGCGATGTAGGCCCCGAGCAAGGTGCGCACCATGCCCGGCTCCAGCCCGTCCTGCACCAGGCTCAGGCTGCCGTAGGCGAACAGGATCGCCACGTACAGCGCGATCATCGGCAGGTGCTGGCGGAACAGGAACGCGAGGAACGGGCGGGGCGCATCGCCCTTTTGCAGCAGCCCGCGATGGCTCACCCACACGATCGCGAAGTACTGCACGTCATGGAACACGGCCCAGATGGCGTAGCCGATCACGAGATCGTTCAGCATCCACCACGCGCAGGCGATCACCGCGATCGTGGTGGCGAGCAGCAGCAGCTTGGCCGGGCTGACCGGCTGGCCGGCGCGCATGGCGCGGATCGTGGCGGCCAGGTAGACCGCGGTGATCAGCGCCGTTGCCGCCGCCGCCAGCCAGCGCAGCGCCTGCAACACCTCGTGCGGGATGGCGCAGCCAGTGGTCTGCACGATCGGGCGCAGCAGGCTCAAGCTGTATACCGGACTCCACAGCGCGATGCCGATGAACCAGCACAGGGATACCCACAGGTCGAGCCACGACAGGGTCGGCGAGAGATCGCCGCCCTTCGCCGCGTAGATGCGCATGAAACCGTAGTGCTGCATGAAGGAATGCCACAGATCCCACAGCACGGTGACCAGGATCAATCCGTGCAGGTCGTGGGCGGCGAACCACAGCGCGACCGCGAACGTGAGCGGCGGCGCGAGCAGGAAGCGACCCGGATAGCGCGCGAACAGCTTGGGGTCGCCGAACACGCGCATGAACGTCGGCAGGTGATGGCCGGTGGCGAACAGCGCGAGCAGCACGAGCGCGAGGCGATCGCTCGGCACGACGCGGCTGAGCGGCACGATCAGCGCGAGGCACAGCAGCGGCGTGCCGATGAACAGGAGGAGATCCGCCCGGCGCGAGATGATCCAGGATTGGCGGCGCCAGGCTTCAGTCCACATCGCGCGCTGCGCGAACACCGATCGCGCCACCTGTGCTGGTTGGCTCACACCGGTCGCGTGCGCTCACGCGGAGCGCGCGGGCCGCGGCGCTCCACGAACCGCCGCGCAGCGCGCGCGGCCGCGGGTCGCCGCCGGACGCCAGGGCCTGGCTCGCCTGCACGGCGAGCGCCGGGCTGGGCGCGTACGGCGTCGCGCACCACTCGTGCACGTTGCCGAGCAGGTCGTAGAAGCCCCACGCATTGGGCGCGCGGGTGGCCACCGGCTGCGCCGCGCCGCCGCTGTTCTGCTGGTGCCACGCCACCCGATCGAGGTCCTCCGGCAGGTTGCCGATCGCGTACTTGAGGCCGGTGCCGGTCTTCGCCGCGTACTCCCATTCCACTTCCGTGGGCAATCGCAGACCGGTCTTCTGCAGGAAGGTGGCGACGCCGGCGAGCGACACCGAATCGACCGGCAGGTTCGCCGCGTGCGCGCCGCGCGACGGGTTCTCGCCCATCACCGCCTGCCACTGCGCTTGCGTCACCTCGCACGTGCCGAGGTAGAAGGGGCGTGCGATCTCGGCGGCGGCGCTCGGTTGCTCGTCGGCCTCGCCGTCCTGCCACTCGTCGCCCAGCCGGAAGCGTCCGGCCGGGACCAGGCGCAGCTCGATCCCGGCGACCTCGATCACCGGCGGCGCGCTCAGCGGCGCGATCGCGGCGGCGTAGTCCCGGCGCGCGTGCTCGAGGATCGCGCCAGCCGACTGGTTCTGGCGCTGCGCATGGAGCTGGTCGACCCACGGCACGCCGCGAAACTCGCGCAGCACGGCGAGGTCTGCCTGCTCCGGCTGGGAGAGCGCCTGCTCGAGCGCGGCCACCTTCTGCTCGCGCGCCGCGAGGCGGCGGCGTGAACTGCACCAGCGAGTCGGGCTCGAGCGTGGCGCCCGAGCGCCGCGCCAGCACGGTGAGGGTACCAGGCGCGCAGCTCCTCGCCGAGCAGGAAATCGATGGTGGCCGCGCGCGTGAGCACCTCGGCAACCGTGCGGTTGGCCGGTTGCTCGAGCAGCGCGTAGGCGCGCGCGTGGGCCCTGGGAAAACGCTTCTGGCGGATCAGGCCGTCGATCTCGCGCAGTGCGCTGCGCAGCTCGGGCAGGGCGGATCACGGGCTGCCGCCAGGGTCGCGCCGTGCTCGGCGGCTGCCGTGGAGCGCGGCACGATCCGGGCGGCGCGTGCGTCGAGCACCACCCGCACCACCACCAGCGCGATCACCACGATCGCCAGCGCGCGCACACCGTGCGCACGCCGTGCCACCGCGTGCAGCGCGCTGCGGTCAGCCATGACCTGAGCCCCGGCGCGCGCCGCGACCGGTGCTGGCGCCGTGCGAGCCGGCGCGAGACGAGGCGATCATGCTTGCCATGGGGTTGCTATACTGGCGGCCTTTGCATCACGGTGACAGTGACCAGCCTGCATGACGAGAGAATACCAGCCGGCGCTGCGTCCGCGCGCCAATTTTCTGCTCGCGCTGTTCCTCCTCTCGGGTGCATGCGGCCTCGTCTACGAGGTCGTCTGGACGCGCGAGTTCAACCTGATCTTCGGCGTCACCGTGCACGCGGTGGCGACCGTGCTGAGCGCGTTCATGGCGGGACTGGCGCTCGGCAGCTACCGGGTCGGCCGGCGGGCTGATCGCGTCCGCCGGCCGCTCCTGCTGTACGCCTTGCTGGAGGCGGGCGTCGGTCTGGCCGCGCTCGCGCTCGGCGTGCTGCTGCCGCTCTTGCCCGCCGCAAGCCCGCTGCTCAAGCGCGCCGCGCTCGGATCGCCGGCCGTGTTCGCGCTGCTGCGGTTCGCGGTCGCGTTCGCTCTGCTGCTCGTGCCGACGATCTTGATGGGCGGCACGCTGCCGGTGCTCACGCGCTACTTCGTCGCGCAGAACCCGCGCATCGGCCGCCAGACCGGCCTGCTCTACGCGATCAACACGCTCGGAGCAGTGGCCGGCGTATGGCTGGGCGGCTTCGTGCTGATCCGCATGCTCGGCATGCAGCAAACCGTGTCGATCGCCGCCGCACTCAACCTCGCGGTGGCGCTGCTGGTGGGCCTCCGCGGCCGCCGCCAGCTGGTGCCGCCGATCACCGCGTCGCTGGCGGCTGCCACGGCGGTGGCGGACGATCGCCGCGCCGCGCGCTTGGCGGTGCTCGCGTTCGCGGCATCCGGATTCTGCTCGCTCGCCTACGAGGTGCTGTGGACGCGCGCGCTGGTGTTCTTCCTGCACAACTCGACGTACGCGTTCAGCGCGATGCTGATGACCTTCTTGCTCGGCATCGCGCTCGGCAGCCTCGCGGTGCATCGCCTCGCCGATCGCCTGGCCCAGCCGCTCTACTGGCTCGGCGTCGTGCAGCTGTCGATCGGCCTGACCACCGTCGTCTCGCTGTGGACCTACCAGCGCTTGCCAGAGGTCGCGGCGCTGATCACCGCGCGCACCGCGGTCGACACCTGGGGCAAGGCGATGCTGCTGTTGTTCGGCCAGTCGCTGCTCGTGCTGCTGGTGCCGGCGACGCTGATGGGTGCGACGTTCCCGATCGCGAGCCGCGTGTTCGTCGAGTCGCGACCGGGCGTGGCGCGCTCGGTGGGCGTGCTCTACGGCGCCAACACCGTGGGCGCGATCCTGGGCTCGCTCGCGGCGGGGTTCGTGGCGATCGGCTGGATCGGCGTGCGCAACAGCTTCGTCGCGGTGATCGCGATCAACGCGCTGACCGGCGTGTGGAAGTGCTCGCGAACGACGAGCGCACGCACCGGGGCCGGCGCGCCATGACCGTGATCGTGGCCGGTGCCATGCTGTGGTTCGTGCCATGCCTGGTCGACGCGCAGCTGTTCTTTCGCAGCTACGAGACCAGCAAGCAGAGCCAGCACATCGTGTTCTACCAGGAAGGCGCGACCGACACGGTGTTCGTCACCCAGGTGGGCGACAGCATCGGCTCGCGCGTGATCGTGTACGGCGACGGCCGCGGCACGGCCGGGGTAGGCACCAACCTCGACAATCGCTTCTACGGGCACTTGCCGATGCTGCTGCACCCGCAGCCCAGGGTGGTGCTCAACATCTGCTTCGGCGTCGGCAACACCGCGGCAGCGATCGCCGCACATCCGATCGACCGCCTCGACATCGTCGAGCTGAGCGCGAACGCGTTCGATGCTGCGCCGTATTTCCCGAGCAACGACGGCATCCTCACCAAGCCGTTCGTGCAGGCGATCGTGCAGGACGGCCGCAACTTCTTGCTGACCGAGGATCGCCGCTACGATCTGATCACGCTCGAGCCGCCCGAGCTGCACACCGAGGGCGTGGTGTATCTCTACACGCGCGAGTTCTACGCGCTGGCCAGGCGGCGGCTCAACCCGGGCGGCATCATGAGCACGTGGATCAACGTGGCAATGGTGCCGCACCGCGAGCTATGCATGCTGCTCAAGACGTTCCAGGACGTGTTCCCGCACACGTCGGTGTGGACGCGCCGCACCGATGGCAAGTACCTCGTGCTGGTGGGCACCGAGCAGCGACTGGCCATCGACATGCTGAACTTCACGCAGCGGTTCCTGGCCGGCGGCGTGCATGCGGACATGCAGCGGCTGCAGATGCCGAACCCGTACGACTGGCTGTCGTGCTTCCTGATCGGCGAGGACGTGCTGCGCGGCTACGTCGGCGACGTGCCGCTCATCGTCGACGACCACACGCGCCTCGACTTCACCGTGCCGACCAGCGTCGACGCCAACTACGGTCTCGCCAACGCGTTCTCGGGACAGTGGCTGCCAATCGGGTTGCGCGGCGGCCAGGATCGGCTGGTGGCCTACTACCTCGAGAAGGCGCGCGCGCGCATGGCGGTGCACGACGACCTGCGCCCGTTCCTGCACGACCTGCCCGGCGGCGATCGAGAGTGGCGCGAGATCGAGGGCGCGCTGCAGGCGCGCGCCGCCGAGCGCGAGCAGTGGCTGCACGACGCGCCCGAGCGCTCCGCAAGACCCGGGACTGGGGTAACTTCTGAGCGCGCGCGATCAGCGGCCCAGCACCGCCCGGGTGTGTCCTCGCGCAGGTAGCGCGTGTGCTCGCCGGTCGTGGGATAGTGCTCGCCCGCCGGGTACGGGTAGGCCGACATGCCGTGGAACGGCAGCGGCTCGACCGTGTCCGGCTCGGCGGTGTACAGGTCCATGTCCTTGCAGTAGCCGTCGCTGCGCAGGAGATAGGTGCGGGCGAAGCCCGGCGCCAGCGCCGGCAGCGCCGCGGCATCCGCCTGCAGCGTGAGCTCCTCGCCGCGACCCATGATCACGAACTGATCGTCGACTCGCGCCAGCAACCGCCGCACGTCGCCGAACCTGGTGTAGCGGCCCGGCATCGCGCGGAAGCCGAGCGTCGCGTCGATGATGCCGTAGTCGTACAGCAGCGGCTCGCGCCCGTCGGGGCGGTACTCGCGCGGGTAGCCCTTGAAGTGCAGGTCGGCGCTCTGGATCGGCAGCACCTGCACGGCCATCGCCGCCGGCGGGCCGACGCGCCCGAGGAATACCTCGTCCCAGTAGACCTCGAGGTTGGTGCCGAGGCGCAGCTCGCGCGCGCCGTGCGCGATCAGATCGGTGACGTCGATGGTCATGAACTTGTTGAGGCCCGCGGGGTAGCCGACCAGCGGCATCGCCACGCGCCAGTCGCCGGCCGCGCTGCGCACCTCGAGCGACGGCGCTTGCGGCGTGATCCCCGCCTGCTGCGCCGCGAACACATCGTGCGAGTAGCCGTACTCGACCCAGCCGTTCGCGCACAGCACGAACCGCTCGCCCGTCACGTGCTCGGGCAGGGCGAAGCGCAGCGTCAGCTGATGCGGCTCGGCGAAGCCCAGGAAGCGGCGATCGGGCACCAGCGGCGCGTAGCGGCGATCCTGCTTCGCGATCAGCTCGAGCACGTCCTCGCCGGCGCTGCCGGTGGCGGCGCTGGCATGGATCTGCTCGACGATCGCGAGCGGTTCGCCGGTCGGCAGCGGCGGCGAGACGGCGAGGCGCTCGTCGGGCAGCACCAGCACCTCCTGGCGATGGTCGATCGCCACGAGCTCGAGCCGATCGAGGTAGCTCACCTCCTCGAGCGGCTCCAGGATGCGCAGCTCGAGCACGCCATGGCGAGGCGCGAGCAGGCCCGGTGCGATGCGCACCACCTCGGTCGGATCCGGTGGGTTGTAGCGGCCTGGTGCGGCGAAGTAGCCGAGACCGCCCACGCCGAGGAAGTCGGTGACGAACTGGAAACGGGTGCCGTCCCACGTGAACAGGGTCGGGCAGCTCGACAGCTTGCGCTGCGTCTCGTGCACGCTCTTGACGGCGTTGGCGGCGATCTCCATCTCGGATTGCACCACCGCATCGGGCCACACCAGGCGCACGTAGTCGACGCGCTTCTGCTGGCCGAGGCCGAAGTGCACGCGCTCGCTCATCTGTGCGAGGAAGCCGCAGCCGGCATGCGTCTCCTGGGCCTGGTAGATCGGGCCAGCGCGCACCTCGACGCGGGCGCCGACGCCGCGCGCGTTGGCGCTGGCGTCCTCCTGATCGCCGCCGCGCAGCTCGACATCCACCCAGTTGTTCGCGTTGCCACCGTCGTTGCGCCACACGCTCACGCCGCCGCCGCTGCCCGCGGTGAGCAGGTCCTGATCGCCGTCGAGATCGAGATCGGCGACGGCGAGGCACATGCCCACCGGTGCCTTCACCGCGCCGATGCCGAGCGCTGCGGACACGTCGTGGAAGCTGCCGGCACCGTCGTTCGCGAACACCGCGAGCGGGCGCTCCTTGCCGCCGCACAGCACGAGATCGAGGTCGCCGTCGTTGTCGACGTCGACGAACGTGCCCGCGGTCGCCGCCGGCAGCGTCGCGCGCACGTCCACCTTGAAGGTGCCGCGCCCGTCCGCGTTCTCGAGCAGCAGCGCCGGCTGCGCCGGGCCGCGGCAGAACAGCACGTCCCAGTCGCCGTCGGCGTCCGGGTCGCCGGTGGCGGCACCCTGTCCATCGTCGGCCTGCGCGGGCAGCCGGTCGGCTTGTGCCTCGTGATAGCGCTGGATGCGATCGTTCAGGAACAGGCGCGCGCGGCCACCCTCGACCAGGACCAGGATGTCGGTGTCGTTGTCGCCATCGAGATCGGAGAACAGCACCTTGCGGCACCGCACACCCTTCAGCTCGAGGCCGGTCTTCGCGGCGATGTCGGTGAACGTGCCATCGCCGTTGTTGCTGTAGAGATGGTTGCCGTCGCCAAGGCTGGTCACGAACAGATCGAGGTCGCCATCCTGATCGGCATCGGCGAACGCCGAGGCCATCCCGGCACCGGTCTCGAGGCCGGTGTGCGTGACATCGGTGACGTCCTTGAGCGCGAGCCGGCCGCGCGTTCTCTGTTCGTCGCGCCGACTGGTCTTGAGCTCGAACAGCTGGTTCTCGAGCAGGGCTCCCTTGCCCTCGCGCACCACGTACAGGTCGAGATCGCCGTCCTTGTCGTAGTCGCCGGCCAGCGCTTGCACGTCATGGCCCGGGCCTGGCACGCCGATCTCCGCGCGCGCGAGCTTGCCCTTGCCGTCGTTGAGGTAGCAGCCGATCGAGCCGTCGACCGGCAGCAGCACGTCGTCATTGCCGTCCGCATCGATGTCGGCGATCGTGATGCCCACTGCCGCGGGCGGGCTCGCGCTGGTCGGCGGCGGCAGGCCGGTGTCGCTCGCAGCGACCAGCTTCACGGCGATGTCGCTGGTCGCGCGCGGCACGAGCTCCGGCTCGACCGTGCGGATCACCTCGGCGTAACGACCCATCTCGGTGTACTTGAGGCCCGACGGGGTCTCGGCGCCCTTGCTGTTCTTCAGCTCCTGGAAGCGCGCCTGGTAGGCAGCGGCCTGCTCGCGCAGCTTCAGCTTCGCATCACCTTCCGCGCTCATGCTCTTCTTGACCTTCAGGCTGCCCAGCTTGTACCACGAGGCCGCCAGATACGGATCGAGCTCGAGCGACCGCTCGAGGTGCTTCTCGCCTTGCTCGGACCGCTCACGATCGTCGTTCGACTCGGCGTCGGTGGTGAGCAGGAAGCCGAGCTTGTAGTGGGCGCGCGCATCGAGCGGATCGAGGTCGCAGGTCTTCTGGTACTCGGCGAGCGCTGCGCCGAAGCCCTCGAGCTGGATCTGCTCGTAGAGAATGCCGAGGGCGAAATGCGCCCAGGGCAGGTCGGGCTTGAGGCTGCGCGCCTGCTCGAGGTGCTCGCGCGCCTTCACGTAGCTCTCTGGCGTCGCCGAGTTGAGGTAGGCGAGACCGAGGTTGAACTGCGCTGCATACCAGTCGCGCTTCGCGGCCACCACCTGCTCGAACTGCTCGGCTGCCTTGGCGAAGCTGTGCTGATCCATCAGCGCCACGCCGGCGTGGAAGCGCTCGAGCACGGCGGGCGGCAGCGGCGCCGATGGTGGCGGCGCCGCGTCCTTGCTGCACGCGCCGGCGAGCAGGATCACGCCGATGCCGGTGACGAGTGTCAGGGGGCCGACGAGGGCGAGCAACGAGAGGGCGGGTCTCACGTCAGGTCTCCGTTCTTCGGTAGGTGCGAATGGCGTCGCTGGCCGCTCGCTCAGTGAACGCCGGTGACATTTCGCGTCCCAGCCCGGCCGTGCTGAGACCCAATGTCTCGCTCGCGGCCAAGGCATCGAGCGTGAGCATGGGCCAGCGCGAAGCCCGGGCCGCTTTGCCGATCGCGCGCTGATCTTACCGTTTCGAGAGCAGCGTCAGCAAAGGATCGCCGAGCTCAGGCGAGGTCGCATGTGCCGGCAGGATCGGCAGCTCGGGCTCGTGGTCGGCCGGGACGTCGCGCGCCTTGAGGTCGGCGCCGAGGTACAGCACGAGCAGGCGCTCGGCCTCGGCTGCGGATGCGGTCTTGCCGATCTGGCGAAAGAAGTCAGCCGCGAAGCGCAGCGCTTCGGCGCGCATCCGGGTGCTGGCGGCGAGCTTCACCAGGATCTCGCGGGCAAGGTCGATCTCGCCGCACGCGAGCTGGTAGCGCGCCATCCGCAGCAGGCCGTGCTCGGGCGTGGCATCGATGCCGGGCCAGGGCTCCTTGCCGAAGTGCAGCAGCACCGGATTGCTGGTGATGAGCGCGTCGATATCCGGCAGCGAGAGCGTCGCCACCAGGGTCAGCGCGCGGTGAAACGTCGGCTCGGTGGGTGGGGCCACGAACATGTGATGCGGTCCCGCCCGGGCGGGGGTGAAGGCGAGCGGGCTCTCCTGCGTCGCGCCGCTCGCATCGATCTCGAGGAATTGCACGGAGGCACGTGCTTGCAGTGCGCCAAGGTCGAGGCGATCGGTCGCGTCGCCGCGTGCGCGCAGCTCGACCCGCAGCAGGACCGGCTCGCCGCCGCGGAAGGTGGCCACGGTCCCACCCTCGACGCCGAGGCCGAGGTCGAGCGTCGCCGCGGCGATCGCCGGGCGCGCTCGTGGCGCCGGTGCCGCTACCGTGACGGCGGGCGCGGGCGGCTCTGCGCCGGCGCGCCGGTCGGGTTCCGGCGCCGGCGGCTGCTGGCTCTCGCTGCAGCCGAGACCGCAGCCGAGCAAGGTCACGGACAGGATCTCGCTGCGCAGCGTCACTGGCCGTTTCCCTTCACGAAGAACCGCCGGGCGCAGGCGCCGTAGGTGGCGTTGCCGGTGCCTTGCGCGCCATCGTTGAGCAGCGTTCCCTCGGGCGCCGTGCAGAGCGCCAGTGGCTCGTCGGCGAGCAGCGGCTCGCTCGCCGACGGGTACGGCCGGTAGAAGTCGCGATGGCCCTCGAACGGCTCGAGCACCCGGCCGCCGCTGCACAGGAGATCGGCGTGGCGCAGGCGCATCACGCAGTGCGCGTCGCCGCTCGTCTCGCCGCCGCTCACCGCGACGATCTTCGGACCTTGCTCGGTGTCGATCACGCTCATGCCCTCGCCGTGATGCGGGATGCCGCCCTGATGGGCGAGCTGAGGGATCAGCTCGCGCGCCGATGGTTCGAGGACGTGGATCACGTGATGTGCAGCGGTCGGCGGCCCCACGTAGGCGAAGCGCCCGGTCTCCTCGCCATCGAGCGACTGGGGACCCAGCACGATCACCACCGGCTGGTCACCGGCGCGCAGCTGGGTCGGCGAGTTCGCATTCACGACCTCGCCGCCATGCTCTGCCGGCAGCAGCCGATGGAGGTGCAGTCCGGCCTTGCCGAACACGGCCGTGGCCACCTGCAGCTGTGGCTCGAATGCGCCGGTCGCGTCGAGCACGAACAGGTCCTTGCTCTCGGGATCGGTGCGCACGAACGCGCCCGACGCCAGGAAGCCGCGCAGCTCCTCGAACACGGTCAGGCCGTCGCCGCGCAGCAGGCCCTCGGGCAGCTCCTCACGGTCGCCGAGGACCGGGCTCTCGTCGATCGAGCCGTTCGCGAGATCGGTCGCGGCCAGCGGCGCGCGCTGGTTCAGGGTCACGTGCGCATCGCCGCTCTCGGTTGGCAGATCGTACCACGCGCCCTGGACCTTGACGCGGGCGCGCACGTTCGCCTGGGCGGCGCCGTCCAGGACCGTGAGCTCGCACTCGTAGCGGTCGGAACCACGGCCGGCGATCTCGATCACGTCGCCGACGGTCTGCGGCAGCGGCGGCGCGTCCGCGAGGCGGCTGGCGATGTGCGCGCCGGCGTTGTCATGGCTGGTGAAGTAGCAGTCGAGGTAGTCGTCGAGCGGACAGCGCGTCACCTCGCGGTACAGGCGCGGCCGGTTGCTGCCGCCGCCCTCGATGACCTGCGTGCCGCCGGCGCAGCGCGCGCCACAGTCGGCACAGACGGTGGTGAAGCGCGCGTGGTTGAGCGCGTTGGTGGCGATGCCCGGGAAACGCGACACGTCCTCGAGCACGATCGCCACCGCCTCGACCTCGCGCGCGCGGCGCGGGTCGAGGCGCACATGGATCGGGATGGTGGTGCCGGGCTCGGGCAGGTAGTCCGCGGGCACCAGATCGAGGATGCCGGCGACGGAATCGGCGGCGGCGATCTGCCACTCGAGCAGGAACGCTGCCGGCTGACGCTGCGCGCCGTCGCGCAGCTCGCCGCGCCAGCGCTTCTCGCCCTGGCTCAGCACGCGCGTGCCGGCACGCTTCCCCGGCAGCACGGCGCCGCTCGTGACGCGGCCGATGGTACCGAACGTGGCGGCGCTCAGCCATTGCTCGTCGCTGCTCTTGCCGAGGCCGATCTCCACCGGACCGAACCGGCAGCTGCCCTGCTTCATGCTGGTGACCGCGAGGCTCTCGCTGCGGGCGTCGATCGTTCCGACTTGCGCCAGCGACTCGATCGCCACCGCCGGCAGCTCGCAGCTGAGTGATCCGTCCGCCCCGAGCTGCAGCAGAACCGGACCGCACGGCACGCACGCTGGCTCGAGCCGCCAGACCGTGAGCCGCCTGCGGTTGCTGCGCTCGGCGGTTTCCAGCGCGAACTGAGCGCGCGCATGCAGCTTGGCGCCGCTCGTGGCCACGGTTTGCGAGTCGTCGCCGGCGCGCGCCACGCGCACCTGGCAGAGCTCGTAGTCGAAGTGCGCCTCGCCGCTCGCGCACGCGATCGAGAGACGCAGCCATCCCAGGTAGCCTGGCGGGTCCTGAACCAGCACCGCCGCCGCGAAGAAGCACGTTGTCAACACGAGTTGCTCCGACAGCTCATCGCGGGGGCGCAACTCGTATCGACCGTGGCCGTGCGTGCGGTGAAAAGGCAAAAAGCGCGCTCAGCCCTGACCGGATCTCAGCCGAAAGAGGAGATGGCGCGCGCGGCTTTCGCGCCGCGCGGCAGGCGGCTCGATCGCTCGGCTGTTGAGGTCGCTCGCATGCAACAGACCGCGTTCCGGCAGTGCTTCAACGACACCACCATCGAGCTGCACCTCGGCGACATCGCCGAGGAGCGCGTCGATGCGATCGTGGCCGCTGCCGACGAGCACCTCAACTTCACCGGTGATGGCGCTGCGGCGCTCCGGCGCAAGGCAGGTGCGAGCATCGAGCAAGCGTGTGCGTCGATCGGCTACTGCCCCTCCGGGCACGCGGTGCTCACCGCCGCCGGCGCGCTCAATGCGCGCTACCTGATTCACGCGGTCGGTCCGCGCATGGGTGAAGGCGACGAGGAGCAGAAGCTCGTGTCGCTGGCGCAGGAGTGCTTGACCCTGGCGCGCGAGCGCGGGCTCGCGAGCATCGCCCTGCCGGCGATCGGCACCGGCGCATTCGGATTCGAGGCGCACCGCGCCGCGCATCTCCTGCTCACCACGTGCGTGCGGCACGCGAGCAGCGCGGCGGCCCTGAAGCGCATCGTGTTCGTGCTCGGCGAGCCGGCCGCATACGACGTGTTCGTGGGCGCGCTCAACGATCTGTACCAGGCGTCTCGACGTCGGGGCGGCCCTGGGTCATAGCGAGAAACGAGACCGACCCCGTCGAATTTCCGGTCACGACCGGGTTCTCGGGATACACTTCGGCCGACGTCGCGCGAGCTGGTGGCGACCAGGCCTGAGGAACAGCGAACATGCACAAGCGACGGTCGCCGCCGATCGGTGCGAAGAGCCGCGGTAACGCTCTCAAGACGGCAGCGTCGGATCAACCGTCCGACGTCCGCGCGAAGACCTGGCGCCAGGCGCTGCTTGGCGCGCGCTCGGCGCTGGAGCGCGAGTTCCGCGAGCTGTTCGAGGCCGGCGCGGAGCTGCCGGCCGGAGCGAAGGTGCAGGTGGAGAACGTGGTGGACCGGATCGCCGCCTACCTCGAGCGGCTCGAGCGCGGCGACCCGCTCGTGGTCACCGAGCTCTTGCTGCTGGCCGCGCCCGGCGCGGACCGGGGCGAGGCGTTGCTCGCGGCGCTCTTGATCGACGCCGAGGTCGATGCAGAGTTTCGCGGGCCGGGCGTGATGCGGCACCTGTCCGTGCCACGGCGCAGCGATGCAGAGCGTCGCCTGACGGCGATGCGCAAGGACGTCGAGGTGCAGCACCGCGCCACGGTGCGCCGCGCCGACGTGGTGGCGTGCGAGCGAGTCATGCAGCTTTCGATTCACCTCGGCGGCGAATGGCTGCGCCAGATGCAGCAGCGCTGCGAGACGCAGCCGTGGCGTCTGCGGCGCGAGATCGAGCGACGCATGCGCGCGGGGCAGAACCCGATGCGCCTGCTGGGTGATCAGTTGAATCAGATCGTCCGCGCGTCCGCGGAGTGTCTGCAGACGGACGACCGCTAGCGCGCGGATCACGCGGGTGGTTTTAGGGCCTTCAGATCGGCCACCCTGGCGGCCGGCCTGGAGGATGGGTTAGACGTGCACTGCCAGGGATGATTGGGTAAGAAGGCGCTCTCATGGGACCGGGGGCGCCTTCTTCGTTTCGCTCACGCCAGCATCAACTCTCGACCCGACCCGACCCCAGGCGGCGCTGCAAGCGCTTCAGCGCATGCTGCGCGTTCAGGTAGTACGGGTTCACCTGCAGCGCGCGGCGATACTCGCTCGCGGCCTCCTCGAGGCGACCCTTCATCTCCCAGATGCGGCCCAGGTTGTAATGCGCGTAGAACGCGCAGTCGTACCGCTTGGCAACGATCGCCTTGCGCAGGTACGGAACCGCTTCGTCGAGCCGGCTGAGCTCGATCAAGTAGGCGCCGATGTCGTTGTACGGGTTGCCGAACTCGGGATCGATCTCGAGCGCCCGGCGACACTCGGCGATCGCTTCCTCCAGACGGCCACGCATGCTGTAGGTCCAGCCGAGGAACGTGAAGCCCTCGGCCGTGGGGTAGAGTGCGATCGAGCGCCGGTAGTAGCTCTCGGCCCGCTCGAGATCTCCTTCCTTCTGGCGGCGATACGCCTCGTTGAAGAAGCGCATGGCGCGCTCACGCCGATCCTCGTAATTGAGCACTCTGGCGCTCACGCCACTTCTCCCTTCGAGCTCAGGCGTACGGCTCCTGGCTCACTATGGGTCGGACTCCCGTACTTAAGAACTCGCGCAATGCGATGTCAACGCTCTCACGCCGCGCGTTCCTGGCGATGGCTCGCGTTCCCGGTCGACGAACTGTTCAGCAGGAGAAACAAGGTGGCGGAGATTTCGCGCGCGGAACCGCCATAACGAAGTTATTAGTGCAGCAACTCGTGGAACTCACGCCGACCTTCCCTTCGGACTGCAGGTCTCGCGAGCCGCGAAAAAACTTTTCAAAATCTGGCAGCTGCCATGTCCACCGCGAGCGCCCGCCGTGGTGAAGACGAGCTGCGCGCGCGCTGGTTACACGAATTCCTGGGCGCGCACGGCTTTTCCACACTTGTTCGAGGAGCCATCCACCGGTGATCCCGCTGCGTTCGGGCAACCTCGGCGTGACGCGCATGACCCGCCTGTTCGACGGCGCGAACGCAGGTGCGGCCGAGGACGACCTCGCCGACCTCGAGCTGTGGCGGGAGTTCGGCGTCGGGTCGGTGGAGGAGTACGTGGGCTGGGCTGCGGTCGAGCTCAGCCCGGGCGAGTTCGCGTGGCAGCCGTATCGAGATCACGCGCTCGCCCTGAAGCGCGCCGGGCTGCGGTACGCCGTGTTCCCCTGGGTCCATGCGGTGCCACCCTGGTTTGCGCGCACCGCCGAGTTCGTGCCTTTCCGGTGCACTCTGCATGGCGCCGCCACCTACGCACCGTCGATCTGGGTGCGCGCCACACGTGACATCTACCGTCGCTTCTATCGCGCCCTGGCGGGCGGCCTGGGCGATCTCATCGATCGCCTGTACGTTGCCGGTCCGGCCGACTACGGCGAGGTTGGCTATCCCACCGGCATGGCCGAGTGGGTCACTCCCTATCCGGAGCCCTTCCGCCATCATCACCAGGGCCTGTGGTGCGGCGGCGATGAGGCGCGCGCGCACTTCACGCGCATGATGCGGCGGCGCCACGCGCGCG
This sequence comes from Planctomycetota bacterium, assembly GCA_046349655.1. Classification (GTDB taxonomy): domain Bacteria; phylum Planctomycetota; class B15-G4; order B15-G4; family JAXMBY01; genus JAXMBY01. The sequence goes on from JAXMBY010000004.1 coordinate 93,174, forward strand.
CGCACGATGCGGCGCGTGCCTGGCAAGTGCCGGTCGACGAGCAAGGCTTCTGGCCGTACCCGACCGCGGCCTCGACGGTGCGTCATCGCCTCGACTTCGCGGCGTGGTACACCGGCTCGATGACGCGCTTCATGGCGTTCGTGGCGCGCCTGGCGCGCAGCGCGTTCCCGCATCTGCCGATCGAGATCCGCCTCGGCCACGGCTCCGAGCTGCTCGCGTTCGGGCAGGACGTCGACGACCTGCTCGAGCTGTGCCGGCGCGAGCGCATCGCGATCCGTTCGACGCAGGCGAGCCTGGGCTACTTCCAGCACAAGCGGATCGCGACCCCCTGCCACGCTCTCGGCCTGCGCTACACGACCGAGCCGCTGGTCGATCAGGAGCGGCCATCGCTCGCCGCACGCCTGTACAAGGACGTGGCGTGCGGCACGCAGGAGCTGTTCGAGTTTGCCGACCAGCTGCGGCTGGGCGCGGACATCTACCGGCGCCACGGCCATCTGCTGCGCGGCGAGCAGAGCGTGGTCGACGTCGCGTTGTTCTATCCGACCACCGATCATCGCGCGCATCCGCAGCAAGGCTTTCCGCCGGCGCTGCACGACGTGTCCGAGCCCTGGCGCGATCTGTTCGACTACGACATCGTCGGCGAGCCGCTGGTGCGTGCACGCTTGCTCGACCGCTACCGCGTCGTGTTCCTGGTCGGCGGCGGCTTGATCGATGTGCGCGCCGGGCAAGCGCTGCTTGAGTTCGCCGCACACGGCGGTGCGATCGCGGTGATCGGCGCCGGCGCATGGCTGACGCCCGACGGCGATGCCGGCATCGACCGCGAGCTCTGCGGTGCGCTGCGCGGCGAGGCGGATCCGGGGTTGCTGGAGCGGTTGCACGGCGATGCGGCGAAGGCGATGGCGGTCGAGCTCGGCTCTGGCAGCGACCGCAGCTTGCTCACCGGCACCTGGTATGGCCCGGAGACCGCGCACTACTTCTGGGGCGGTGCGCTCGATGGCCGCCGTTGCCGCTGGACCGGACCGCGCGCTGGCGTGCGCTTCCCGGTGGTCGCGGGCGCGAGCTACGACATCGACTGCGAGCTGCACGTGCCGCCCGAGAGCGGCGAGTGCCAGCTATGGGTGAACGGCCATGTGGCGAGCGGCACCATCCGCCACGGGACGCAATCGCTCACGGCGCGCTGCACGGTGCCGGCCGGCGCCACCTGCCTCGACGTGCAGCTCGTGTGCCGCGGCTTCGTGCCACGTGATGCGCGCGGCTCCGACGACACGCGCATGCTGGGCGTGGTGGTGCAGCGCGTGACCGCGCGCCTCGTCGGCGACGCCTCGGCAGTGGCCGTGCAGCCCCGCCTGCATGCGACGCTGCGCCGATCGGTGATCACGACGCGTTGCTTGCGCCGCATCGGCCGTGGTGCGGTGCTCCATTGCCCCACGCTCGACCCGCCGGTTGCGAGCGCGTTCGCGAACGAGGTGGTGCACGGGCTGAGCGAGATCGTGCCGGGCTTGCGGTCGGCGCCGCGCATCGATGGCGTGGCCGACGGCGTGTGGGCGACGCGCTTCGAGCGGCACGTGCTGCTGTTCAACACGCTGGCCGCGGCCGTGGAGAAGCAGCTCCGGCTGGGTGCCGTCGGCGGACCGGAGCTCTGCGACGTGGTGCTGCCGCCGTACGAGCTCCTGGACGTTGCCTGGTGACGCTCTAGCTGCGCGCGCGCCGCCACAGCTCGGCGAACGTGAACGCGCGGTGCGGTCGGCACAGATCACCCGCGGTGCCGTGCTGCTGCAAGGCTGCACGCGTGAGGTTGTAGGCGCGCGCCACCGTGGCCTCGAGCTCGCCGGCGTGGGCACGCGCCAGCCGATCGAGCGCGTCGATGAAGCTGGCGCGATCGGCGCCGAGGCAAAAGAAGTCCTGCTGGATCCCCACCTGATCAGCGAACCAGTGATCGACCTCCGGCTCGCCGCCCGCGAGGTACGCGCAGCTCACCACGCAGCAGGCGAGCTCTTCCCACAGCAGGGTTCGAAACGCCGGAGTTCTCGACGTCGAACAGGATCGCGCGATACGGTGTGCCGTGATCACGTTCCAGGCGTCCGAGCTGCACCACGTGCACCAGCTCGTGCAGCAGGTTCGGCAAGCCCTGCGCCTCGATGACGAAACCGAGCGTCGTGCCATCACCGGGCTCGCTGGCGCGCACGAGGTTGTCGCCATCCGCGTCGATGCGTACCTGCGCACCCATCGCCTCGAGCACGCCTGCGACCACGGCGAGCAACGGCTGCGCGCCGTCCGGATGAAAGCGCGAGATGATCATGCGCGCGCATTGCAAGGTGATCGGGCCATGCCTATAGTTTCCGCGCCACTCTCGCCGCCCTCGAGGAAAAATGTCGCTACTGCGAGCTTCACGCGTCCAGGTGCTGCTGGCGTTTGCCGCGGTCTATGTCATCTGGGGCTCGACCTATCTCGCGATCCGCTACGCCATCGAGACCATGCCGCCGTTCCTGATGGCCGGCGCACGCTTCTCGATCGCCGGCGCCGGGCTGTACGCGTTCGCGCGCGCGCGCGGCGCGGTGCGACCCGAGCTCCGGCACTGGCGCTCCGCCGCCATCGCCGGCGTGCTGCTCTTGCTCGGCGGCAATGGTGCGGTGGTGTGGTCGGAGCTGCGGGTCCCGTCCGGCGCTGCCGCGCTGCTCGTGGCCACCGTGCCGCTGTGGATCGTCGTGCTGGAGAGCCTGCGCGCGGGCGGCACGCGGCCGAGCCGCAGCGTGATCATCGGCATCGTGCTCGGCCTGGCCGGACTGGTGCTGCTGGTCGGCCCGGGGAATATCGCCGGTCATGCGCTCGATCCGCTGGGTGCAAGCGTGCTGTTGCTGGGCACGCTCGCGTGGAGCGCGGGCTCGCTGTACGTGCGCGGTGCAAAGCTGCCGGCGTCGCCGTTCCTGTCGGTGGCCATGGAGATGCTGTGCGGCGGCGCCGCGCTGCTCTTGCTCGGGCTCGTCACCGGCGAGCCGTGGCACCTGCAGCTCGAGCGCATCACGCCGCGCTCGCTGCTCGCGCTCGGCTACCTGATCGTGTTCGGTGCACTGGTCGCATTCACGTCGTACGTGTGGCTGCTCAAGGCCTCGACGCCGGCGCGCGTGGCCACGTACGCATACGTGAATCCGGTGGTGGCGGTGCTGCTCGGCTGGTGGCTCGCGGGCGAGGCGCTCACCGCGCGCATGGTGGTGGCGTCGGCGGTGATCGTGATCGGCGTGGCGGTGACCACCACGCCGCCCGGCGTGTGGCTGCGCAGGAAGCGCCGGCCATCGGTGCCATTCGCGGCGAGCTGAGCCGTCAGGTGCGTCTGGCTCGCGGCGCGCGCAGCTGCTCGAGCGCGCGCAGGAGCTCGTCCGGCCAAGGCATCTCGAACACCAGGCGCGCGCCCGAGGTCGGGTGCACGGAACGCGAGCCGTTCGCAGTGCAGGAACAGGCGGCCCATGCTCGGTTCGGCGGCGCGCGCCGCCGACAGGCCTGGCGCGTAGCGAGCATCGCCCACCACCGGGCAGCCGAGCGCTGCGAGGTGGATGCGGATCTGGTGCGTGCGCCCGGTGCTCGGCTCGACCTCCGAGCAGCGCGTGCTCGAGCAAGCGCTCGCGCGTCGCCCAGCGCGATTCGGCCGGCCGGCCAGCCACGCGGGACCGGGCCACGCCGCGTGCTGCGTGCGGCTGCCCGCGCACAAGCGCGACGTAACGCTTCTCGACGCGGTGTTCCGCGAACTGCTGCACGAGATGCTCATGCGCGGCTCCGGTGCGCGCCACGACGACCGGTCCGGACGCGTCGCGATCGAGCCGGTGCACGAGGCCGAAGCCGCGTTCGCGGCCGAGCTTCACCTGCGCATCGCCGTAGCGGCCGATGAGCGCGTTCACGAGCGTGTCGGTGCCGTGGCCGACGCCTGGCTGCATCGCCAGCCCCGCCGGCTTCGCGATCACCAGCACCGCCGCGTCCTCGTGCAGCACCGTCAGGCGCAGCCGGCGATTGGGCATCGGCGGCGGCTTCGCTGCGAGCCTGGGTGCGATCTCGAGCTCAGCCTGCGCCGCCACCACGTCGCCACGCTTCGCCAGCTGGCCGCCCATTCGCACGCGCTTCTGGCGCAGCAGCTTCTCGGCGTGTTCGGGGTGCGCGGACTTGAGCAGCGCGCGCAGCACCTTCTCCACCTTCTTCCCGGCGAATTGTGCCGGCACGGTGAAGTGCTCGGTGGTCGGTTCGGGCGGCTCACCGGATCCGCCTGCTGACGAGCTCGACACTGGCATTCTCGGTTCCCAGATCGATGCCGGATGTGCTAGAACCTTGCGCTCCACCGCCGGTTCCCGCTGCCGAAAGGAGCCTTGCTTGGGTGCTGACAAGGGGCCGGGCGCCATGCTGTGCCCGTCTTGCCAGACGCTGGTCGCGCGCGATGCGCGCGACTGCCCTTATTGTAAGGCGGAGCTGCGCCGACCGTTTCAGCTCGGCTCGCTCTCCAACCTGTTCTCCGGGCAGCAGTACTTCAGCCGGCTGTTCCTCGGCGCGAACCTGCTCATCTACCTTCTGCTCGTGGTGGCTTCGCTGCGCGCCGGCACGCTGGTCACCGATCAGCTCCTGTTCTTCGGCGCGCCCGGGCCGGAAGTGGCGTGGAAGGTCGGTGCGGTGCACCCGCACTCGGTGCGGGTCGATGGTCAATGGTGGCGGCTGTGGCCGGCGGTGTTTCTGCACTTCTCGGTGCTGCACGTGCTGCTGGTCACCAGCTGGCTGCGATTCAGCGGACCGCTGGTCGAGTATCTCGTCGGCCCGGCGCGGTTCGTCATCATCTATCTGGTCTGCGGCGCCACGAGCTTCGCGAGCGCGGTGCGGTTCGCTGCACCCGATGCCGGGTTCATCGCCGGCGGCAGCGGTGCATGCTTTGGCTTGCTGGCGACGCTGATCGTGTTCGGCCTGCGCCACCGCGGCGCGTTTCGCGCCGAGCTGCGGCGCGAGATCGTGCTGTGGCTGGTGTTCGGTCTGATCCTCGGCCTGGCGATGCCCGATCTGAACGCGGCACACCTTGGTGGATTCGTGAGCGGCGCGGTGGTGGCGCTCTTGATCGGCGCACGCTCGCCAGAGCGCCCGCTCGAGGGACGCGCGATCCGCGGCATCGCCGCGCTCTTGTTGCTCGGGTTCATCGGCAGCTGGCTCTACGCCGCTGCGGCCGGTGGTCGCTACGAGGGCGTCGCCGATTTCGAGCGCCAGCATCACCTCGACCAGAACCTGCCGCTGGCGATGGCGACGGCCTTGCCCGCGGTCGAGATCCTGGCCGCGACCGGTGGCACGCTGCCCGGCAACCCGGACGACATCCGCCGCGACTGGAACGCCGCTCTCGACGACCTCGTGCTCCACCTGCATGCCTCGCAAGCACGGCTCGCGGCGCGTGGCCTCGCGGTCGATCGCGAGTTGCTCGCGACGCGCTTGAGCGCGCTGTCGAGCCTGGTTGCCAGCCGCGCCGCCGAGTCCGTCGTCTCGAACGCGGCGCGCGAGCTGCTGCCCGACCTGCGGCGCGTGCGCGAGTGGTTGCGGACGGCACCTGCGCGCACGCTGCGCGCGCACTGAACGCCACGGCAGAAATTATCGTTGAAGCGGTCGGAGCGTCGCGCGTACCCTGTCGCGCTTGCCTATGGTCGCAGGCTACCGCTGATCCGCTGGAGTCAGGTCATGGCCGAGAACGTGTCGAGTGCCACCGCACCGGAGCTCGCCCAGGAAAAACGCCACGGTCCATACAAGGTCACCGACTGGCCGCCGTTCATCCACGCCTGGCACGACCTGTTCTTCTCGTGGCTGAGCATGGTGCTGGTGAAGGCGGAATGGATGCGGCCCGAGACCGCCTCGTGGCTGTGCTCGATCTTCCTGGTGATCACCATGACCATCATCATGACCAACTTCCGCCCGGTGTGGTTGCTGGTGACCGTGCTGGTGCTGGTGCTGGTGCTCCTGGTCGGCAAGCTGCTCACGCTCGCGGGAGCGAGCTGGCCAGCCGCGCTCTGGCACTCGATCAAGGGCATCGACCCGGGCTTCGACGTCACCGACCACATGATCTCGACCACGATTCTCACGATCCTCTACTTCGTGATGCTGGCCTTCCAGCCGTTCCTGAACTACTGGGAGTTCGACCACAACGAGGTGCGGCACGTGCGCGGCGGGCGGGTCGACAACACCTACACGCGCCAGAACTACGACTTCGGCTCGCAGTATCAGGACGGCCTCGAGTTCCTCTCCACCCTGTCCGCGCAGTTCACCATCAAGGAGAAGGGCACCGGGTTCGTCGTCGCCTCGATCGACAGCCTGCCGTTCTACCCGTTCCGGCGCAAGCGCATTGACAACCTGCTGCGCACGCTGTCGGTGGTGTCCGAGCCGGAGCGCCAGACGCCATAGCCACGCCGCCGTTGCGCCGGCAAGCTCAGCGTCGCGCTGCGAGCGCGCTCGCTGCCAGCTGGCTCACGTTCGCGTCGTCGGTGCGCTCGATCTGCCGCAGGTAAGGCACGGCGGCCGGCGAGCCGCAGCGGCCGAGCGCGCGCGCTGCCAGGTAGCGCGCGCTACCGCTCGCCTCGCTCGCGGTAGCGATCTGGGCGAGCACCGCGAAGCTGCGTTCATCCTGCAGGCGTTCGAGCGCGCGCGCCACGTTGCTCAGCAACAAGGGCTCGCCGGCCATGGCGGCGATCACTGGCGCCGCGTCGGGATCGAGCCGTGACAGGGCATCGATTGCGGCCGCGCGCGTGCCGAGATCCGCGGCGCTCGAGAGCCAGCGCAGGAAGTCGATCGTCGTCGGTTCGCATCTCCGGCGCTGCGCGAGCGAGTCGATCAGGCGCAGGCGCGCGATCGGCGACGAGCTGTCGCCGTACGCGGCGCGCACCAGCGGCTCGATCCACACCGGTGCCACGGCGATCGCATGCGTGATGCGAGCGGGCCGCTCGACCTCGCCATCGCCGACGCGAGCAGCGACCAGCCGCTCGCGTCGCCGCGCTCGAGCAGCCCAGCCGCGGCGACCACGCGCACGCCCTCGTCCGCATCGCCGAGCAGGTCGCGCAGCAGCGCCGCTGGCACGTCGGTCGCCGTGGCGGCCGTCCTCCGCACGCGCGGCGACGGGTCGCGCGCCAGGGTGGCGAGCAAGTCGGTCCGATTGGCGGCCGTCCGGCGCGCGAGCTCGGCGGCAGCGGCGAGCCGCACCGGCGCCGCGGGATCCTGCGTGGCCGCGGCCAGATCCACGGCCGCATCGGTCGCTGACGAGAGCGCACGCAAGGCACTGGCGCGCACCATGGGATCGCCGTGCGTGCTCAGCGCTCGCAGGGCCGCCACGTCGTCCGGCCGCGCGAGCTCGCCGAGCTGCGCCACGAGCTCGGCATCCACCTCGCCCCGATCGATCGCCGAGCGCAGCCGGCGAGCTGCCTCGGCGGGATCGGTGGCGAGGAGCCGCGGCAGGCCCGCACGCCAGCGTGGTTCTTGACGCGCGTACGGCGTGCCCGCCGGCATCGTCGCGATCTCGATCCAGGCCGCATCCAGCTCGATGGCGTAGGCGTCGGGCGTGTTCACCGCGTGCGTGACGACGCGCACCGAGAGCGTCTTGAGATCATCCCAGTTGAGCGAGGCGCGCGCGTCGCGCGGCGCACCGAGATACAGCGGTGCCGCGACCGTGCGGAACGTCGGCTGGTAGGGGAACACCAGCCACTCGGCACCGTCTTCCCCGGACGAGCCCACCACCGGCAGAATCGTGTTCCAGGTGGACGGCGTCTTGCCGGGCGTCTGGAACGTGCCGTCGATCGAGGCCTCGATCGCGTAGTGATCGTCGACCGGAGCGCCGAGCGTCCGGTAGCGAACCTTGAGCACCGCCTGCGCAATCGCGCTGCTCTCGACGTCGGCGGGACCGCGGGTCGCACGCGGCGGTGCGGTGAACTGCGTCACGCGGAACTCGGCGTCACTGGCGCTCACCAGGGCGCCGACGCCATCGGGCATCAGCGCGAGGCGGTCGTTGGTGGTGTTGCCGCCCACGTCCACGGTCCTGGTCGGCAATCGGCCGCCTGCCATCTCCAGGTAGCCGAGATCGAGGTCGAGCCGGTCCTGGTCGTGGATCGTGACGCCGCCGAATGCCTGCCACAGCTTCTCCTCGTGCAGCCGGTAGCCGAAGTTGCTCGGGTGGATGCCATCGAGCCCGAGCAGGTGGCAGATGAGACCGGTCTGGCCGCGGATCTGGCCGTTGTCCTCGTGCGCATACTCGGGGTAAATCTCGGCCAGCAGCACGCGCCGCACCTGTCCCCATGCTTGCTCGCGCAGCATCTGATCCCAGATCGGCACCCACACGTTGTGCGCCGCATCGCCACCCTCGAGGTCGTCGTACACGGTGTTGATCTCGGCCTCGCCATCGGGCAGGCCGGTGACCAGCGCCGACAGGATCTCCTGCAAGTTCTGCCGCGCGCGGACGATGGCGGCTGCGAGCGCGCTGTCGCCACCACCCTCCGCATCGAGGAAGTCATTGCCGCCGATCGAGATGCTGACCAGCGGCGCCGCCTGGCGGATCGCGTAGAAGACATCGTTCTCGAGCGTCGACGAGTTCGGACCGAGCCCAGGATCGAGCAGCTGCGCGGTGGTGTGACCGAGGATCGCCTGCTTGTCGGTGATGACCCGACCCGCGGTGGCCCGGCGCAAGCGCTCGGTGGCCGGCTCGATGTAGCCGAAGCGGCCGTAGAACGAGCCGCAGAAGTTGAAGCCGAAGCCGATCGAGTCGCCGAGCGCGACGTGGCGGTAGTCGCGGCTCACGCCGCTGCGCGCGACCAGGGCGTCGACCAGGCCGGGCATGCTCGCGAAGCGCGGCCGCCCGAACGGGAGGTCGGGCACCGGCGGCAGGTCAGCCGTGCGGTCCTGCAAGGACGCGCGCCACCCGGGTCCGGGACGCGCCGACACCACGTAGCTGCCGTCCTCGAGATCGGTGAATCGATACTGGCCCTGGTCGTTGCTGCGAGTCGCGGCGCGCACCGCGCCGTCCTGGCCGTAGAGCTGCACCTCGACCTGCGCGAGCGGCATCTCGCCCGGATCGTAGCGGCCGTTGCGGTTGCGATCGGCGAACAGCACGCCGCCGATCGTGCCCGCGGGGAGCGCGGGTGCAACGAGGCACGGCACGGCAGCGGCGAAGAGCAAGCGGCGGAGCGTCATCGGTCGATCCCGGGTGAGCCTGAGCGATCCGGAGTCTAACCGCTTTCCGGCAGGACGGGAAAGGGGCTCGCGCGCCCGGCGCCGCGCCGCGGCCGTTGGTCTGCAAGTTGCGCATCCCCGGCGAACAACGGCCAGCAACGCAGCAACACACGGTGAGCCGCATGCAGCATCGAAGGGATCGGTCCGGCCTTGCCCGCGCGCGCCCGCTGCCGCCCGCGGCGCTGGGGTTTCTGCTCGTGGCCTGCGTCGCACGCGAGGAAATGCGCATCGCCGCGCCAATTCCGGCGATCCCATCGCCGCGCGATTCGCCCGAGGCCGAGACCCTGCGCGGCCCGCTCGGGCCGCACGACCTGATCCGCCTCGTGCTGGCGCGCAACCCTGACTTCGCGCTCGCGCGCGCGCGCATCGATGTGGCAGCGGCGGCGCTCGATATGGCCGCGGCCACGCTGTGGCCGCGCCTCGCGCTGGGCGCCGAGTACGTGCGTGCCGACCAGCCATCGACGTTCCTGTTCAGGCAGATCGACGCGCGCCGCCTGCCGCCCAGCACCGACTTCAACGATCCCGGCACGTTCGACGACGTCGGCGTGTCCGGCACGGTCGCATGGAACCTGTGGAACGGCGGCCGCGACCAGCTCGGCGTGTGGTCGGCGGAAGCAGAGCTCCTGAGCGTGCAGGCGGGCGACAGCGCGATCCGCAACGAGCTGGTGGCGCGCGCGGTCGAAGCGTTCGTCGATGCGCAAGCCGCGCTCGAGCTGATCGCTGCCGACGAGTCGAGCGAGCGCGCGGTGCAGTCCCAGGTCAACGACACGTCGGTGCGGGTCGCCGGCGGCAGCGCGCTGCGCTCGGACCTGAAGTCGCTCGAGGCACGGCTCGGCGAAGCGCGCGAACGGCACCTGCGCTCCGACCTCGCGCGGCGCGTGGCACTGGCGACGCTCCGGCACCTGCTCGTGTTGCCGGCCGAGGTCGACCTCGAGCTGAGCAGCGAGGCCTACCAGTCCCTCGACCTGCCCGATTCGCTGGCGGCGGCGCGTGCCGATGCGCGCGCGTCCCGGCCCGAGCTGGCGGCGGCGCGCTACGCCGTGGAGCGGGCGCGTCTCGAGGTGGAGCGGGCGGCACGCGCGTACTGGCCGCGGCTCGACGGGTTCGCACGGATTGCAGGTGATGACGGCGATGCTTCGCTCGACTTCGACCATGGCAACTGGAGCCTGGGCCTGGCGCTCACCTTCGACGCGTTCGATGGCGGCCTGCGCGCCGCCGATCGACGCCGTGCCGAGGGCAGCTTGCGCGAGGCCGAGGAGTCGTATCGCAAGGCCTGCGCGGAGCTCGATCTCGATGTCGAGCTCTGCTACCTCAAGCTCGAGGAGGCGCGCGCGCGCCGCGCGGTGGCCGAGCAGACGCTGGCGGCGGCGCGCGAGTCCTTCGATCTGGTCGACACCCAGTACCGCGGCGGCAGCGCGACGGTGACCCGCTATCTCGAAGCGGAGGCGGCACGCACGCAGGCCAGCACCGCGCTGATCCGCGCCCGGCTCGACGTCGATCGCAGCGCCGTCGAGGTGGCGCGAGCGATGGGTCGCAACCTGCAGTGATCCATGAACCGCGAGGGGTGAGCCATCATGACGGCGAAGGTCCGCAAGATCGCGTTCCAGCTCTGCGTGCTCTCGATCACGCTCGTGCTGGTGCTGTGGGCGGTGGGAGCGTGCCACGGCGGGCGCGTCCAACCCGGCAGCGTCGCGCTTGAAGACGCAATCCCGGCGCCGGCTGCCACCGCGCTCGTGGTGCGCGAGCAAGCTCCGGTGCTGGAGGAGATCGTGGGCACGGTCGAGTCGCGCGCGCGTGCCGCGATCGCAGCGCAGGTGAGCGCACGCGTGGTGAGCGTCACCAAGGATGCCGGGGCCATGGTTGCGGCGGGCGAGGTGGTGGTGCACCTCGACGACCGCGAGCTGAGCGCACGCCGCGCGCAGGCCAGACAGGCGCTCGCTGCCGCCGATGCGGCGCTCGAGCGCGCCCGGCAGTCGCGCATCCAGGCCGATGCGCGCTTGAAGCAGGTGAGCGCGCATCACCAGCGCCTCCTGGGTTACCTTGCGCAAGGCGCGGCGACGCCGGAGCAGATGGAAGCGGCCGAGTCCGACCTGGCGCAGGCCGGCGCCGCGCTGGCCGAAGCCGAGGCGATGATCGCTGCCGCGACCGCGGGTCGCGAGCAGGCGCACGAGGCGGTGGAGGAGGCCGACGTCGCGCTCGGCTACACGGTGATCGTGTCGCCGGTGAGCGGCGTGATCGCGCAGCGCGCGGTCGAGCCGGGCGAGGTGGCCTGGCCGGGCCGCACGCTGCTCGTGGTGCACGACCCGCGTGCCCTGCGCCTGTCGGCGCCGGTGCGCGAAGGGTTGATCGGCCACGTCGTGAAGGGGCAGCGATGGCGGTCGACCTGCCCGCGGTTGCCGCGCGCGTGAGCGGCACGATCGCCGAGATCATCCCGTCGGGCGACCCGACCAGCCGCACGTTCGAGGTGCGGGTCGACCTCGGCGACCTCGCCGGCGTCTACCCCGGCATGTTCGGGCGCCTGCGCCTGCCCACCGGCAGCCGTGAGATCGTGCGGCTGCCGGCCGCGGCGGTGGTGCGGGTGGGCCAGCTCGAGACCGTGCTGGTCATGGCCGGCGAGCGCTGGACGCGGCAGCTCGTCACCACCGGTGCGCGCGACGCCGCCGATCGGATCGAGGTGCTGTCAGGGTTGCAGGGCGGCGAGACCGTGGGCCTCCCACCGGCGGTGGCGCGATGAGCGACCAGGCGCGAGACGGCGCGATCCAGCGCGTGGTACGCGCGTTCCTGACCGGCCAGCTCGCGCCCATGCTGCTCCTGGTCGCGGTTGCCGCCGGCGTCGTCGCCGTGCTCGCGACGCCGCGCGAGGAGGAACCACAGATCGTCGTGCCCACCGCCGACGTGCTGGTCGCGTTCCCGGGTGCCAGCGCCGAGGAGGTGGAGAAGCTCGTGGCGACGCCGCTCGAGCGGTTGCTCTGGCAGATCGACGGCGTCGAGCACGTGTACTCGGTCGCGCGCCGCGACGGTGCGCTCGTGACGGTACGGTCTGTGGTGGGCGAGGATCGGGAGCGCGCTCTCGTGCGCCTGCAGAGCAAGATCGACTCGCACCGGGACGAGGTGCCGCCGGGGGTGACCGGCTGGGTGGTGCGGCCGGTCGAGATCGACGACGTGCCGATCGTCACACTCACGCTCTGGTCGGCCACCGCCGACGAGTCGAGCCTGCGGCGCGTCGCCGAGGAGCTGGCCGCGCGCCTGGCCACGGTGCCGGATCTGTCACGCACCGAGATCATCGGCGGCTTGCGCCGCGAGCTGCGCGTCGAGCTCGAGCCCGAGGCGCTGGTGGCGCACGCGCTGTCGCCGCTCGAGGTGACGCGCGCGCTGCGTGCCGCCGATGCATCGCTGCTCGCCGGCAGCTTCGCGCGCGCCGATCGCAGCACGCTGGTCATGGCCGGGCCGTTCGTGGGCGACCGGCTCGAGGTCGAGCGCCTGGTGGTGGGTGCGCACGGTGGGCGGCCGGTCTACCTGCGCGACATCGCGCACGTGATCGACGGCGCCGAGGAGCGGCAGAGCTACGTGCGCCTCGCGTTCGGGCCCGGTGCGCGCGATCCCGGTGTGCCGGTTGGCACGAGCGTTCCGGCCGTCACCATCGCGCTCGCCAAGAAGAAGGGCACCAACGCGGTGCACGTGGCCGAGGCGGTGATCGCCCAGGCCGAGCGCCTGCGCGACTCGATGCTGCCACGCGCAATGCGGCTCGAGGTCACGCGCAACCACGGCAGGAGCGCCAACCAGAAGGTGAACGAGCTGCTGGTGCACTTGAGCCTCGCCATCGTCACCGTGGTGGGGCTGGTCGCGATCGCGCTCGGCTGGCGCGAGGGCGTGATCGTGGCCGCGGCCGTGCCGATCACGTTCGCGCTCACGCTGCTGGTGAACTGGCTGTTCGGCTACTCGATCAATCGCGTGACGCTGTTCGCGCTGGTGCTGGTGCTCGGTCTGGTGTGCGACGATCCGATCGTGGACGTGGAGAACATCCACCGGCACTTCGCCAAGCGCAAGCTGCCGCCGCTCGATGCGGTGCTGGCCGCGGTGAACGAGGTGCGGCCGCCGGTGATCGTGGCGACGCTCGCGGTGATCCTGTCGTTCCTGCCGCTGCTGTTCATCACCGGCATGATGGGGCCGTACATGCGGCCGATGGCGATCAACGTGCCGGTGGCGATGGCGATGAGCCTGCTGGTCGCGTTCTCGATCACGCCGTGGATGTCCTACCACCTGCTGCGATCGCGGTACGGCAGCGGCGAGTCGCACGAGCAAGGGGCGCCTGGCATCGTGCACCGAGCGTACGCAGCGGTGGTGCGCGCCCTGCTCGAGCACCGCGCCTGGCGCTGGCTCCTGTTCGCAACCATCGCCGCGCTGTTCGCGGTCAGCGGCGTGCTGATCGTGCAGGGCGGCGTTCCGCTCAAGATGCTGCCCTACGACAACAAGAGCGAGCTGCAGGTGGTGCTCGATCTGCCCGAGGGCACGACGCTCGAGGCGACCAGCGCGGCGGCCGCGGACTGCGAACGGCTGCTGGCCACCGTGCCGGAGGTCGAGAGCTTCGCCAGCTACGTCGGCACCGCGAGCCCGATCGACTTCAACGGTCTGGTGCGGCGCTACTACCTGCGCCGCGGCGGCAACCTCGCCGACCTGCGCGTGAACCTGGTCGACAAGCACGACCGCGTCCAGCAGAGCCACGAGATCTTGCTGCGCCTGCGCCGCGATCTTGCCGCCGTCGCCGAGCGGCATGGCGCCCGGTTGAAGCTGGTCGAGGTGCCGCCCGGCCCGCCGGTGCTTGCGACGCTGGTGGCCGAGGTGCGGGGCGCCGCCGATCAGCGCTACCAGGAACTGATCGACGGCGCGCGCGAGCTCGAGCGACGCCTGGCGGCGGCGGCGGGTGTGGTCGACGTGGACGTGATGGCGGAGGACCCGCATGCGCGCATCGACTTCGTCCTCGACAAGGAGAAGGCCGCCCTGCACGGCGCCTCCACGCAGGACGTCACGCGCACGCTCGCGCTGGCGCTGTCGGGCGAGATCGCCGCGACCGTGCACGAGCTGGACGAGCGCCAGCCATTGCTGCTGCGCACGATCGTGAGCCGCGCGCAGCGCAGCGGCGTGCCCGAGCTCGCGCGGCTGCAGGTGAAGGGCGGCGACGGCTCGCTGGTGCCGCTCGGCGAGCTCGGCACATTCGTGCCGCGCGCCGAGGAACAGCCGATCTTCCACAAGGATCTCGAACGCGTGAGCTTCGTGCTCGCCGAGGTGGCCGGGCGCAGCCCGGCGGATGCGGTGTTCGCTCTGCAGCGGCGCCTCGAGCGCGAGCCGCTCGCGCGTGGACTGCTGGTGGAATGGGCGGGCGAGGGCGAATGGCAGATCACGCTCGACGTGTTCCGCGATCTCGGTCTGGCGTTCCTGGCGGCGCTGGTGGCGATCTACGTGCTGCTGGTGGTGGAGACGCGCTCGTTCCTGATGCCGCTCGTCATCATGCTCGCGATCCCGCTCGGTGCGGTCGGCATCGTGCCCGGCTTCTACCTGCTCAACCTGGTCGCCGGCGGCAGCGTGGGCGGCTACGCGAATCCGATCTGGTTCACCGCCACCGGCATGATCGGCATGATCGCCCTCGCCGGCATCGTCGTGCGCAACTCGATCATCCTGATCGACTTCATCCAGAGCAAGGTCGGGCACGGCCTCGGCCTCGAGGCAGCGATCCTGGAGAGCGGCGCCGCGCGCTTGCGGCCGATCGTGCTGACCGCCGGCGCCGCCATGCTCGGCGCCTGGCCGATCACGCTCGACCCGATCTTCTCCGGCCTGGCTTGGAGCCTGATCTTCGGCCTGATCGCCTCGACCGGGTTCACGCTGGTGGTGGTGCCGGTCGTGTACCACGCGACGCGTCGGGCGGCGCGCCGCTGATCCGCACACCGCGCCTGCGGCGTCTCACTGCACCAGCAGGTGCACGCTCGCGCTGATCGCCGCCACGTGCGCGAGATCGGCGGGATCGAGCGTGACGAACGCGAAGTCGAAGCTGGCGCCGGCCAGCAGCGGCTCGCGCGGGATGATCCACTCCGCCTGCGCCTTGCCGCTCGCATCGAGCGTGCCGGCGAAGCCGACGAAGCTGCTCGACGTCGAGCCATGCGCAACCAGGTATGCGAACAGGAACGGGTCGGCGTTGAGCGGCAGCTGGCGATGGTCGGTGGCATCGAACGCGATGAGCGGCGTGCCCGGCGCCCGGCCGAAGCGGCTCGCCAGCAGGAAGTAGAGGTGGCCGGGCTCGGTGGGGCGGGACAGATCGAAGCGCACGTGGTCGCCGCGCTGCGCGACGTTCGCCGAGATCGCGAGCGACTGCGCGCGCTCCAGGGCGGCGAGCAGATCGAGGCGGCCCCAGCCGAAGGTGATGTCGAAGCCCGCCGCGCCCAGGTCGACCGCCGAGTAGTCGAGGACGAAGCGCGTGTCGACGGCGTCGAGCGACGCATTGACCTCGCGCACCAGCGCGGCGGCGCCTGCGACGTGCGGCGTCGACATGGAGGTGCCGGACTCGTAGGCGACGCCGTTGTTGAGGTACAGGTTGAGGATGCCGTCGCCCGGGGCGGCCATGTCGCACCAGTCGCCGTAGTTGGACCACGACGGCTTCTTGTCGTTCTGGTCGGTGGCGATGATGCCCATCACCTGCGGATACGCCGCCGGATACATCTTGATCGTGCCGCCGTAATTGTGCGCGGCCGCGACGATCACCACATCCAGCGCGGCGGCGTAGATCACCGCATCCCTGAGCACCGCCTCGTCGGTGAAGTAGCCCCAGCTGTTGCTCGCCACCGAGGCGCCGTTGTCGGCGGCATAGACGATGCCCTTGGCGGCGCGGCTGATCGGTGCGCCGCCGAAGCGATCGAACACCTGCACCTCCATGATCGGCACGCCCCAGCAAACGCCTGCCACCTGCCGCGCGTTGTCCGCCACCGCGCCGGCGATGCCGCTGCAGTGGATGCCGTGGCCGAACTGGTCCTCGGGCTGGTTGTCGCCGTAGGCGAAGTCCCAGCCGACGACGTCGTCGACGTAGCCGTTCGCGTCATCGTCGATGCCGTTCGCCGGGATCTCACCCGGGTTGCGCCAGAGGTTGGGCGCGAGATCCTGGTGATCGAGGTCGGCGCCGGTGTCGACGATCGCCACGACGTGGCCGGTGGTGCGGTCGATGTCCCAGGCCCTGGGTGCGTTCAGCTTGCCGTTCTGCAGCGAGTACTGGCTGCTGAAGTCGGGATCGTTCGGCGTGGTATCCGCCACGAACCCGTACGGCTCGCGCGCGCACAGCTCGACCGCCCCGTGGCTGGCGAGCCGCAAGGCGGCCGCCGCGAGGTCGGTTGGCCGCGGGGCGAAGCCGGCGCGCACCCAGCGCGCGAGGCCCGCGCGCGCCGCCGCTCGCGCATCGCGCCAGCCGCGCGGCGGCGTGCGGAACACACGTTCGAGATGGCTCACGCCGAGGCTCGCGAGCAGCGCGTCGAGCGACGCGTCGCCGCTCGAGCGGAGCAAGTCGCCGGGCCCGGCTGGCGCCGGTTCGGCGTGCAGCTTGAGCAGCAGCTGATCCTCGAGCATGTGCTCGCCGCGCGCGAGCTGCGCGACCGCGGGAGGACTGAGCGGCAGGGCGGCGAGCAGCAGGGCGGCGATGCGCATGGACGGACCTCGACCTAGGGTGGTTCTCGTGTGGGTGCGAACCAGAGCGACTGCGGCAGGATAACCTGATGGCAGGGCAGCGGCCAGGGACAGTAGACTGGGTGTGATGCGCCTGCTTGCTCTCCTCGCTCTGCTCTGCCTGCAAGACGCCCGCGACCAGCTCGCTGCGATCGACCGGGATGCTCCGACCCTGCGGCGGACGCTGCAGCACGGCGAGCTGCTCGAGCGGCTGAACCGGCTCGCGCAATCGACTGCGGACCAGGCCGTGCAAGTGGAGCTCGCAGCGCGCATCGCCACGCTCACTGGCGAGGCCGAGCTGCTGCTCAAGCTCGGGCCGCTCGCCGAGCTGCGCTCGCAGCCGATCGCCGAGCTGGTGCGCGCGCTCGCAAGCCAGACCAGCAATGCGCAGCAGGACGTCGCGCTCGCGCGCCTGTGCTTCTTCCATCACCTGCAGAGCCAGGGCGAGGCGGCGCTGGGTCGCGCGCGCGATCGCAGTCCCGAGCTCAAGCACGAGACCGATCGCCTGCTGGCCGAGTCGCGGCACGAGCCGATCCCGGCCGCAGGCTACGACCGCTATCGCGGTGCATGGCTCGACCAGCAGCGCGCCGAGCGCGCGCGCTCGCTCGACGCGCTGCTCGAGGCGCTGGCGGCGCTGCCGCTCGACGTGCGCTGGCCGCTGCGGCCGACCAGCGACACGAGCAGCCTCGACGAGTTCACGCGCCTGGGCGCGGACGGCCCGGCGTTCCTGCGCAAGGCCGCGGCGCGCGTGCGCGACTCGCTGCAGGCCGACTACGAGGAAGTGCGGCGCTGGCGCTCGAGCTACTCGGTGAAATCGACTCTGCAGCCCAAGCTACTCGCGAAGCGGGACGAGATGGCGCAGCCGCGCCGTGAGGCGCTCGAGCTGATCGCCCGCTACGAGAAACCCGAGCAGCCCGCGGTCGATCAGTACCGATCGCGGCTCGAGACGCTGCATCAGGAGTACCAGTCGCTCGTGAGCAGCGACCGCCACGTGTTCGATCGCATTCCCGAGGCGCAGGCGCACGCGCTGCTCGAGAGCATCGCCGCACGCGAGGCGGCGCTCGCGCGCGTGCACCGGTTCCTCGAGCAGTACGATGCGCCCGGCCTCGAGCCGGCCGCGATCAATGCGCCGGCGACCGCCGCGGTCTCGCGCCAGCACCTGCTGCCAGGCCGCGAGCAATCCAGCCTCGAGGATGTGCTCTGGCTGCTGCTCAAGCAGCGCGCCGGCCAGTGGAACGACGTGATCACCCGCAGCACCGAGCTGCTCGCCAAGCGCGCCGCGCTCACGCCGTGGGAGGTGATGCTCGCCGAGGAGCTGCGCGACGCCGCGGTGCTCTGCTTCAACGCCAGCTGTGCGACCAGCCTGGATCACGAGGAGCGCCGCTTCATCGATCGGCTGAACGAGTACCGCGCGGCGCTCGGCTTGCCGATGCTGCAGATCGACGAGCGCTGCGTGGTGGCGGCGCGCAAGCACAGCGAGGAGATGGTGGAGCTCGGCTACTTCGGCCACATCTCGCCGCTGGCTCGCAACCGCACGCCCACCGACCGCGTGCGGCTCGAGGGCTTCGCCGGTGGCGTCGGTGAGAATTGCCTCAAGGGCTCGGCCGATGGCGTGGGCGCTTTCGAGGGCTGGTACCACTCGCCGGGCCATCACCGCAACCTGATCGGCGGTGGACCGCAGGTGGGCGTCGGCGCGACTGCCGATCACGCGATGTGGACGCACGTGGTGGGCGGCAGCGACCTCGCGTGGCGCATCGTGCACCGCGATCTCGAGCCAGCGCGCCGGGTCGAGCTCGAGCTCGCCGCGCGCGCTCTCGCCGGGGCGATGCAGCGGCCGCGCCGCAAGCACGACCAGGAGCGCGCTCGTGCTCGGGCCGAGGATGTCCCCGAGCCCGAGGTGGTTGCGAGCCAGCGGCTCGAGCAGGCGCGCGCGCAGGCCACCCTGCTGCTGCCGGACGTGCTCGCGCCGATTGCCGAGATCGGGTTCAGCGCCGCCAACGATGCTCGCGCCGATGATCGCGAGGCGGCGCCCTCGCTGCTCGCCTTCGTCGCCAACGCGCCGGTGGACAATGCGTGGCGGCCGTTGCGCCTGGCGGCGGTCGCGGCGCTGATCAACTGTCTCGAGGACTGGGTGCCGGTCGAGGTGCGCAAGCGCGCGTTCCATGAGCTCGGGCCGCTCGTCGATCGGACGTTCGGCTACCAGCCAGACTCGGAGAAGCCGCTGCGCATCGATTCGTTGAAGCAGCTGCGTCAGTACTGGCAGGACCAGGCGAGCCTCACCTTCGGCGGCCGCAGCGCCGCGTCCGACGTGGTGCCTGCGGTACCGGTCGGCCGCGTCGGCGACGGTCCGAGCCTGAGCGCGCCGCGCAAGGTGCTGACCAGCAAGGAGCGGCTCAAGCTCGCGCGGCAGTTCGGCGGCAGCGCCGAGACCGAGCAGGCGGTGGAGCGCGGGCTCGGGTTCTTGAGCCGGGTGCAGGACGAGGACGGCGCCTGGCGCGCGCGCTCGTTCCCGTCGCTCGGCGCGCAGTTCCGCAACCGCAACGACGCCGGGATCGGCAATGCCGAGTGGGAGGTGGCGATGACCGGACTGTCGCTGCTCGCGTTCATCACCGCCGGCAACACCACGCACCAGGGCAACTACGCGTCGGTGGTGGAGCGCGGCAGCTCGTTCCTGCTCGGTCGCATGAGCGACTACGGCCGGTTCGAGACCACCGCCAGCCACTACATGTACAATCATGCCATCGCCACGCAGGCGCTGTGCGAGCTGTACGCGTACACCGCCGATCCGTACGTCGGCATCGGTGCGCAGCTCGCGGTCGATTACCTGATGTACGCGCAGCACTCCGAGTCGGGCGGCTGGCGCTACTCGGCGAACGAGTACGGCGACACCTCGGTGACCGGCTGGGTGATCCTCGCCTTGAACGCGGCGCACAAGGCTGGCCTCGACGTCGCCGGGTTTCACGGCGCGCTGCGATTCCTCGACCACGTGACCGAGCCCACCTATCACCGGGTTGGCTATCAGAGCCCGGCGGACGACGGCACGCGTCGGGACCGACTGGGGTCGGTGGCGATGGTGGGGCGGCTGTTCCTCGGCGTGAAGAAGACCGACGCACGGCTGCTGTATCCTGCGCGCAGGCTGAAGAGCCATCTGCCACGCCGCGGCGAGGAGGACTTCTACTACTACTATTACGGCACGCTGGCGATGTTCCAGATGGGAGCAGAGTTCTGGGATGCGTGGAATGCGGCGCTGATGCCGGTGCTGCTGCAGACGCAGGAGTCCGATCCGAAGTCGCCGTGGTTCGGTGCCTGGCCGCTCATGGGCGAGTTCGCGGGCACCGGCGGCCGCATCTTCCAGACCGCGCTCGGCGTGCTGATGCTCACCACGTACTACCGCTACGACCGCGCGCTCGAACCGCGCATCTATGCATTCACCGGGGATTTGCAGAAGGAGGTGGCGCCGTACCTCGCCGCGCTCAGGGCAGAGACCGATCCGATCGCGCATGCGGTGACGCGGCGCAAGCTGGTCGACAAGTTCGGCTCGGCGCTGCCGCCGCTGCTGATCGCATTGCTGCAGAAGCAAGGCGAGCCCGACGCGGTGCGTTCCGAGCTCGCCGAGCTGCTGTACGAGTGTGCGCTGCCCGAGCACGAGGGTGCGATCATGAGCTTGCTGCCGGCTGCCGGCAGCGATCACGTGCTGGAAATGATGCTGCGCACGCTCGATCAGATCTGCTCGGCGCGCAGCATTCCTTCGATCGTGAGCCAGCTCGGCCACGCCAATGCGACGGTGCGCAGCTACGCTGCCCACGCGCTCGGCAAGATCGCCGATCCGGCAGCGGTCGCGCCGCTGAGCGAGCGCCTCGCGGTCGAGGCCGACGCCGGATGCAAGGCCGCGATCACCACCGCGCTCGGCCGCATCGCCACGCGCGAGACGATCGCGACGGTGGTGAACGACGCACTGCCGCAGGCAGCCCCCGGCCGGTTGCGCGTGCTCGAGGCGCTCGAGGTGTTCGAGCAGCACGGTCTCGCGAAGATGCTGCTCGCGACGCGCGCGGCAGATCCGGCGCTGTACCAGCGCTGCCTGGCAGCGATCCGCGCCGACCTCGAGGCCGCGGCCGTGCCGCTCCTCTTGCTGCTGCTGGAGAGCAAGGAGCTCGAGGTGCGCACCGCGGCGAACAAGCTGGTCCGCGCCGTCGCGCTGGTGGAGCTGCCGTTCACGCCCACAGCCTCCCCCGAAGAGCGCAAGAAGCAGCTCGCGCAGTGGCAGGCGTTCTGGGCGGCGCGCGCCGACGAGTTCGGCGCGAAGCCGCCGCAGCGACCGGGGAGATGACCTGGCGCGCCACCGATCGATCCGAGGTTTCGATGGCGAGCCGCGCGTGCCCCGGGTTTAATCCAACCGGAGCCGATGTCTCACGGAGCTGCACATGCTGCGAAGCTTGCTGATCGGGTTGGATGGTTCGCCGTACAGCGCTGCCGCGATCGAGCTCTGCGTGGCGTGGGCGCGGGAGTTCGAGGCGGCGCTCGCCGGGATCGCCATCATCGACGACGTGACGTTCGCGGCGCGCGGCGCCGCGCCGCTCGGTGGCGAGGCGTTCAAGCGCCATCGTGATGCGGTGCTCTTGCAGGAGGCGCGGCAGAAGATCGGGCAGCACCTGAGCGAGTTCACGGCGCGGGCGCAGCAAGCGCAGGTGGCCGCGCGCATCATCGACGACATCGGCGTGCCGGCGGCACGCATCATGGAGGAGGCGCAGGCGCACGACCTGATCGTGCTCGGCCAGCGCACGTTCTATCACCTGCGGCATCCGGACCACGACGACGAGACGCTGCATCACGTGCTCAAGAACGCGCCGCGGCCGGTGGTGGCGGTGCCGCAGAAGATCGCGCCCGGCAGCACGGTGCTGGTTGCCTACGATGGCAGCCTGCAGGCGGCGCGCACGCTGCAGGCGTTCGAGGCGCTCGGCCTGCATCGCGCGCGCGACCTGTACGTGGTGTCGGTGGATCAAGACGGCGAGGCGGCCGAGCGCGTCGCCAGCCGCGCCAAGCAGTTCCTCGCCGCGCACGGCGTGATGGCCATGCCTTGCCCGACGCAGACCAAGGAGGCGCCGGCCGACGTGATCCTGGCGCAAGCGAAAGCGCTCGAGGCGCAGGTGATCGTGATGGGCGCCTACGGCAAGCCCGCACTGCGCGAATTCCTGGTGGGCTCGGTCACGCGCCAGCTATTGCAGAAGAGTCCGGTGCCGCTGTTCCTGTTCCACTGATCAGGGCGGCGCGCGCGCACCGCGCCAGGATCTCGCCACGGTCGCGCCGAGGATCAAGGTGCCGCCGAGGATGCCGGCCATGCTCGGTACCTCGCCATGCATCAGCCACGACCAGATCGGGTTGAGCGCCGGCTCGACCAGCAGGATCGCGGATGCCTCGAGCGCGCGCAGGTGCCGCAGCCCGAACGTGACCAGCGCGTAGGCCACGGCGATCTGGAATACGCCGAGAAACGCCACCACGAGGATGTCCTGCGCCCGGCAGCTCGCGACCGGCAACGCCAGCGGCAGGCAGCCGAGGAACGCGAGCAAGTTGCCGGTGACGATGGTCGCGGGTGCAGAATCGTCGCCGTGCCGCGCCGCGCCGAGCCAGCGCAGCGAGACGATGGTGAGCGCCCAGCACACGCCGCTGCAGAGCGCGGCGACGTTGCCGAGCATCGGCCTGGGCGCGGTCGAGGCCGGTCGCTCGTGGCCGATGAAGAACAGCGCCAGGCCGGCGATCACGATCAGCACGTACCAGAGCTCGTCGCGCCGCACCGGCTCGCGCAGCAGCCACGGACCGAGGAACAGGATATAGAGCGGCGCGGTGGACTGCAGGAAGATCGCGTTCGCCGACGTCGTGAGCTTGTTGCTCACCACGAACAGCACCATCGTCGCGGCATAGGCCGTGCCCGCGAGCCAGGTGCGCGGTGGCCACCGGCGGCGCGCGGCCGGCAGCAGCAGCGCAGTCGCCAGCGCGGCCACTCCCGAGCGAAAGCTCGCCACCTGCCAGCCGGTGAATGCCAGCGCCTTGATGGCGGCGCCGCCGGTCGAGAACAGCACGGCGGCCGCGAACAGTGCCAGGCGCGGCTGCGCCGCTCTCTGGGTGCGCGCTGGCTCCCGGCGGTTCACTTGCCGCGAGCGAAGAACGGATGCGGGATCAGCGGCGGCTTGTCCTTCTCGCCCTCGCTCTTCTTGATGTCGAGCTCCTTCACGACGATCGACGGCGCAACGATCGAGAACGGCGTGGCGAGCGGGGTGACGCCGCCGTCGATCGCGTTCAGCACGTTCGCGTCGTCGGCCGCGGCGAGAATCTCCTTCAGGAGCTTCGGCGTGATCTTGCCGAAGCTGCCGCCGCGCGCCCATTCCTCGTGTCCGTCCTTGGTGAAGATCTTGCGAATCACGATCGGATCGGGCAGCGATGCGTCGCCGCCGAACGATGCCAGGCTCGATTCGTCGCCGCCGAGCTCGTCGATGATGATGCCGAACTCGAGATCGTCGTCGCGGCACGCATCGAGCAGCTCGTCCTTGAGCGCATCGTAGCTCTCGGGCGTGGTGCTGCTGAGGAACAGGCTGCCGGTCGCGCCGGCGACCTTGGCGCCGTAGCCGACCCAGCGGCCGTGACCGTTCGAGGCCGGGAACTTGTCGGTCGGCGTGCGGCTCATGTAGTAGCCGCTGAGGCGACCCTTCGTGACGATCGGCACGATCTTCGGCACCACGCCCTCGTCGTCGACCGGGTAGCAGCCGAACAGCGGCTTGTCGTTGAGCGTCGCGCGGGTCGGATCGTCCACCGCCTCGATGAACAGCGGCAGCACGCGGCGGCCGATCTTGGTGACCAGCTTCTGGCCGCGGATGCGCTCGACCATCGCATCGTTCTCGAGCAGCGGCAGCACCGGGTCCGACACGTTGTCGGCGAGCAGCACCTTGAAGAACTGCGCCGCGGCCGAGCTGGTGAACAGCACCGGGCCGGTGTAGTCCTCGATCTCCGGCGCCTGCGCGAGCTTGCTCAGCCGCTCGCCGAGCGCGCGCATCGCCTGCTCCGCCGCAGCCGCCGTGGGCAGGTCCTCGGCCCGCTTCACCAGGAAGCTCGTGCTGTCGGACAGGTGCATGCCATCGCTGGCCTGGGCGTACACCCAGGCTTTCAGCTCGAGGTAGGTCTCGGGGCGCAGGACCCGCGTGCCCTCGGTGTTCACGTAGTAGTGGTTGAGCGCCACCGCGCTGAGGTCCACGCCGGACTGCTCGATCAGCGGGAACTCGCGGAACACGGCCGACAGCTGGCGCACGCGCTCTTCCCAGGCGCCGAGATCGATGCCGAGCCTGGCTGGTTCCTCCACGATCTCCACCGGTTCGGCCCGGGTGAAGTCCGGTGCGCGCGCCAGGTGGGTCTTGGTCTTGGCGATCGCGCGCTTCACGCTGATGCGCTCGAGTGCGTTCTTGTACAGCCGGTCGAGGAACAGCCACAGCGAGTGGCGCAGCGCGTCGTAATCGTTGTCGATCGACAGCCCCACGCGACCGCTGCGCGCGCCGCCGAATCCGCCGCCGAGGAAGTTGGTGTTGTCGAACGTCGCCTCGCCCACACGCACGTCCGCCATCGCGAAGCGGGCGTGGTCGGCGACCGTCGAGACCACGGCGCCGAACTGCGCATAGGTGGAGGCGGTGTCGGCGTCGCGCACGGTGAGGCCGATGAAGTAGGGCCGGTCGAGCTTCTCCATCTGCAGCCGCTGCAGGCCGCGGTCCATCTCGTCCTTCATGGCGCTGAAGATGACGTCGTTCTGATCGGCGGCGCGCGCGGCGGCGGCGTTGCCCGCCAGGCCGACCAGGATGATGACGAGCTTCATGCAGGCGTCCTCGTGCTTGGGTTCTGGTGATCAGCTGCCGGAGCCCGGTTTGCTCGCCTTGTCGCCGAGCGGCGACGGCAACAACGGCGGCCGGTCCTGTTCCTTCTGCTTCTTCTCGATCTCGATCTCGCTCACCAGGATGCTCGGGGCGATGGCCGATACCGGCACGGACCCAGACTCGGCACCGCAGTAGCCGTTGAACACCGCCGGATCGTCCGCGGTGGCGACGATCTTGGCGAAGCTGGCGAGCGGCGTGCCGACGATGTCGACGCCCCGCACCAGCTCGTCGGGGCGCCCGTCCTGGTACACGCGGGTCACGTACAGCGGGATCACCTTGAACGATTGCGGCGAGAACCGCTGCGTGGTGGTGAAGCCGCCCGAGATGTCCTCGAACACGAACCCGTAGGGCTTGCCCTGCTGCTTGCAGGCCTCGATCAGCATCGCGCGCAGCTCGGCGTAGGGCACGACCTTGTGCGACTCGACCACGAGGTTGCCCTGCCGCGCGACCGCGCTCAGACCCGGCTCGCGCCGGCCGTGGCCATTCGAGCTCGGGAACCTGGCGATCGGTGAGCGCGACATGAGGAAGCTCTTCAGCACGCCGTCTTGCACCAGCGTGATGCGCTGGCTCGCCACGCCCTCGTCGTCGAACAGGTAATGGCCGTTCAGGTCGGTCGTGCCGAACACCGCCAGCGTGGGATCGTCCAGGACCGAGAGGAACTCGGGCAGCACCGGCTCGCCCAGCTTCTTGGTGAAGGTCTGTCCCTCCTCCGAGCTCTTCTGGCGATGGCCTTCCATGCGATGGCCGAAGATCTCGTGGAAGAACACCGCGCTCGCGCGGTTGTTCAGGATCGCCGGTCCGGTGTAGGGCTCGACCACCGGCGCCTTCTTCAGCGCCTTCAGCTCGCCGATCATCTTCTCGATCGCCGCGGCGATGACCGCGTCGTCCGGCAGCTTGCCAGGGCTGTGCGAGTCGAACGCCTCGTAGCGCGACAGCTCCATGCCGTCGTCCGCCTTGGTGGACGCGCTGAGCATGACGCGCAGCGCGAGGTAGCCGGTCTCGAGGCGCGACCCCTCGCTGCTGACGAAGTGCGTGACGCGGCGCTCCGCATTCACCGACACGACCGAGCCGAGCACGTCCGGCTCGCCCTTGAACCGCGCCGACAGGCGGCGCAGGCGCGCGATCCAGGCATCGAGGTCGAGGTCGTTCGCCGGCGTCGCCTCGGTGTGGGCACTCGGCTCCTCGACCGAGAAGTCGGGTGACGGGTCCTCCTCCTCGACCTTCACCGTCTTGTTGGTCTTCACCTTGACGAACCGCTCGCGCGCCGCCTTCACCGCCTCGTCGGTCGCCGCCCACAGGCTCGCCTGCAAGGCGTCGGGATCGTCCTCGAGGGGCACGTTGGTGGCGCCGCCGCCGCCGCCGAAGCCGCGATCGCCGCGGATCTCGTGGCTGTTGTCGAGCTGGTGGTCGCCGACCCGCACGCTGACGTCGAGCAGCCGCTGCCGGTTCACGGTGCGGTCGAGCAGCGCGCCCATCGACGCGGCCGCGGATCGCACCTCGCGGTCGGTCACGGCGTAGCCGAGGAAGTAGACCGGATCGGTCTCCTTCTGCTCGCTCTCCTGCTCATGCAGGTGTTGCAGCGTGCGCGCGAGCTCCTTCTGCATGACCGCCAGCACCACGCCCGCGGGGCGCTCGGGCTCCTCTCCCCTGGCCGCCAGGGCCACGAGCAAGCAACACGTCAGCATGAGTTCCTCGGAATATCCGCCAGAGCCGTGGAGGACGTGCATCGTAACACGCGTGCTCGGGGTGTTCCTGCATCGTTTTTTCGGTTAGCCTCCACCACCTTTTCGGTCGCCGGCTGCTCGCCCACACGAAGTCGCCACCCCGCGAACGGATGCTCATGCGAAGCTTGCTCTTGCTCGGTTATTGCTGGTGCGCGCTCGGTCACACGCTGCGCGCCCGACCCATCGATTTCGCGCTCGAGGTCTCGCCGAGCCCGCCGCCGCGCGTGGCGTGGGCCGCTGATCAGCTCGAGCGTGGGCTGTCGGCGCTCGGCCATCACGTGACGCGCGATGCGGGTGCGAGCGATGCGCTGCGGATCGTGATCGGCGCCGCGGATGCGGCGCACGTCGAGCTGCTCGCGGCGCCGCCGAGCGAGGCGCCAGCCGAAGGGTTCCGGCTGCACAGCGCCGGCAACGGCGTGCTGGTGGTGGCGGGAGCCGATGCGTCGGGCGCGATGTATGGCTGCCTCGAGGTGCTCGATCTTGCCGCGAGCGGGGCGCTGCTGAACGCAAAGCAGTTCGCCGCGATCTCGCGCGCGAGCGCGCCGGCCTTGACCGTGCGCGGCTTCGCGATGCCCTTGCCGTGCTCGCCCCTCGCGGCGCCGTGGTTCTCGGATCACGAGTTCTGGACGCGCTGGCTCGACGACCTCGCGCACCGGCGCTTCAACGTGGTCTCGCTCTGGTGGCAGGCGCTGCCCGAGGCGGCAGAGCTGGGTGAGACCTATCGCTGGTTGAGCGTCGAGGCCGACCGCCGTGGCATCGCCGTCGCCGTCGTGGCGCCATTGCCACCGGCGACGACCGGCGCGCGCCTCGAGCAGCTCGCCGGCAGTGCGCCCGGCGCCATGCTCGGGCTGCGCGGCAGCCTCGCGCAGTTGCGCGACGTGGTGGTGCCGGCGCTGAAGAACACCGGCAGGCAGCCGCCGCTCTTGTGGTGCGATGCGGAGCCGAAGGCAGCCGCCGCGCTGGCCGCCGTGTACGAGCCGCTGGTCGCGCTCGGCAACCTGTCCGGTGACGTGCTCGCCTCGCCGCACTACATCGATCCGGCCGTGCGCACCGCGGGCGATTCGGTGGCGCAGGCTGCCATCGTGCGCACCGGCAACCTGCGGCCGTTCCGCTGGTTCGCGCCAGGGTTCATCCAGAGCTGCGTGCGCGCGCTGGTCGCAGCGCAGGTGCGCGGCGTGCACGTGTTCCCGACCGACGCGGAGCTGTTCCCGCTCACCGCTGACAAGACCACGCCCCGCACCACGCAGCTCGATCGCGACTGGTTGTGGCGCGAGGGCTGGGGGCGCTACGCGTGGAGCCCGGAGCGCGAGGCGGGCGAGGACGCGAGCCACTGGGAACGGCAGCTGACGAGCTACTTCGGCACGTCGCGCAAGACCGCGCGCCTGCTGCTCGATGCGATGGAGGCCGAGGGGCAGATCTTGCCGCGCATCGCGAGCTCGTTCGCGGTCGGCACCGACCAGACCGTCGACATCGCCCTCGGCGGCACGCTCGAGCAGCTCATGGATCGCACGCAACGCTGGTTCAACGACCGGCCCGGCGTGAGCTTCGACGAAGAGCTCGCCATCTCGCAGCGCGGCGAGTCGGTGCCGGCCGGCAAGGACCACATGCTGGCGGCGGCCGGCGAGATCCTGAATGCGGCGAGCAAGGCCAGCGAGACGCTGCCCAAGGTGGCCCGGCACGTGACCCACAACGTGCCCGAGTTCGAGCGCTGGTCGGCCGACATCGACTGCGTCGCCAAGCTTGCCAACTTCTACGCGGACAAGATGCGCGCCGCCTATCACGCGCGCCTGTACCGCATCGATCGCGACCCGAGCCGCTTCCCGCACCTCGAGGGCTTCCTCAGCCGATCCTGCGACTACTTCAAGACGCTCGCCAGCCTGCATGCCTACTACTACGAGCCGTTCACCGCGCCGGCGCGCTGCGTGCCGTTTCCGGCGAGCCACGCGCTCACGTTCAAGGACGTGCTGCTGGCCTACCAGCGCGAGCTCGCGGTGGTGAAGGCGAACGTGGCGCTGCTCAAGGCGCCGCCGGGCGACCCCTATCTGCGCGAGCTCGCGGCGCAGATGATCCATGCGGCAGCCGACAGCTTGCTCGTGGACGTGCCGGACCGGGACGGCGCGGGTCCCTGGCTCCTTGTGGAGCTCGCGCCGCACGCGTGCGAGGCCGGCGCAGCCGGGGGTACGGCCGCCACGATCGAGCTCGACGACGACGGCCAGGTCACGCGCTTGCTGGACGTGGCGCTGCGCGATCCCTGGTGGCGCCCGTGCTGCATCTCGCTCCGCCGCTTTGCGGGCAAGTCGGTCACGCTGCGTCTGGTGGCGGCGCCGGCCGCGGGCGGCGAGCCCGGCGCGGTGGTGTTCGGGAACCCGCGCATCGTGTCGGGGCAGCTCCCGGTGCAGGTCGCGCCCGCGGTCCTGCCGGCCGGCGTGCGGGTCGAGCTCGCGCTCGCGGCGGAGCTGCCGCGTGCGCGCTGGGATGCCGCCGCCGGCTGCGCCGCTGCCGGCGACTTCGGCGGCCCGGACCAGCGGCCTGGCGTGTTGCTGGCGCCGGCGCGCGCGCGGCGCACGCCGTTTGCGGTCGCGCTCGAGGTGCGCTTGCCGGCATCGGCGAGCGCGGCCAGCGGCGGTGCGCGCTGAGACCAGGCGGCGCGAGGATCTGCCGGGAACGCCGCCGCTGCTCCGGTCCTGGCGGCGGGTGCGGCAAGGGTCACCATCATCGGTCGGAGGGCAAGTCATGGTGCCGATCGTCGTCGTCCTGTTCAGCTGCTGCGCGCTGGCGCGCGCTGGCGAAACGTCCGAGCCGACGCTGCCGATGAAGCGCGTCGTGCTCTACAAGCATGGCGTCGGCTACTTCGAGCACGCCGGCAAGGTGAGTGGCAGCCAGACGCTGCAGTTCTCGTTCTCGCAGAGCGAGATGAACGACGTGCTCAAGTCGCTGACCGCGATCGACTTCTCGGGCGGCACCATCACCACCATTGGCTACGACTCGAAGGCGCCGCCCGAGCGCCTGCTCGCCCAGTTCGGCTTCGCCTTGCCCGAGGAAGGCGCGCTGGTGGCGCTGCTTGGACGGCTGCGCGGTGCCGAGATCCAGGCGACCGTTGGCCAGGGCACGATCGCGGGCAGCGTGCTCGGCATCGAGAACCGCGCAGAGCTGCGCGGCGAGCAGGTGGCGCAGGTGGCGGTGCTGTCGATCTACGGCGACGACGGTCGCGTGCAGAGCGTGCCGGTGCGCGAGCTGAACGGGCTCAGGTTCAGCGACGAGGCGCTGAGCAAGGACCTGGCGCGCTACCTCGAGATCGTGCGCGACACCTACCATCGCGATCGCAAGGTCGTGCAGCTGCGCGTGGACGGGCAGGGGGACCGCGACCTGTTCGTTTCGTACGTGCTGGAGACGCCGGTGTGGAAGGTGAGCTACCGGCTGCTGCTCGGCGACACCAACTTGCTGCAGGGCTGGGCGATCGTCGACAACACCAGCCAGTCCGACTGGCGCGACGTCGAGCTGTCGCTGGTGAGCGGCCTGCCGGTGTCGTTCGTGCAGGACCTGTACTCGCCGCGGTACAAGCGGCGGCCGGTGGTGAACGTCGAGGAAGAGCTCGCGCTCGCGCCGCAGGCGCACGAGGCCGGGTGGAAGGAAGAGGAGGCGCGCCGGGTGGCGAATGCCGAAGAGGATGGCGCGCTGGATCGCAAGGCCCCCGCGCCCGCGGCGCGGGTCAAGGCAGCGACGGGCCCGCCGCGGTCCACCATGGCGGAGGCGATGCAGCGCCAGCAGGTGGAGACCGCGGTGCGCGAGATCGGCGAGCTGTTCGAGTACCAGATCGCCCACCCGGTGTCGGTGGCGAAGGACCGTTCCGCGCTCATCCCGATCCTCGCGCATCAGGTCGACGCGAAGCGCGTCTCGCTCTACAACGCCTCGGTGCGCAGCAAGAACCCGCTCGCCGCGGTGCGCTTGAAGAACACCACCGGGCTGACGCTCGAGGGCGGCCCGATCGAAGTGCTGGAGAAGGACACCTATGCCGGCGAGGCGTTGATCGAGACGATCAAGGCGCAGGACGAGCGCTACGTCAGCTACGCGGTCGACCTCGCGCTCACGGTCGATACCGCGCAGGGCTCGAGCGAGGAGCGCATCGTCAAGGTGAGCTTCCTGAACGGCGCGATGCTGATCGACAGCGACCAGCTGCGCACCACGACCTACACGATCCGCAGCGGTGACACCGTGAGCCGCGACGTCGTCATCGAGCACCCGCGCGCCAGTGGTTACGAGCTGATCAAGCCGGACCAGCCGCTCGAGACCACACCGAACCTCTATCGCCTCGCCATCCAGGTCGGCGCCAGCAAGACGGTGATCTTCCCGGTCGCCGAGCGCGCGCATCTGCAGAACACGATCGCCATCGGCAACATCTCGTCGCCAGACCTCGAGCTGTACGTGTCGCGCAAGATGCTGTCGAAGGAGATGGAGCAAGCGCTGCGCCAGGTGTTCGAGGCGCGCGGCAAGCTCGCCGATGTCGGCCGCAGCATCGAGCAACGCCAGAAGGAGCTCGCGAGCATCGCCGCCGACGAGGATCGCATCCGCAAGAACCTGAGTCGCTCGGTGCCACCGGCGCCGAGCAGGAGCTGCGCAGCCGCTACGTCGCGCAGCTCGGCAAGAACGAGGATCGCATCGCCGCGCTCAAGGCCGAGCTGGAAAAGCTTGAGGCGGATCGCACGGCGCAGCAGGCGCAGCTCGATCGCATGATCCGCACGCTCGCGCTCGAGTACCGGCCGTGAGCATGCTGGCACCGCTCACCGGCTGAACCCGTGGCCCTGAAACTGCTCGAACCGGAACAGCGGCCTGGTCGCGCCCCATTGCTCGGGCACGAGCCAGCGCAGGCCACCGCCATAGGTCACGACGATGCGCTGCGGCCGATGGTCGATGAGGTCCGCGCTCGGGTCGCGGCCGATGAACAGGTCGGGATACACGATCGATTGGAAGTGGTGCTGGTCGAGGTCGTAGAAGAACAGCGGCATCGCGATCATGAACTCGGTGAACAGTCCTTCGACCTGGCGCAGGACCAGCTCTCGATAGAGCCGGTCGGTGCGGACGAAGTGATTGCTGGTCTCGGCGAGGCGCTGCGCGAATAGCTGCTGCAGCGTGTCACGGCTCATGGTCTTGGCGTCGATCGGCAGCGGCGTGAGCCCGAGCCGGAACGCGGACGTGAGGCCGCCGGTGCGGAGGTGCGCGGCATAGAAATCGATCGTGGTGCGCGCGACGTTTAACGCGACCAGCAACAGCAGCGCCGTGGTGCCAACCAGCGGCGGCGCACGCGCGGTGAACAGGCGCTCGAGCAAGAGCGCGAGGAACAGCGGCGCGTAGTACACGATCAAGAGCTGGTAGCGGTCGGCGCTCTCGGGAGCGAGCGCGATGGTCATCAGGAACAACGCTGGCAACGACCCGAGCAGCGCGAGCAGCTGCCGATGCTGGGCGATGGTTCGCCGCAGCGCAGCGTGCAGCGCCGCCAGCAGGCTGACCGCGAACAGCAGCGCGCCGATCGGCGGCGTCGGCCAGGCGACCTCGCCGGTGTAGCGCTGGTACAGGAGATCCCCGTGCACGATGCCGCCGCAGATGCCCGGCCACTCCAACAGCCGCACCGGCAGCAGGTGGAGCAGGCGGGCGCGCTGCACCGAGACCGCGAGCGCGCTCTGCTCGGGGGGCAGGACGACCTGTGCCACCAGGCGCGGCGCGAGCGCGATGAAGAAGCCCATCGCCGCGGCCACGAACACCGGCGAGCGCAGCAGGCGCAGGCGCAGGTGCAGCAGCGCGGCGAGCGCGAGCAGCGCCGGCACCGGCAGGAAGATGATGTGGCTCCAGGTGGCGAGCGCGAGCAGCGCGCCGGCGGCCAGCGCCAGCATCACGCGCCGCCGCCCGGTGCGATCGCGCGCCGCGAGCAGCAGGCGGCACGCGCCGAGCGCGCACACCGGATTGAGCGCGAAGTTCTCGGTGGCGGTACGCCCGTACAGGGTGAAGAACGGCAGCGACGCGAGCAACAGCGCGGCGATGCCGGCGGCGCGCGCGCCGAACAGTCGCCGCACGATCGAGAAGTACAGGAGCAAGCTGATCAGGCTGGTGGCGACGCTGAAGCCGCGCAGCACGGCCACGCGGTAGCCCAACAGCTGCATGAACGGCAGCAGCAGGTACTGGTGCACCGAGCCGGTGTAGGCGTTCATGCCGTACACGGTGTGGTGGCCCTCGCTCAGCGCCCGCACACGCAGGCCAACCCACGCCTCGTCGCCGTGCAGCCCGGGCACGGTCTCGAGGTACGGGAGCAGGAGCACCAGCGCCAGCGCCGCCGCGCCGAAGAGGAGCGCGCGAGCGGCGGCAGGTGAGGCGGTCGATTCGCGCATCGGCTCATCGCCCCGTGGCGCGGCACGGCGCTGCCAGAGGCGTCGTTGGCATCGGGGTCCTTGCGAGTTCCGGGAACCGGTCGACTTATGTAAGCTCCTCGCCGAACGTGTGCAAGAAACTTCACCTGCCGCTCGTGCTCGTGGGCTTCATCGTCAGCCGGGCCATGGTGCTGGCGATGGCGCCGTATGCGTCCGATGTGCCGGTCTACTTCGCGGCCGCGCGCCAGTGGAACGTGGCGCGCGCGCCGTACCGCGACGTGCCGTTCGAGTACCCGCCGCTCGCCGCGCTCGTGTGCTATGCGCCGGTGGCGGCGGGTGCCGCGACCGAGGTCACCTACCGGCGCTGGTTCGTGGCCGAGATGCTCGGCTTCGACGTCGTCGCGCTGCTCTTCCGCTGCGCGAGCGCGCGCTTCGGCGCGGGTTGGCGCCGGTGTGGTGGTACGTGCTGCTCACTACCTGATGCAGCCGCTGCTGTACGATCGATTCGACGTGGCGGTAGGCTGCTTGCTGCTGGTCGCGGTGGCGGCCGAGAGCCAGCTCGCGCTGTTCTGCGGCGCGCTGCTCAAGTTCGTGCCGGCGCTCGCGAGCCCGTTGCTGCTGCTGTGGCCGGGCTCGCCTGCCCGCCAGCGCTGGCGGGCGCTCTGGGTCGCGCTGCTGCTGCCGCTCGCCGTGACGCTCTGCGGCGCGTGGCTGTGGCTCGGCCGCAGCCTCACGACGCCGATCACGTATCACGCGAGCCGTGGCATCCAGGTGGAGTCCACCTGGGCGAGCGTGGCGTTGCTCGCGCACCTCGCCGGCAATCCGTTGAGCGTGCTCACCTCGCATCGGGCGCAGCACCTCGCGGGCGGCCTCGCCGAGCGGCTGCTGCCGTGGACCGGACCGATCAACCTGCTCGCGAGCGGCGCGGCGATCGTGCTGGTGGTGACCGCGTGGCGCCGCCGCGCGTGCCGTGACCGTGGCGACCTGGCCGCCGGCTGCCTGATCGTCTTGCTCGCGTTCCTCGCCACCTGCCGCGTGCTGTCACCGCAGTTCCTGCTCTGGCTCGTGCCGATCGCGCCGCTGTGCCTGGTGCGTGCCGAGGAGCGGCGGGCGCGGCGCACGTTCCTCGCGCTCACGGTCGCGTGCGTTGCGCTCAGCAGCTACCTGTTCCGCCGGCTGCTGTGGGCGCTGGTCGCCCTGCACCCGGCGGTGATCGGCCTCTACGCGCTGCGCAACGCGCTGCTGGTCTTGATGCTGCTCGTGCTGGCGCGGTGCACCGCCCGCAGCGCGTTCTTGCCGCCGCGCCGTGCTGCGCGAACTTCGCGGTGACGAGATTTTTTCCGTCGCCCCGCGGCGCCCGCGCGGCTCGGGTCGGCGCCACGCGAGAGCCTGCCACGCGCGGTAGGCCGATGATCGAGGAAAGGCAGCAGCTTCAGCGACCATGGAGATCACGATGCGTTTCATCACATGGATGCTCATCACGACCGTTCTGTTGTTCGGTGCTGCGGCTCGTGCGCAGCAGTCTTCTCCTGCGAATGCAACCAATCACGTGATGACCAGGGCTGAGCTCGTGCTCGACCTCGATGCGTTGGCGCGTGGCACGCTCTTCTGGCAAGGACCGTCCGGCAGCGCCATCGCCGCGCTGCCGGTGGTCGGCAAGCACGTCACCGTGCCGCTGGCGGCGGCCGGCACGTACACGCTGTTGCTCGACACGCAACGGCACCTCGCCGTGGCCGCGAGCTACGCTCACGACGGCACCCCCGGCCGCCATCACCTGAGCCTGGCGCTCGAGGACGCGCTCGACCTGGAGCTGCAGATCGAGGTCGACACGGGCCTGCTCCTGGACGACGTCGAGGTCGCGCTCGCGCCCGAGGCTGCGAGCGAGCTCTCGCCCGACGACCGCTCGCGTTACCTCGGCATCCTGGCCAGGTCGCGGGGCGGCCTGCCCGAGCCCACGATCACGCAGTGGACCGCGGTGCTGCCGGCGGGCAGCACGGGCGCGTGCGTGCTGCACAACGTTCCTGCTTCGCTCGCGCAGCTGCCGATCCGGGTGACGTCGGCGCACGGCCGCTACCAGCCAGCCCTCGCGCTGGTCGCGGCGCCCGCCGCTTCGATCACGCTCGCCTCGGCATGGGAATACCAGATCACGGCCCAGGATCCCGGCGGCCAGCCGCTGAAGGACCTCGAGGTCGCGCTCGTCGACCGGCTGCTGGAAACGCGGCTGCAGACCAGCGCGGCGTTCACCAACGCGCAGGTTGCGCCCGGTCGCTACCTGGCGGTGATCGGTTGTGCGGGCCACGTGTTCGCCACGCACGAGGTCGAGGTGACGAGCGCGGTGGGACCCGGCTTGACCTTGATCCCGGTCGTGCTCGCACCGGCCGCGGTCATCGCCGGCCAGGTGCAGCATCAATCCACCGCGGTGGCGGACGCCCTGGTGCATGCGACCGACGCGACCACGCCGATCGCGCCCGCGGTGTTCGTCGGCACCAGCAACAGCGACGGTTCGTTCGCGGTGGCGGTGCCCGCGGGCAGCGGTCCATACCGCATCGACGTGATCGCGGCGCGCTTCGAGCCGTACACCGCGGCCACCGTGATGCCGGGCGATTTCCTCGCCGTCGAGCTCGCCCTCGCCGAGGCGAAGTCGGTCGCGCATGCGGAGCACGTGGTGCACGAACTGGCAGTCGAGCGCGAGCCTCAGCCCGGCGCCAGAGAACACCGAGATCTACGCGATCGGACCGTCGCAGGGGATCTTCGCGGCCGGGCGCGGCGGCGAGCGCGATGGCAACGCGGGCACGATCGATCTCACGCTCGATCCCGCTTCGTACACGCTGGTGGCATTCGATGGCACGGCCTGTGGATTCGCCAGCGCCGACCTCGGCGGCGGCGACACCACTGCCGCGGTCGTGCTCTCGAGCCCGGCGGCGACGGCGATGGTGGCGGTGGTGCGCGACGGACAGCCGGCGGCGCAGGTGCCGATCGAGATCACCGACCCGAGCCTGGGCTACGTGCTCGCGAGCGGCGTCACCGGGGCCGACGGCACGTTCTCGGCGCCGCTGTTTCCAGGATCATTCGTGGCCCGGGCGCGCGCCGAGAACGGCTACGTGCACGCGCAGCCGCTCGACGTCACACCGCAGGGCGGCCTCGCGCACATCACGCTGCCGTCGCCGGGCTATCTCGGCAAGGCGCGGATGGAGCTCGTCGATCCGACCGGCGCGCGCGCCCACCTGGTCAAGACCGTGCAGCTGATCGATCAGGACGGCGGCAGCTTCAGCCTGCGCGCGCTCACCGATCCGACCGGCGTGGCCGCGATCGCCGACCTGCCGCCCGGCAACTACCGCGCGACGGCGTTCGATCTCGAAATCGGCGGCACGGCCTCGTTCGAGCTGCTGGCGGCGTTCGCGGCCGGGCGCTCCGCGACCGTCGTGGTGTCGCCGGGATCGACCACCACGTGCACGCTGACCTGCTCCGGCGTGCAGGACGGCGTGCAGTACGGCGACAAGTACCAGCACGCCATCGACGAGGCCACCAACCATCCACCCAGCACCGGCGGCGAGCCACGCACCTGCGATTGCTGGGTGTACTTCTATCACCTGCGCCACTGGATGACCAAGAACGCGTCGGCGTCCGACAAGGACCACAGCTCCGCGCTGGCGCTGGGCTGGTGGGACACGCTGTTCCTCGACACCTGGGCGTTTGGCACGTTCGATGGCGGCGCCACCGCGAGCGCCATGCTGGAAGGGTGGTGCTACGACATGTATGTGTACGAGCAGCGCTGCTGGAAGTGCGGCACGTCGCCGCCCGAAGACCAGGAGTACTACCGCGTGGCCGACATCGAGCTCAAGATCCGCGGCGTGGTCGCGCAGATCGACAGCTCGGCATCCGCCGCCGCCCAGACCGCGGTGAGCGCGGCCACCGACGCCGAGCCCGAGTTCAAGACCGTGCGTGCCACCGGTGGCCAGGCGGTCGGCGGCTGGACCAGCCAGCAGGCGAGCCTGGGCGTGCAGATCGGCGTGAGCGCGGACGGTCCGGAAGCGGGCGCCGGCCTGTCGCTCAACGTCGAGCTGAACCCGCTGCCGAGCATCGAGTACAAGGAGATCGACAAGCTGATCGCGCAGGGCATCCCCGGTCCGGAAGGATCGCGCATGAAAGGGCACGCGCTCACGCTGGTGAAGGAGACCTCGGGCGAGGCCCAGTCGATCTCGAGCCAGCTCGGCCTGATCGGGCGCGTGGACAAGGCGTTCGCCGCCATCGCCACGTCGATGAAGTACGCGATCCGCACCGTGTGCGAGTGCAAGGTGGCCGGCTGTCCCATGGAGAAGTGGGTCACGATCGATCGCAAGAGCTTCGGCGCCGACCACATCGCCCGGGTCGAGGGCAGCATCGCCGTGGTGAAGGCGCTCGACTTCAAGCGCTGAGCTGGAGCGCCGGCTGCCGCGCCCCCGGCACCGCAGCGGCGCGCATCACAGCACGCGGATCAGCTCGGTCAACGCCGGCGTGAGCGCCTGGTAGTTCATGCCGGCGAGGACGCGCGCCCTCTGCGGCAAGTCGGCGCGATCGGCGCACAGGCCGATCGCCAGCGCGGCGTAGTCGCGCTGCATCGAGATCCGCTTGTGATCCTGCATGATCGCCGACAGCACCGGCAGCGCCGATCGGTCGCGCATGGCGCCCAGGGCGAAGCCGATGCCGATCGCGTCCGCGAGCGAGCTCGTGCTCTCGAGCTCGCCCAGCAGGCTCGGCACCAGCTGCGTGCTCCCCAGCATGGCGAGCGCGTGCGACAGGGACAGCCGGCAGCGCCAGTCGAGGCCGTTGCCGACAGCCAGCGCCACCAGGTCATCGGCGATGCCCGCGGCGCGCAGCAGCCCGAGCGCGATCGCGACGTGACCCTGGAAGGTCCGATCGCGCGACGCACGCCAGTCGCGGATCAGCTCGTCGGCGCTGCTCTTGAGTCCGGCGAGGCCGAGTCGAGCGCGACCCGCCGCCTTGTACGACGGATTGCTCGTGCTGCGGTAGGCTCGGCCGAGCGGCAAGAGCGGCCCCACCCGCGGCTGCGCGCGCGTGCAGATGCCGCTCGCGAGCGCCACCCACGGCAACGCGGCAGCGGTCGACGGCTGATCGAGCTCCGCTGCGAGCAGGGTGGCGAACGCCTGATGGGCGGCGCCGTTCATCTCGAACGCGCGGTCGCGCGCCGCGATCTCGGCGAGCGCGATCCACGCGAAGTTGCAGGACGCCTGATCGGCATCGCCGACCGCGATCGCCTGCAGCGCGCGCATCACCTCGACCTGGTCGAGGCTCGCGGCCTGTCCGAGCGCGATCACGCACGAGCGCCTGGTCTGCGGCAGCGTCTTCTGGCTCGTGGCGAGCTCGAGCAGCGCCCCTACCAGGATGCGGCTTGCCGTGCCGCGCCGCCCGATCGCCACCGGCACCTGGGCTTGCGCGACCGGCGCGAGATCGTGGCGATGGAGCAGCCCGGCGAGATACGCGCTCACCTCCGGCTCTTCCTCCCCCAGCAAGCCGAGCGCGCTGATCGCGCACACCTGCAGGTCCAGGCTGCCGTCCGGGTTCTCGATCGCGGCGCGCAGGGGTGCGAACGCGTCCTTGGCGCCGATCAATCCGAGCGCGATTGCCGCAAACGGACGCACCAGATCGCTCTGCCGATCGGCGCTGTGCAGCAGCTCGGCATGCGCGCGCGCGCTGTCCTGCAGCAGCTCGGCGAGCACCGGAACCGCGCGCGGCGATCCGAGCAGACCGAGCGCGAGCGTGGCTGCCTCGCGGGTCGGAGCGTGCGCCGAGCAGAGCGTGCGCACGATCGGCTCGAGCACCAGCGGCGCCACGGACGCGGGCACTCGAGCGCGCCACCGACATCACGGCCGAGTTCACCACGTGGTGATCGTCGTCGGCGAGCGCCGTGAGCAGCGCGCGAGCAGCCGCCGCGCAGGTCGCCGAAGCCCGGCCGATTGCGCCAGCGGATCACCTCGGTGGGCGCGGCCGGCAGAACGTCGTCGGCGCGGCCGGTGCACGATCGGCGCCGGCAGGAGTACTGGTCCTTGTTCAGCTCCCACCAGTATTCCCACTGCAGCAGCGCCGCTCGCTCGTGGCGCGCGAGCGCGAGCCCATGGTGGCCGCGGTGCGCGA
Source organism: Planctomycetota bacterium (assembly GCA_046349655.1). Lineage (GTDB taxonomy): Bacteria > Planctomycetota > B15-G4 > B15-G4 > JAXMBY01 > JAXMBY01. The sequence goes on from JAXMBY010000004.1 coordinate 132,201, forward strand.
GCGCCCGCCGCTCCTCGGCGACGTCGCCGCGCGGCCTGCCGGGGTTGATGGTGGTGGGCGGCCCAGCCCTTCCCCTGGCCGGCTCGGCGGCGGTGGCGGCCCCGGTGGCGGCGGCGGTGGGGCGGCGGCCCTGGCGCGCCGCCGTGCCAGACGGGCGCGCCGGAAGCGAGGCCGAGCTGCGCGATCACGATCGAAAGCAACCACCGCTGCATGCATCTCATGGCAAGCGCCCGGATCATCACCTCGGGTCGAACGACTCTCGGCCGGGCGGCAAACGCAAGGATGGTGCCGGCGCTCGTCGGCGGGCGTCGCTCGCACGGCGTGCCGGTCGAGTTCGTCGCCGGGTTACGCGATCGTTACCGCGAATGGCTCGCGCGCCGCTCGCGCTGATCGCCGGGCGTCGCCTGCGGCCGGATGCAGGATCGGGGGCGGGGTGCGGCGGCCGCATGCGCCATGGTGCAGCAACAGGTGCTGCGAACCGGTCGTGGTGTCCGGCCGGCTCACGCTGGCGACGACCGACCCGCTGGTGGCCGCGCGGCCCACGACCGCCCGACGGGGGACGGCTTGCTCGCGGGTGCGTGTGGTCACGCATTTGCACCGGCTGCGCGCCGTGCGTCCACGAATCCGCCACCACGCGCCCTGCCCTCGATCTCGCCGTTCCACGATCGCCCGGCGCGTCCCCGGTGCCTCCTATTGATATCGCCGCGGCCAGCAGGTTTTGTGCTGTCGCCGGGCGAGGGCTGCGGGGAGACTGTGCGCGCCAGCCATCGAGGTGCACCTTGGATCGGACTCCCGCCCCGCTCTCGGCTTCGCTCGTTCCGTCCCTGCCTCCTGCTCCTCCTGCTCGCCGCCGCCAGGACCGCCCTTGCCACGCAGGTTTACTCGGTGACCAAGTCGTCGGACGACGGCACGCGGGCACGCTGCGCTGGGCGATCCAGCAGTCCGAGCAGGACGGCACCGACAGCGTGATCAACATCCAGGTGCCGAGCGTCAGCCTGAGCGCCGATCTGCCAGGGATCAACGCCGGGCTGCTCACGCTCGATGGCCAGGGCTGCGTGATCGCGGCGAACGGCACGTCGGGACTGCAGGTGCGCTCCGCCAACGACGTGCTGCGCAACCTGACGCTCGCGCAGCTACTTCGGCCTGCAGCTGGTCGGCGTGAGCAACGTCGTGCTGTACAACGTCACGGTGCGCGACACCTCGCCGGGCGCCGGACTGACCATGCAGGACGCCACCGGCTGCTCCGGTGCAGTACTGCACGCTCGCCAACAACGCCGCGCAAGGCATCTTGCTGAAGAGCGCGAGCGGCAACTGGCTCGGCCCCGGCAACCACGTCAACGGCAACCTGAGCGGGGTCGTGCTCATCAACACAGCCACTGGCAACCAGCTGTTCGAGAGCGAGGTGCGCGCCAACACGCAGGTCGGGGTGGGCATCTACAGCGGCTCGGTGCAGAACGTCATCGGCGCCGGCAACGAGATCAGCGACCAGGGCGCGGACGGCGTCGTGATCGATGCCGGTTCCACGAGCCTCCTCGGCAACACGATTCGCAACAGCGGCTCGTTCGGCGTCTACCTGACCGCCAACGCATCGCTGTCGGCGATCGACTCCAACGTGATCGATACGTGCGGCTTCGCCGGCGTGTTCGCGTCGCAGGCGTCGGGCCTGTTCATCGCCCGCAACCAGATCGTGTTCTGCCACAATCACTACGGCATCTTCCTGGATCAGTCCGCCGGCAGCACCATCGGTCCCGCCAACGGCATCGGCCTGTGCGACTATGGCGGCATCTACCTGAACAGCTCCGATCCGTGCACGGTGAGGGCGAACACCGCGATCGGCCTCAACAGCGGGCCCGGGATCGTCGTCGCGAGCAACAAGCCGCGCGCGAGCCAGCAGGAGATCCTGATCCAGCAGAACCGCATCCTGCTCAATCACACCGGCATCACGCTCGGCTTCGGCAGCCAGCGCGTGCGCCTGCGCCTGAACCGCATCTTCTACAATGTCGGGTCGGGCATCGAGGTGCTGGGCGACCTGCAGGACGAGACCACCAGCACCGCGCACGCGATCGAGGGCAACATCCTCACCGACAATGGCTACAGCGGGGTGTCCACCTACTTCGCAAGCGGCGTATCGATCTGCTGCAACGTGGCGGCTCGCAGCGAGGGCCCGGGCTTCGACATCCAGCACGGCGGCGCCGGCGATCTGCTCAAGTGGAATGCGAGCGCGGCCAACGGCGCCGGCATCGAGCTGATCCTGGCGAGCAACGCGGTGCTCGAGGACAACCAGGTGCAGGCCAACTTCGGCCACGGCATCCAGTTCGGCGTCGAGGCGAACACGATGCGCAACAACACCGTGCTTGCCAATCGCCTCGCGGGTCTGGCGACGCTGTTCGCGGGCAGCGCCGCGGTGATGGTGAACAACACCATGGCGTTGAACGGGGTTGGCATCGCCGCGAGCGGCGCGTCCTGGAACAACATCGCCTACTACAACAGCGACGTCGACGTCGGCTACATGTCCGGGCTCGCCGTGAACAACTGCAACATCGGCACGTTCCTGGGCGGCGACCCCGACGCCGGCAGCAGCTTCTCGAGCGCGCCGCAGTTCCGCAACCTGGCCGCGGGTGACATCCACCTGCTCGAGACGTCGCCGTGCAAGAACGCCGGCAGCAACGCGGCGCCGGGATTGCCCGCCTCCGACTACGACGCGTCGCCGTTCACTCCCGGCGATGCACGCATCCTGGAGGGCAGTGCCGACGTTGGCGCGGACGAGAGCGGCGGCGCCTACCTCGGCGGCGGCCCGGGCAGCGGTGTGCTCGCGCCGGACCAGCTCACGCCGTTCTCTGCGCGCGATCTGCCGGACGCCAGCGGCGGCGTCGCGTTCGTGCGCTCGCTGGTCAAGCATCCCGGCTTCCACTTGAATGGCGGGCCGACCACGTATCTCGTCACCACTCTCAACGACAACGGTGCGGGCTCGCTGCGCGCGGCGATGGACGCCGCGAACCGCGACCAGACGCCGTCGTTGATCAACTTCGCCGCGAGCTTGCGCGGCACCATCACCATCGGCACCCACCTGCCGGTGCTGGCGGACCTGTTCGGCGGCACCGAGATCGCCGGCACGGTCGAGGCCGACGGCGTCACGCCGAAGATCAAGGTGGCGTGTGCACCGAGCGTGTTCGCGCAGGCCCTGATCGTGACCTCGAGCGGCAACACGGTGCGCAATCTCGAGGTGGACGTGTCGGTGGATGCGATCCAGGTGCTGGGCAAGGCGCGCTTCAACCTGTTCGAGAACGTGCGCGTGCGCAACGTCGACTACAGGGCTCGCGTTCGGCTTCACCGGCGCCGACGACAACACGCTGCGCCGCTGCGTGGCCACCAACAATCTGCTGCCGGCTTCACCAGCTCGGGCGCGGATCACAACGTGCTCGAGGACTGTGTCGGCGACAACCACGCCGGCCGGCGTGGTGTTCGAGGGCTCGACCGCGAACGACGTCTACGGCACCGCCCCGGGCGCCTCGCACTTCGCGTGGAACCGTGGCGGCATCGCCCTCCTGGCGGGCGCACAGGACAACACCATCGGCCCGAACGTGACCGTGTCGTTCAGCGGCTGGGACATCCTGGCCGGCGTGGCGATCTCGCTGCAGGGGGTGATGACCAGGAACAACGTGATCGATGGCGTGCAGGTCCTGGAGGCCAACGGCTACGGCGTAGATCACGGCGTTCGCATCGGCGAACCAGATCCGCAACACCACCATCCAGGCCTGCACCAAGAGCGCGATCGCGCTCGACTTCGCGCCCGACACCACCATCGACGCGTGCACGCTCGAGGGCCGCTCGCAGGCGGTCGATGCGATCGTGTACTGCTCCAACTGGTCGCCCGACCTGGAGCTCGCGAACAGCTCGATCACCGCGCACGGCGCGATCAACGGCGTCTACCTGAACGGCGCCGCAGGCGCGCAGGTGCTCGGCAATCACGTGCAAGGCGAGTTCGCGCCGTTCGCGTCGGCGGTGCAGCTGTGGGCTGGCGACGACTACGCCGTGGTGCAGGGCAACACGTTCGGCACCGCGAGCGGCTCGGGCCCCGACACCGGCGTCGCCATCACCGACAGCTACGCGGCCACCGTGAGCGGCAACGTCTTCCACATCGGCAATGCCAACGGGCAGGCGCGCGATTGCGGCATCCTGGTGGCGGAACAGGGACACAACGCGGTGCTCGGCCCCGGCAACCAGCTGATCGGCACGGTCGCCACCGGCGACACGTACGGCATCTACCTGAGCGGCACGAGCCTCGGCCCCGACAACGTTGTGGTCACTCACAACGAGATCGACGGGCGCTCGCTCGTGAACCGCGGCCTGATGGCCGTCAACCTGGGCGCGAATCTCGCCGTCGACGGCAACGACTTCGGCGGCTGCATCACGCATGCGCTGCAGCTGGGTGCCGAGGGCACCATGCGCGTCACCAACAACCTCGTGCACGACAATGCCGGCACCGGCATCCTGCTGCCGGCCAGCGCCGGCAGCGACCAGCCGCAGCTCCTGTTCAACACGATCGTGTGCAACGCGCTCGGGATCTCGGGCGACGGGCGCATCTGGTACAACATCGTCTGGTCCAACACCTCGAGCGGATCGTTCAACACGTCGCACGGCGAGATCCACTGCAACGACGTGCAGGGCCGCGCGAGCCTGGGCCTGCCAGCGGACAACGCCGACATCGATCCGCGGTTCGTCGCCGCCGCGTGCGGCGGCAGCGGCGACTATCATCTGCGCAGCGATTCGCCGCTGATCGACTTCGCCTGCAGCCCGGGGGTGTCGCCGCCAGCGCGGCCCGCCAACGACGTCGACGGCGACCCGCGCCCGCAGGGCGCGGGCTACGATGTGGGCATGGATGAGTGACGCAGAGTCCGCGCCGGCGCGCGAATTCGCGCTTCGCAGCGAGCGATTCCGGGGCGAGCGGCGCGCGTGCAGGCGAGCGAGCGCGCGCGGTGTCTGGCGCACCGCTTGCGCGGAGCTGTCGCAGAGCCCACGACCAAGGAGGCGGTGATGGTGGTATCGACGTCCACACCCGGCATGCTCGACACCGACCAGGTCGAGGTGCGCACCCTCAACCTGGACGACCTCGACTGGGTGGTGCGCATCGATGCCGAACGCAGCGCGCGGCCGCGCCGCGCGTACTACGAGCTCAAGCTGCGCGAAGCGCACGCCAACACCGGCATTCGCATCTCGCTCGCCGCGCGCCTGGGCGGCGTCCCCGCCGGCTTCCTCATGGGCCGGCTGTACTACGGCGAGTTCGGCATGCCCGAACCCACCGCGCTGCTCGATTCGATCGGTGTGGCGCGAGCCTTCTCGGGCAAGCACGTGGGCGCGGCGCTGATGCGCCAGCTGCTCATGAACCTGAAGGCGCTCGGCGTCGAGAAGCTGCACACGCAGGTCGAGTGGAACCAGTGGGACCTGCTGCGCTTCTTCGAGCGTTCAGGCTTCGAGCCGGCCAAGCGCGTGTGTCTCGAGCTCGCAGTCGCGGCTGCCGCGTTGCCGGGCGATCTCGCCTGAAGCCGCGGTGCGCGCCGGCAGCGAGGCACGAATGCCGCGGGCGATGCGCGTGCGCTCGTCTGGCACGCACGGCAAAGAGGATGGCCCAGGGAGGATGTGATGTCGGGCAAGCTCGCCGCGCTGAGCCTCGCGCTGTCGCTCGGTGCGCTCGCGCTCGCCGGCTACGCGCTGACCCGCAGCTCTGCGCCGCGGGCGCCGCTGGGCGAGGTGATGCGCGCGCTGTCGTCGCACTTCAGCTCGCTCTACTACTGCGGCATCCACGGCAACCACGGGCGGGCGAGGTACGAGACCGAGGCGATCAGCGCGGCGATCGACGAGGTCGAGGCGGCGCACGTGAGCAAGAACGGCGTGCCGGTCTCGGACATCGTGCGCACCATGGTCGGCAGCCACTTCCAGCCGCTCCTGAGCGCGATCGAGCAGCACGATCACGACCGGTTCGTGAGCGCGTACCAGACCGCGGTGTCGGTCTGCAATGCCTGCCACGCCAACGCCGGCGTTGGCTTCATCCGCATCGTCGTGCCCACCGCCGAGCCGTATCCGAACCAGGCCTGGCGGCTCGACGGCAAGACCGATTGACGCTCAGCCGATCTTCGGCACCGCGCGTTTCTTCAAGAACCAGGCCTGGCTGTTGAGCGGCGCCTGATCGGGACCGGGCTGCACGCGCTCGTAGCTGCCGTCCGCACGCATCGCGCGCGCCTTGACGTTGTCGGCGAGGTAGACCTCGAGGATCTCGTCCTTGATCGTGCGGATCAGCTGCGCATCGGTCACCGGGAACAGCGCCTCCACCCGACCATTGATGTTGCGTGGCATCAGGTCCGCGCTGCCGACCAGGATCTCCGCCTGCCCGGCATTGCCGAAGTAGTAGATGCGGCTGTGCTCGAGGAACCGGCCGACGATGTGCACGCGGACGTGATCGCTCACGCCCGCGAGCCCGGGGCGCAGGCAGCACATGCCGCGCACCAGCAGGTCCACCTGCACGCCAGCTTGCGAGGCGCGGTACAGGAGCTCGATCATGCGCCGATCGACGAGCGCGTTCATCTTGAAGATCAAGTGCGCGCTCGCCGCGCCGGCGGTGCTCGATCTCGCGCTCGATCAAGCGCTCGAACTGCTCGCGCAGGTTGATCGGCGCGATCAGCAGCTTGCGATAGTCGGTCTTGGCCGAGAACCCGGTGAGGAAGTTGAACAGGTCGCTGACGTCGGCGCCGATGTCCTCGTCACAGGTGAAGTAGCCGAGATCGGTGTAGAGCTGCGCCGTGACGGCGTTGTAGTTGCCGGTCGAGAGATGCACGTAGCGGCGGATGCGCTCGCCCTCGCGCCGCACCACGAGCGCCACCTTGGCGTGCGTCTTCAACCCCACCAGGCCGTACACCACGTGCACGCCCTCGCTTTCCAGCGCGCGCGCCCACTCGATGTTGCGCTCCTCGTCGAACCGCGCCTTCAGCTCGACCAGCACCGCCACCTGCTTGCCGTTCTCGCGCGCCTCGAGCAACGCTTGCACCACCGGCGAGTTGCGGCCGATGCGGTACAGCGTCATCTTGATCGCCATCACGTCCGGGTCGGTCGCGGCGCGCCGCAGGAAGTCGATCACCGGTGCGAACGAGTCGAACGGATGGTGCAGCAGGATGTCCTGGCCGCGAATCGCCTGGAACAGGTCGATCTCCTTGCCCTTGCCGTCGAACGCTGCCGGCAGCGCCGGCAGGAACGCCGGCTCCTTGAGATCAGGGCGGTCGAGGTAGTAGAGCGACATCAGGTTGCTCAGCCCGAGCGGACCATCCACCGCGTACACGTCGCTGCGGTCCGCTTCGAGGTTGCTGATCAGGAGCTCGAGGATGTGATCGGGCATGTTGGCGTTGACCGACATGCGCGTGACGATGCCGAACTGGCGCTGGCGCACGCCTTCCTCGACCGTCTCGAGCAGGTCGGCAGCCTCGATGTCCTGGATCACCACGTCGCCGTTGCGCGTCACGCGGAACGGATGCACCTCGAGGATCTCCATCCCCGGGAACAGCGTGTCGAGGTTGTCGGCCACGACCTGGTAGAGCCAGGCGAAGCTGAACTCGCCCGGGGTGCCCGGGTCGCCCGGCATGCGCGTCACCGGCACCAGCTGCGGCAGCGTGTCCGGCACCTTGACCCGCGCGAAGTGGCGCCGGCCGTCGCTGGCGCGCAGCACCACCGCCAGGTTGATGCTCAGGTTGCTGATGTGCGGGAACGGCCGTCCCGGATCGACCGCGAGCGGGGTCAGCACCGGGAACACGCTCTCGTCGAAGAACCGCCGCAGCCGTGCCCGGTCGGCCGCGCTCACCGTGGCGTAGTCGAGCAGGCGGATGCCGGCCTGTGCCAGCGCGGGCAGCAGCTCGTCGCGCAGGAACGTGCGCGCGTCGCGCATCAGCTCGAGGTAGCGCTGGCGCACCGCCGCGAGCTGCTCCGCCGGCGTCATGCCGCCGCCGCCTGCCTCCTGCACGCGTGACGCGATCTGCTGCTTCAACCCCGCGACCCGCACCATGAAGAATTCGTCCAGGTTGGAGCCGACGATGGCGAGGAAGCGCACGCGCTCGAGCAGCGGGTTGCGCGCGTCCTTGGCCTCGTCGAGCACGCGCCGCTGGAAGTCGAGCAGGCTGAGCTCGCGATTCAGGTAGAGCTGCGGTGCATCCAGATCGGGCGGCGGTGTGGCAGCCGGCGCCACGCTCGGTGCGTTCACGGTCGTCTCGGACAAGAGTGCCTCCCGACTCAGTGTAACAACCTTCGGTAACGGCACCGGCCGAGGTTTACGAACTCTTCATGGTCGGGCAGCGGCCGCGATTCGCAGACCAGCGGCGCCGGGTCGGCCGCGGTGACCACGCGCGCCCAGGCGCCGGCATGCAGCGAGACCAGAGCGATGCCTCGTTCTGCGCCGAGCACGCACACCGCGGTGGCGAGCGCATCGGCCGTGGTGCCGTTGCGAGCGATGACCGAGGCGGCGGTGCGGTGCGTGACGCCCATGCCGGTGCGCGGATCGACGATGTGCGAGTAGCGCACGCCGCCGATCGCGACGAACTGGTAGGTATCGCCGGACGTCGAGACCGCTGCGTGCTCGAGCTCGACCCGCGCCGGCGGCGCACCCGCGAGCGGATCGAGCGCGACCACCCAGCCAGCGCGACCGGGCGGCGCCGCGCCGGCGACGATGTCGCCGCCGCCCGCGACCAGGGCGCGCGTGATGCCCGCGCGCTCGAGCGCCTGCATCGCCGCGTCGGCCGCGTAGCCCTTGGCGATGCCGCCGAGATCGATGCGCATCCGCGGATGCGCGAGCTGCACGGTGTGCTGCCGGGCGTCCACGCGCAGCCACTGCCAGCCGACGCACGCGCGCGCGGCGGCGATGCGCGAAGCAGCTGGCAGCACATGTGTGCGCGCCGCCTCGCGCCACAGCTCCACCAGCGGCCCCACGGTCACGTCGAACGCGCCCTCGCTCTGCTCGGCGATCACCAGCGCCGGCTCGAGCACCGCGAGCAGGTCGTCCGATCCGTGCACCGGCGCGCCGCATGCGAGCATGCTCACCTCGCTCTCCGGATCGTAGTCGCTCAGGCTGGCGTTCAGCTGATCGATGCGCGCGAACGCCAGGACCGCGGCCTGCTCGGCCAGGGCCGCCGACGGCGCCCAGAGCACGATGCGGAACTGCGTGCCCAGCTTGGGCTCTGCGAACTCGAAGCGCGCGAGCAACGGCGGTGGGGCGCTGCAGCCGGCGAGCGCACCGAGCAGGATCATGAGGATTTCACGCCCCGGCGCGGCAAGAGCTTTGACGCGGGCAGGGCGATTCGCCACGATAGGCGGCCTTGCCCATCGCAACGCCACGGCCTCGGTATCGTTCATGGCGCGCACGTTGATCCTGATCGTGTCCCTCGCTCTCTGGCAGGAGCGGCCGGCGTATCCGGACATGCCGCCCGGCCGCCCGCCGGCCGTGGCCGTCGCCGGCGCCGTGGCGAGCACCGAGGCGCAGATGCAGCCCTACCGCGAGATCATCGTCGGCTCGAGCGTGACGTTCCAGATGACGCCGATTCCGGGCGGCACGTTCACCATGGGCAGCCCGGACGGCGAGCCGGGGCGCGGTGGGGGCGAAGGTCCGCAGCACGACGTGTCGATCGAACCGTTCTGGATGGGCGTGCACGAGGTGACCTGGGACGAGTACCAGATCTACCAGCTCAAGCTCGACCAGCAAGTGCACACCGCCGCGCCGCAGCAAGAGCCGCAGCAGGACGCGTTCGCCGATGCCGTGAGCCGGCCGACGCCGCCGTACGTGCCCATGGATTTCGGCATGGGCATCCATGGTTATCCTGCGATCGCGATGTCGCAGTTCGCCGCGCGCCACTACACCAAGTGGCTGAGCATGAAGACCGGGCGCTTCTACCGCCTGCCGTCGGAGGCGGAGTGGGAGTACGCGTGCCGCGCCGGCAGCCACGGCGCCTACTCGTTCGGCGAGCGCGCCGAGGACCTCGGCGAGTACGCTTGGTTTCAGGGCAACGCCGGCGAGCACTATCACAAGGTGGGTGAGAAGAAGCCCAACGCGTGGGGGCTGTTCGACATGCACGGCAACGTCGCCGAGTGGGTGCTCGATGCCTACAGCGACGGGTTCTACGCGACGCTCGCCGGACAGGTGGCGAAGGCGCCGGTGAACTGGCCGACCGAGCTGTACGGTCAGTACGTGCGCGGCGGCTCGGATGATCGAGCCGCCGCTGCTGCGCTCGGCGGCGCGGCGCGCGCGTCGAAGAAGGGCTGGAACGTGCAGGATCCACAGCTGCCGAAGAGCATCTGGTACTTGACCGACGCGCGCTTCGTCGGCTTGCGCGTCGTGCGGCCGCTGCACGATCCGAGCGACGCCGAGCAGAAGCGCTTCTGGGATCCGGATCTCGAGCAGATCGATCAGGTCTTGCAGCGGCAGCGCAAGGGCGGCCGCTGAGCGAGGGCGCAAGCAACCAAGCGAAGGCAGAGGCAATCAAGCGAAGCCGCAAGCAACGGAGAGAAGGTGCCACATGAATGGAGCGGAGCATCCCAGCCGGCGCGAGTTCCTTAAGGTCTCGGCCGCGGTCGGCGTCGGCTCGCTCGTGACCCAGGGCTCGCTCGCCGCCGAGCCGCAGCAGGCGCCGATCGCGCGCGCCCACGGCGGCGCGCCGCTGCGCATCGCGCTGGTCGGCTGCGGCGGGCGCGGCACCGGTGCGGTGGCCGACGCGATGAGCACCCAGGGGCCGGTCAAGCTCGTGGCGATGGCGGATGCGTTCGAGGACCGCCTCGAGCAGAGCTTGAAGGACCTGCAGACGCAGTTCGGCGACCGGATCGACGTTCCACGAGCGCGCCAGTTCGTCGGCTTCGACGCCTACCATCAGGCCATCGATTGCGACGTCGACCTCGTGATCCTGACGACGCCGCCCGGCTTCCGGCCGCTGCACTTCAAGCACGCCGTGGCCAGGAACCGCCACGTGTTCATGGAGAAGCCGGTGGCGGTCGACGCGCCCGGAGTGCGCATGGTGCTCGATGCCGGCAAGGAAGCCGCGCGCAAGAACCTGAAGGTGGGCGTCGGCTTGCAGCGCCGCCATTCGCCCATGTATCGCGAGACCATCCAGCGCATCTGGGATGGCGCGGTCGGCGACATCACGCTGCTGCGCGTGTACTGGAACGGAGCCGGCGTGTGGGTGCATCCGCGCGCACCCGGCATGACCGAGATGCAGTACCAGATGCGCAACTGGTACTACTTCAACTGGCTGTGCGGCGACCACATCGTCGAGCAGCACATCCACAACCTCGACGTCGGCAACTGGGTGATGCGCGGCTATCCGGTGAGCGCACAAGGCCAGGGCGGGCGGCAGATGCGCATCGGTCCCGACTATGGTGAGATCTACGATCACCACATGGTCGAGTTCACCTACGCCGACGGCACGCGCATGCTGAGCCAGTGCCGGCACATCGCCGACTGCTGGGACAGCGTTTCGGAGCACGTGCACGGCGCGCGCGGCGTGGTCGACTGCGCCGCCGGCAAGATCACCGCCAATGGCGGCTGGAGCTTCAAGGCCAGCGCCGACCCGCGCAGCCCGTACGAGATCGAGCACGAGGACCTGCACGCCGCGATCCGCAACGACACGCCGTACAACGAGGCGGAGTACGGCGCGCTCAGCACGATGACGGCGATCATGGGGCGCATGGCGACCTACTCGGGCAAGGTGATCGCATGGCAAGATGCGCTCGCCTCCGAGCTGTCGCTCCAGCCCAAGACGTATGCCTGGGACGCGCAGCCGAACGTGCTCCCCGACGAGCACGGCCTCTACCCGGCAGCGAAGCCGGGCGCGACCCAGGTCCTGTGAGTTCGATTCATCAGGTGACGAGGAGCGACATGACACACCGAGCACTTGGTTGCGCGTGGATCGGCATGATGCTGCTGGCGGCGCTGGCGCTGGCGCCGCTCGGCGCGATGGCGCAGAAGGGCGGCAAGGATACCGAGCTCGAGAAGCACATGGAGGCGATGGACGATCACTTCAAGGTGCTGAAGAAGGACGTCAAGGATGCGGCGAAGAACGCGAGCTCGCTCGAGCACGTGATCGAGATGCAGAAGCAGGCGATCCACTGCAAGCTGGAGAAGCCGAAGATGACCGCCACGCTGCCCGAGGCCGAGCGCGCGAAGTTCGCGCTCGAGTTCCGCAAGCAGTTGATCGTGCTCGAGCACAAGCTGCGCGATCTCGAGATGGCGCTGCTCGACAACGACAACGCCAGGGCCGCCGATGTCTACAAGGAGCTCGAGAAGATCCAGGATGCCGGGCACGAGAAGTTCACCAACGAGTGAGGCGTGAGCGAGCTCGCGTTCCTCGACTGGCTGCAGCGACGGCAGCGAGCCGCGAGCGCGCGCATCGTCGTCGATCGCGGCGACGACTGCGCCGTGGTACGCATCGGCAAGCAGCTGGTGCTGTTCAAGGTGGACACCGTGGTCGAGGGCGTGCACTTCGAGCGCGGCACGCCCTGGCGCCTGGTCGGCCGCAAGGCGATCGCGCGGGCGCTCTCGGACATCGCCGCGATGGGTGGCGTGGCGACGTTCGCCGTGGTGGCGCTGGTCGTGCGCCGCTCGATGGCGATGCGCGACGTGCAGGCGATCACGCGCGGGCTCGAGTCGATGGCGGTGCCGATCGTCGGCGGCGACACCAAGTCGCATGACGGCCCGTGCGTGGTGAGCGTGACCTTGCTCGGCGAGATGCGTGGCGCGCGCCCCGTCTTGCGCCGCGGCGCCCGCGCCGGCGACGTGCTGATGGTGACCGGCCCGCTCGGCGGCTCGATTGCCGGCCACCACCTGCGCTTCACCCCGCGGCTGCGCGAGGGTCGCCTGTTCGCGACCCGCCTGCGCGTGCACGCCATGATCGACGTCAGCGACGGCCTCGCGCGGGACCTCTCGCACCTGCGCGTCGGCGCCGATCTCGAGGCCGAGCAGATCCCCCGGCGCGGATCGCTGCGCCAGGCCCTGTACGACGGCGAGGACTACGAGCTGCTCGTGGCCGCGGCGCCAGGGGTGGCACGCCAGATCGAGCGCGCCGGGCTCGCGATCCGGATCGGCCAGGTCAGCGCGCGCGCCGGCATCCGCCTGCATCATCAGGGCGGGCGCGTCGAGCAGATCGTGCCCAGGGGCTACGAGCATCGGTTCGGGGAGTGAAGGAGCGTGGGGCGGCGACGCCCAGATCACGACGATCCACCCCGTCGCAACCGCGCTCGTGCAAGGTGGCCAGGACGTTCCGCGTGGCGCCAGGGAAGATTGCCGACGCGCAGGCTGCTGGGAACCGCAACCGCAACCGAGACGAGGGTGCGGGCGCTGGACATGGTCGTCTTTCGTGACCAGCTCGTTCGGGGAACGCATGGTCTTCTCGGTCTGAAGATCCAACTCTCGGGGCGCACGCAGCGGCAGGTCCCCGCAACGACACGCTCGTTGCGCGCGCCGCCCCACCCTTTTTCACTCGTCGAATCTTCACTCGTCGAACCGATGGTCGCAATCCCGGGCGCGGTCCAGTGGTTTTCTCGCCTGGCCGGACCGCATCGAGGCGAGGAAGTGACCCGCACAGCGGCGAGGTACGCGCGCTCGCGGTGGCCGAGCGCCGCATTCTGCCATCCTTGCCGATTTTGTGTGACCATTCTGGCTCCCTGCGGCACAGCAGTCCGCAGTGCTGCCGTGATGAGAGCATGCCGAACGACGACCGTGAACTCTGGGAGGCTCTGTTGCGCCAGGAACGCTTCGCGTGGGAGCGCTTCTTCCGCGCGACGTGGCGTCCGGTGGTGCGGTTCGCGGCGTTCAAGCTCGGCGGCGATCATGGGCGCGCGGAGGACGTGGCCGGTGAGAGCTTCCTCACGTTCGTGCGCGACCTGCGCCACTTCGATCCCGCGGCCGGCAGCCTGGGCGCGTTCTTGTTCGGCATCCTGCGCCACCGCATCGCCTCCGAGCAGCGGCGCGTGCGTAGACGGCCGGTCGTGTCGGGCGATGTCGACGTCGAGCCCGCGGCTCCCCGCGTGGCGAGTACCAGCGTGAACGTCATGCGAGCGATGATGGACCTGAGCGTGATGGAGCGCGAGACCCTGCTACGCCACTATGAGCAACGCGTGCGCGCTCGCGACCTTGCGAGCGAGAACGGCATCAGCCTGGAGGCAATGCACTCGCGGCTGCGGCGTGCCCGCGAGAAGCTGGCCGAGCTGCTCGCGCGGAGGGCCGCCGATGACTGACCCACGCGTCGATCAAGTGATCGCGGCGCTGCTCGGCCCGCAGAGTGGCGACGAGCAGTGCGCCGAAGCGCGCTGGCTCGACGGACCCAAGCGCACGCTCGTGGCGCCGCGCAGACGGCGGCGCGCATGCTGACAGGCGTTGGCGGCCGCGGCCGCTGTACTGGTGTGGTCGACGTGGTGGCTCGTCGAGTCGCGGCGTGAACCGCCCAAGATCCGTTGGTCGAGCTCGATGTGCTCGGCGCGGTACGCGCCGTCGCCGACGGCCGCGCATACGATGCGACGCACGTGCGCTTCCGCGAACGGCTCGAGCTCGAGACTTCTGCCGCGGCGGCAGGCCGCATCGCTGCTGGCCGCGACGCGGTCTGGTGGACGGGTTTCCTGGTGCTGATCACCGAGCACGATCCGGCGTTCCGGATCGAGGAGGAGAACATGGCTCGCACGACGGTTCGCATCGGTCCGTGGATGCTCGCGGTGCTGGCGGGATCGCTGTCGTGGAACGAGCCCGCAACGGGTGCTGCGGCGGCCGAGCCGGCCGCGACGCGCACGCCGCTCGATCCGGTGGCCGCGCCATCCGCGCCCGCGGGCGAGCAGATCATGATGCGCGGCCGGGTGCTCGATCCGGTGGGCGCACCGTTGAATGGTGCCAGCGTGTGCGTGATCCCCTCGCATTACAGCAAGACGCCGCTCACTGCGATTGCGAGCGTGCGGTCCGACGCCGACGGCCGCTTCACCATCGCATTCGATCCCAAGGCGTGCGACTACTTCGAGAACACGCAGCTCGAACCGTGGCGCAACGCGGACCTCGTCGCCACGGCGCAGGGCTTCGGACCGGCATGGGTCGCATGCGGTAACGTGAGCGGCAACGACGCCACGCTGCGCCTGGCTTACGATCTGCCGATCGAGGGACGCGTGGTCGACCTCGAGGCGCAGCCGGTTGCAGGTGCGCGCGTGGCGGTGGTCTCGCTCATGGCGCCGGAGTCGGGAGACCTGAGCGACCATCTGAGGCGCTTCTCGCTCGGCGAGATGCCCTGGGGCCCTGGCCGCCGCGTGACGTCGCTCAGCACCTCGGTGCTGCCGAGCGCGAGCGTCGCCACCGATGCCGATGGCCGCTTCACTCTCTCCGGGATCGGCCGTGAGCGCATGGTGACGCTCGAGATCTCGGGCGAGACCACCGCGCTCACGCGCGCCACCGTGGTGACGCGCGTGATGGAGCCGTTCACGCAT
>JAXMBY010000005.1:0-142289 GCA_046349655.1 Planctomycetota bacterium
TCGATGCGTAGGTGGAGAGGTGGCCGCCGATGCCGGGCGAGATGCGGTTCGCGCGCACGACCATGATGGCGGCGTTCCAGCGGATGATGCGCCGGATGCGCAGCTCCATCTTCTCGTCGCCGGGGAACTCGGGCTCTTGCTCGGGCGAGATGGTATTGATGTAGCGCGACTGCACCAGCCCGGGCAAGCCGACGCGCTGCTGCCGGGCGCGCTTCAGGATCTTGCGCAGCAGGAAGTCGGCGCGCTCGCGGCCCTCCTTGCCGATCACCGCATCGAGAGCGTCGATCCACTCCTGCGTCTCTTGCGGGTCGCTGTCGGGCAGCTGGCGCTTGAAGCCGCCCAGCAGAGAGAGCCACACACGATCATTGCTGTTCACGGTCGCAACATTCTGAGGCAAGCGTAGTCTCCATGTTTCCCCCGGCCCGATGCCGACGGCGAGCGGGCGAGGGCGCGCTCGATCCCAGGGAAGCTGGCAGGATACGGGATCCGGCCGCGGCGTTCAAATCACGCGATCGACGCGCGCCGGCGCCGTGGCCGCAGCCGAATCTTCGCACCGCACGCGGTTCCGGGCTAGTCTCTGGTGGATCTCGGGCGGCGTGCCGATCGAGCGTGCCGCGACCAGCGAGTGCCGCGAGCCAGCGAGGTGAGACCATGCCACACGCACGAGCATACGACGCGATCGTCATCGGTACCGGACAGGGCGGCGTGCCGATCGCCAAGGCGTTCGCGGGCAAGGGCTGGCATACCGCCGTGATCGAGAAGGACGACGTGGGCGGCTCGTGCGTGAATCGGGGTTGCACGCCCACCAAGACCATGGTGGCGAGCGCGCGGGTCGCATACATGGCACGCCGCGCGCGCGACTACGTCGTGCGCGCTGGCACGGTGCGGGTGGACCTCGGCCGGGTGCGAGCGCGCAAGCGCGACATCGTCACGAGCTTCCGCAACGGCAGCGAGTCCGGGCTCGCGCACACGCGCCACCTCGAGCTGATTCGCGGCGCGGCGCGGTTCGTCGGTCCGCACGAGATCCTGGTCACGCGCGGCGCCGGCGGTGCGCGCGAGCGACTGCGCTCCGACTGCATCGTCATCAACACCGGCTGCCGGCCGCGGCGCGTCGCGATCGAGGGCATCGACACGGTGCGCACGCTCGACTCGACCTCGATCATGGAGCTCGGCAAGGTGCCGCGCCACCTCGCCGTGCTGGGCGGCGGCTACATCGGCCTCGAGTTCGGCCAGATGTTCCGCCGGTTCGGCAGCGCGGTCACGATCATCCAGCACGGTGCGCACCTGCTCGACCGCGAGGACCAGGACGTATCGCGCGCGGTGGAGGACATCTTGCGCGAGGACGGCATCGAGGTGCTGCTGCGCGCGGAGGTCGCGCGCGTCGAGCGGGCCGGCAGGCGCATCGCGCTCGTGCTGCGCACCGGCGGCGCGCGCCGCCGGCGCCTGATCTCTGACGAGCTGCTGGTGGCGACCGGCCGCGTGCCCAACACCGAGGAGCTCGATGTCGCGGCGGCGCGCCTGCAGCTCGACGAGCACGGGTTCGTGCGCGTCAACCAGCGCCTGGAGACGAGCGTCAAGGGCGTGTTTGCGATCGGCGACGTCAAGGGCGGGCCGCAGTTCACGCACATCTCCTGGGATGACTACCGCATCCTGGAGAAGAACCTGCTCGGCCGCGGCGGCGCCTCCACCCGCGGACGCATGGTGCCCTACACGGTGTACGTCGATCCGCAGCTCGGCCGGGTCGGGCTCTCGGAGCGGGACGCACGCACCGCCGGCCGCAAGGTGCGTGTGGCGAAGATGCCGATGGCGTGGGTGGCGCGCGCGCTCGAGACCGACGAGACGCGCGGCTTCATCAAGGTCGTCGTCGACGCACGCACCGACCAGATCCTGGGCGCCGCGGTGCTCGGCATCGAGGGCGGCGAGATCATGAGCGCGATCCAGATCGCGATGATGGGCAAGCTGCCCTACGCCGCGCTGCGCGATGCGACCTTCGCGCACCCGACGCTGATGGAGGCGCTCAACAATCTGTTCTGGCAGCTGAGCGACTGAGCGCGCCGCCGCCCCTCTGGACACCCTGCGCGTCGAATCGAGAACTGGCGCTGCGCGCGGGCGACGTCTGCCCGTCGCACCGCGCTGCCCTCGGTGGCGACCCGCGGCGAGAACCTGCACCGATGGCCTTGCCGGTTGCCCGGGGCGGGGTAATGCGGAGTGAACCACCAGGTACTGCCCGATCCACGATGCCATCCAGGAGCCCAATCATGAAGACCTTCGACTCCGTGGCGTTGATGCTTGCCATGCTGATCGCGCCATTCACCACCAGTCATGCGTCCGTTTCGCCGACGCCGCTCGTCTTGAACGTCACGCCCGACTTCCCGGCATGGCGGCGACGTGATCGGATACCTGTTCAGCGGCGGCACGCCTGGCGCCTTCCTGCATGGCCTTCGGCCTCACCCCGGCAGCCTGCACGTGGCGGGGTCACGCCGGACATCGCCTACCTGTTCTTCGCCGGTGCACGGCGGCCTGGTGAATCGGCGCTGCGCCGCCTCGGGCGGCTTGAAGGTACCCGCAGCACGCCGCCGAACGGCCTGTCGGGGCTGACCTGCTCGTGCAAGGCATCACCGTCAAGGTCACCGAGGCCGACGGCGGCGTGGTCTGGCAAGCCTCCAACACCGACACCGTCTCGTTCCAGATAGATCGTGCTCGACGGCGTGGTGATCCCCAACGCGACGCGGCCGCGCGACGCCGAGCCCGGTTCCCGTGCTTGCGCGCGCCGTCGTGCGCTGGCAGCCGCGCGCACCCTGCTCGAGCGGGCGTGCTCGGGGTCGGCAACAACTCGCGCCACACTCGCTGGCATGGTGAGGTCGTCCTGGATAAGCTCGCGGCGCCTCGACCGCCTGTCACCCGCGGAAGTGGAACCATGCTCGAGCCGTCCTCCCTGACCCTGCTTCGCGTTGGTGCTCGCCGCCGTCTTGCTCGCACCGCTCGCGCCCGCGGCCGCACAGGACCAAGACCGCGGCATGGTCGCGGTCGCGCGCGCCATGCGGCGGCTGCAGAGCGGCCTGCGCGTGCTCAACCTGGCCACGCACCCTGATGACGAGGATGGCGCAACGTCGGCCGCAGCCACGTCCTCGGCGCGCACGCGGCAGAGCACTTCGTACGCCAACAAGTGCGAAGGCGGCCAGAACGACTGGCCCGAGCTCACCAGGAGCTCGGGCGCTGCGCGAGCAGGAGACGCTGCGCGCGGCGGCGATCCTCGGCACCGATCCACTTCCTCACCTGACCGATTTCGGCTTCGAAGAGCGCCGCAGAGGCATTCGCATTCTGGGGCGGCGAGGAGCACGTGACCGAGCTGATCGTCGGCATGATCCTGGACGCCGCGCCCGCACGCCGGCCTTCCTCACCAACCACGGCTGATCGAGGACGCGCCTGGGCTACCAGCAATGCTGTTCGCGATCGCAGCGCGCGAGGCCCGCCTCGCTGCCGATGCTGATGCCTACCTGGCGCAGCTCACGCAGGGACTCGCGCCGTGGCAGGTCGAGCGGTTGCTCACGCGCGTGCCGGCAACCTGATCCTGCCGATCTCGAGCTTCGACGTCGGCGCCGACGATGAGCTGAGCGGGCTCACGTGCGAGGGTCGCACGCGCGCTGCGCCAGCACCAGACCCAGGGTCAAGGCGGCCGCGATCCGTTGCCGGGCGAGTCCTTGCGCCGCTTCGAGGTCACGCTTCGGAGCGGCCCCGAGGGCGGCGCGTTCCCGCCGCACTGGCGCGAGCTGCCGCGCGACCTCGAGCCGTGGGTGCAGGCGAGCCTGATCGGCGCCTCGCGGGCGTTGCTTCGCCGCGCTCGCCGCCTGGCGCGCGACGCCGCTCGATCGCGAGCAATCGGCGGACGTGAACCGGCCATGGCGGCGGCGGCGCAATGTGCGCTGCGCGCGCGGGTGAGCGACACGCTGGTGGCCGGCGACCAGGTGAGCGTCGATGCCGCGGCGTGTTCGATCCGCGCTGGCTCTGGCCGCAGGTGAGCGTGAACCTGATCGGCCGCGATGGCATCGGCATCCAGAGCCAGTCGGTGCGGCTCGAGCGTGCGCACTTCGCGCTCGACGGCTGCATTCAGCGCGATGCCGCTCGGCTGGCCGCGGTGGCGCCACGACTACGCGATCACCAACCCCCACGGCCGCGAGCTCTTGTTCCTCGAGGCACGCCTGCCCACGTCCATCGCCGGCGCGCTGCTGATCGATCTGGACTGCCGCTCGCGGTGACCGTGGCGCCGCGGGTCGAGCCTGGGCGCTGCGCGCGCCGATCCCGCGCTTCGCGAACGGTCGAGCGCCGATCTTGAACGTGCGCGTGAGCCATCACGGCAAGCAGCCGTTCGCCGGCGCGATCGAGATCACCGCCGACGAGAGCCTGGAGCCGATCGCGCCAGGAGCTTCCTGCCGCCGGGCGAGGACCAGTCGCGCGACGTCGCGATCGCGCTGCCGAGCGATGCCAGGTCGAAGGCGGTGCACGTGCGCATCGTCGCTTGCGGACACGCCTGTGCTCGCTGACGACGCGTCGCGCTGGTGCTGATCGACGCGCGCAGTCGATCCGAGCACGCGGCGGGGCTGGTGCGTTCCTATGACGACACGCTGCAGCTCGCGCTGCAGGACCTCGGGCTGGCGTGCGATCTCCTGTCGGAGACCGATCTCACCACCGGCGATCTCTCGCGCTACGACACGATCCTGATCGACATCCGCGCTTACCTGGTGCGCGCCGACCTGCGCGCGAACCACGCGCGCTTGCTCGACTACGTGCACGGCGGCGGCAAGCTCGTGGTCATGTATCACAAGAGCGCGGAGTGGAACGCGAAGGAGAACGGCGGCCACAGCTACGCCCCCTATCGTCTCGACGTCACCGGCGCGCGCACCTGCGAGGAGGACGCGGCGGTCACGGTGCTGCAGCCCGAGCACCCGCTGCTGTGCGCGCCCAACGCGATCGGCGCCAGCGACTTCGCCGGCTGGGTGCAGGAGCGCGGCCTGTACTTCCCGGACCACAGCTACGACGCGCAGTACCTGGAGCTGCTCGAATGCCATGACCATGGCGAGCCGCCGCGCAGGGGCGGCTTGCTCGTGGCAAGCTACGGCAAGGGGCGCTACGTCTACTGCGCCTATGCTCTGTACCGGCAGATCCGCGCCGCGGTGCCGGGCGGCTATCGACTGCTCGCCAACCTGGTGTCGAAGTGACGCGCATGCTGGTTCATCTGCTCGCACTGGTCTTGTGGATCGCGCCGCAGGACAAGCACACCTGCTTCACCTGCAACAGCACCGGCATCGTCCCGTGCAAGCGCCACGGCAAGGAGCTGGACGCGGCCGAAGCCGCCGCGCTGCACTGCAGCATCCTGATCGCCTGCCCCGACTGTCAGGGCACCGGCATGAAGCCGTGCGGGCGCTGCAAGAACCGCTCGCCGGAGAACGAGCAGCGGCGCGCCGCGAACCTGGCCTGGCTGCAGCAGCGCCAGCTCGAGATCGACGACTTCATGGGCCGGCCGCTCGCGCACGCCGAGAGCGCGCACTTCAAGATCGTGTTCGACCTGCCGAAGATCACGCCCGACGACAAGACCCTGGATCTGCATCACGGCATGCACCTCTACCTCGATCGGCTCGAGGCGTTCTGGCGCGATTTCAGCGCCGACATGCACGTGCAGGAGTCGGAGTTCCTGAGCAAGACGTGCGTGATGCTCTGGAATCGCAAGGCCGATCAGGAGAAAGCCGCGCTCAAGTACACCTTGCAGACCTCCGACACCGAGTCGAAGCTGATGGGCAAGGCGCCGGTGTTCAGCATCTTCTACGACAAGAACTTCATGCACGAGGAGTACGAGCTGCATCAGGCGGTGGTGCATCAGACCGCGCACTGTCTGATGTCGAACCTGTGGGACGGGTTATGGCCGGGCAACCAGAAGGGCGGCTGGCTGGACGAGGGCGTCGCCCACCTGTACGAGGTTCGCTACTTCGGCGGCGTGCGCCACTACTGTTATCGCGAGCAGGACACGCTCGGCCTGTACAAGTTCGGCAAGTGGGAATCGGAGACCAGGAGCCTGCTGCAGCAGCGCGCCGGCGAATCGGTGCTGCGCTCGCTGTACAAGAACACGGACGTGCTGAGCAAGGAGGAGCACGTGCTGAGCTGGTCGTTCTGCGACTTCTGTCAACCGCAGCTACCCGGACAAGCTCGGGTTCCTGCTCAAGTGCGCGAAGCAGGGCATGTCGCCCGGGAAGCCGTGCACACGGTGCTGCAGCGATCGCCGGCCGTGGTCGAGGCAGAGTGGGCCGAGTACGCCGCAGAAGAGCTACTCGCCGCTCAAGCGAGTCGCCGCGCTCAGCTCGACGCCGCGACGCCAGCTCGGCGCGCATCGCCCAGCACTTGCGCAGCGCCGCTCGAGGTCCTCGACCGAGAACGGCTTCTGCAGGAAGCCACGTACGGATCGTGCGCCGCGGCGTCGCCGGCGAACGTGCCGCTGGATAGCCGAGGCGAACAGGATCGGCAGGCCGGCGCGAAGCGCCGCAACGCCGCGAGCAGCTCGGGGCCGCTCATGCCGCGTTCATGCGCACGTCGAGGACCGCGAGATCGGGCAGCGGCGCATCGCCCAGCAGCTTGAGCGCGGTGGCGCCGTCCGCGGCGGTCACCACCTCGCAGCCCCACGCTTTCAGCATGTCGCGCGTGGTGTCGCGCACCGTGGCGTCCGTCGTCGACCACCATCACCGCGCAGCAGCTTGAGCGGTTCGGCCGCCGGCTGGGCGCCCGCAGCCTCGGGCAGTCCGGCCACCGGCAAGAGCACGCGGAAGGTCGAGCCCACGCCCTCCTCGCTGTCCACCTGGATGCGACCCTCGGCGCGCTGCACGCACGCGTGCACCATCGCCAGGCCGAGCCCACAGCCCTTGCCGGCGCCCTTGGTGGTGAAGAACGGATCGAAGATGCGCTGCAGGACCTCGGCCGCATGCCGATGCCGGTGTCGCTCACGGTGACCACGCGGCCAGGTCGCCGGTCGACCGCGCTTCGCGCCGCGTCGTGAACTTGAGCTGGCCGCCGCTCGGCATGGCGTCGTTGGCGTTGATCGCGAGGTTGAGCACGATCTGCTGCAGCTCGGTTGCCTCCGACAGGACGAGCAGCGGCTCGGGCGCGACGTCGAGCACGGTGGTGACGCCGGGGTTGAGGTTGGGAGTGATGAGCTTCGCCGCGAACTGCACGACCTCGTTCAGGTCGACCGGCTGGCGCGCACCGGTGTAGCTCGGCCCGCGCGGGCGGGCCAGCGACTGCAGCTTCTGGCTGAGATCGGCCGCCCGGCGTGCAGCCTCCTCGATCGTGCGCAGCTTGTCGGCGAACTCCGGGCTCGGCGCGGGCAGCGTGCGCAGGTAGCTCGCGTAACCAAGGATCGGGCTCAGCAAGTTGTTGTAGTCGTGCGCGAGCCCGCCGGCGAGCGTCGCCACGCTCTTCATGCGTTGCGCCCGCACCAGCTGATCCTCGATCTTGCGCTGGCGCGTGACATCGCGGAGGAACAGCAGCACCACGCGCCCCTCGCCCAGGTCCACCGGACCGATGCTCACCTCGTACGACTGCGTGGCGCCGCCGCTGCCGGGCACGTCGATCAGGAACCGCAGCCGCCGACCGGTACGATGCGCGAGCCTGAGCGCCGCCCCCACGCGCGCACCCTCGGCGGGCAGCACCGTCTCGAGCGACTGGCCGTAGATCTGCGACTCGACCAGGCCGAGCAGCTTGCGCGCCTGGCGATTCACCTCCAGCACGAAGCCGTTCTGATCGCAGATGATGATGCCCTCCTGCGCGCGCTGCAGCAGGCTCTTGTACTTCTCCTCGGAGTGGTGCAGGTCGCGGGTCGCGCTGCGGGCGGCGTTCTCGAGGTCCTCGGTGAGCTTGCGCAGCGCGGCGCTCATGCGGTTGAACGCGAACGCCAGCTGGCCGATCTCGTCCTCCGACTCGATCTCGAGGCGCTGGCTCAGGTCGCCGCCGGCCATGCGCAGCGCCGCCTCCTTCACCTTCACGATCGGCCGCACCACGTGCCGGTCATGGTCGACCAGGAAGTACACGCCGAGCGAGACGAATGCGATCGTGAGCACGATCAACAGCAGCGCCGAAGTGCGCGCGACGGAGCCGAGCTCCTCGCCGGTCTTGCCGGCTCGCTGGCTCTGCGATGCGCTCAGATCGAGCAGCGTGTCGCGCAGGCGCTGCGCATGCTCGTTCAGGTTGCTGAGCGCGGTGGTCTTGAGCGCCGCGTAGTTCTTGGCCGAGAACAGGCGGGTCGCCTCGTTCTCGAATTCCTCGTAGGTGCGCTTGGCATCGGTGATCAGCCCGATCTCCTGCGCATTGGGGCATGCGGCGAAGATCTGCTCGATGATGGCGAAGATCTGCTTGCTCGCGGCGTGGTAGGCATCCCACGCGATCTGCACCGGTTCGGAATCGAAGCAGTGCATCACGGTGGCATGCTGCGCCGAGATCGCCGAGCTCAGCTTCGATCCGAGCCGCTGCAGCTCGTACTGCGGGTTGAGCTGCTCGCCCACGGCGCGCTTGATCGCGAGCTGGTTGATCACCGTGCGACCGACGCCCAGCGCGCCGAGCGGCAAGAGCACCGCGTAGGCGATGCGCATCCGGCTCTTGAGTCCTCGCACCATCACGGCTGCTCCTTCAAGGGCACGATGTCGTGGCCATCGAACTCGCACAGCTCGAACTCGAGCCCGGTGCGCTTGCGGGTGGCGTCGAAGCAGATCGGACCGGTGGCTCCCGTCGGCGCTTGCCGATCGCGACCGAACTGGAGCAGGGCGCGCACCAGGTCGCCCGCCGTCTCGGCGCCGCTCTTGAGCGCCGTCGCACCCGCGATCACGGCGTCGTAGGCGAGCGCCGAGTGCGACTCCGGCTCCTCGCCGTACTTGCTGCGGTAGGCGGCGGCGAACCGCGCCAGCGCGGCGGCGCTGGAAGCCGAGAACAGGCGCACCATGAGCAGGCCCTTGGCATCGGGAAAGCCCTTGAGATCGCTCTGCTGGTCGAGCGCGTCGCCGCCGAGCACGCGCGTCCTGAGGTTGTGCTTGGCCACGTATTGCTGCACCGCCACCGCGTGGCCCATCTGCGAGGCGCAGAAGATGAGGTCCGGGCTCTCGCGGCATGCCGCCTCGATGATCGGCGTCAGATCGCCGGCCGAGGCGTGGTTCAGGATGCGCACCGGCCGGACGTTGCGACCGATCAGCTCGTCCTCGAGACAGCGCGCGAGGTCGCGGCCGTAGTCGAGGTTCTCGTACAGGAGCACGACGCGCTCGGCGTGAAACCGGCCGATGGCTTGCTGCGCCAGGAACGCCGCCTCGTCGACGTCGTCCTTGCACATGGCGAAGCTGAATGCGCCGCCGCGCGCCTTGGGATGCGTCGCGTTGGGCGTGAGCATCAGGATCTGCAAGGCCTCGTAGATCTTCCCGGCCACCATGGAGTCGTGGCTGCCGAGGTGGCCGACGACGAAGCCGAAGCCGCCGGCGCCGATGCGGTTCGCCACCGCGATCGGCTCGCCGGACAGGGACTCGTCCCCCACCAGCTCGAGCGGGCGGCCGTGGATGCCGCCGGCACCGTTGATCTCGTCGACCGCGAGCATCGCGCCCTGGACATGCGAGGGAGCGAGCGGACAGGCGATGCGAATCGGGCGCGGCGCGGGATCGCAGGCAGCGGCAGGCAGCAGGCCGAGCAGACCAAAGAGCAACAAGTGCCATCGCCCGCGGCCAACGGTCGTGCCCATGCAGTGGTCCTCGCTGGGATTTCGCCTCGGGATCCCGATCGGTTCACACGCGGGTCATTGGCACCTTTTTTGGCCGGGAGCTGCCACGCTCGTCCGAGTGCGAAGGCGCCCAGGCGCGCAGCGCTTCTTGCAAACCACGGCCGCAGCCATCGACCTCGCAGCCAGCGGGAACGAGAAAGCTCAAGTCACGCTGTCGTCAGCGTTTGCAAGCCGCGTTCGAGACCTGTGGGAGGTTGCCGCCAGTTTGGGCACGGGTTTCGCCATGCACACTCGCGAGGCATCCGCGTACGGTTGCCTCGATGTTAAGCAGAGTTTCCCGGGATCGGCGGGCGCGGCAATCCTAGTCGGGGCCGGGCTTGCTGCGGTGGTCTCCCCGATCCCGGGTGACTTTTCTTATACCCCTTGCCCGCAGCGCTGCAAAGAGATCAGTTCAGGGCGTGCATGCTCGAGTGAACGCGATCAAGGCAGCGATCCACGCCAGCGCGTACAGCAACACCAGCACGTAAGCGCGTCGCCACGAGCCGAACAGCGGCCGCTCTCCTGCCAGGTCCGCATCGCCCGCCGGCGGTTGAAACGTCCTCGGCTCAGCGCTATCTTGCCCGCTCATTTTCTGGTAGGCAGCCAAGTCGAGGCCCCATGGATCTGCGCAAGTTGATCGAGAAGCACGTCGTCGCCTGGGGCGACGAGATGCACCGGCCCGGATGCGACCACGAGAGTCTGGCCGACCGGATCCAGACGGTGCTCGCCGACGAAGGCTACGTCGTGTCGCAAGAGGATATCCTCGGGCTGGTGCAGCGACTTGCAAAAACCGGCGCCAAGGGACGCAGCGAGCTCACCGAAGGCATCGTCTACATCGTCGAGAACTGAGCGCACCTCCCCCCCTCGGGGCCACGCCCAAGCCCCTTTCGCCAGGCACAAGTCTCTGGTCTCGCGCGTTCGGCCGGCTAAGATCTGTCTTCGCATCCCCACCCACGCAACCGCCTGCCGCCGGAGATTCTCGCGATGCGGATGTTGCTCGCGCTGGTGTCGTTCGCGCCCCTGTCCCTGGCCAGCGCGCTGGCTGGCGACGTGAGACAGGAGGCTGCCGAGTTCCTGGCGCGATACAACGCGCTCTACAAGGATCTGGCGACGGCGGCCAACGAGGCCGACTGGCTGGCGAGCACCGACGTCACCGAGGAGCACACCGGCGAGCGGGTCGGCGCCCACAAGGTGCTGGCGGTGTTCACCGGCCACCCGCGCATCATCGAGACGACGAAGCGCTTGCTCGCTGCGCGCGCCGACCTCGACGACCTCGCCGCGCGCCAGCTCGACCAGGTGCTGCTCGCGGCCGCGGCCAGCCCTGGCACGATCCCCGACGTGGTGAAGCAGCTCGCCGAAGCCGAGGGCAAGCAGTCGGCGACGCTCGACGGCTACACCTTCAGGTGGCAGAAGCCGGGCAGCAGCGCGGTCGTGCCGATCTCCGCGAACGACATCGACGATCTGCTGCGCAGCTCGCGGGATCTGAACGAGCGCAAGGCGGTGTGGCTCGCCTCCAAGGAGGATGGCGCGGCGCTCAAGCCGGGCCTGATCACGCTGCAGGGCTTGCGCAACCGCGTGGCGCGCGAGATGGGGTTCTCGTCGTTCTTCGGCCTGCAGGTCGCCGACTACGGCATGAGCGTGAGCGAGATGATGGCCCTGCTCGAGCGCATGCTGGAGGAGACGCGGCCGATGTACCGCGAGCTGCATTACTGGGCGCGCAAGCAGCTCGCACAGCGCTTCGGCGAGCAGCTGCCGCGCCGCATCCCGGCCCACTGGATCTCCAATCGCTGGGCGCAGCAGTGGCCCGGCATGGTGGAGGGCATCGACCTCGACGCGCTGTTCGAGGAAAAGAGCGCCACCTACGTGGTCAAGCAAGCCGAGCGCTTCTACGTGTCGCTCGGCTTTCCCGAGCTGCCGAAGAGCTTCTGGCAGAAGTCCGATCTCTATCCGGTTGCCGCCGGCGGCCCGCGCAAGAAGAACAGCCACGCGTCGGCCTGGCACATCGACCTCGATCACGACGTGCGCTCGCTGATGAGCGTCGAGCCGAACTTCGACTGGCTGCAGACCACGCATCACGAGCTGGGGCACATCTATTACTATCTCAGCTACTCGCGCCCCGAGGTGCCGCCGCTGCTGCGCGATGGTGCGAACCGCGCGTTCCACGAGGCGATCGGCGACCTGATCGCGATCGCCGCGGGGCAAGTTCCATACCTGCGTTCGATCGGGCTGCTGCCCGAGACGACGCAGGTCGATCGCAATCTGTGGCTGCTCAACGAGGCCCTCGACACGATCGTGTTCATCCCGTTCTCGGCGGGCGTGATGTCGCACTTCGAGCACGATCTCTACGAGACGGAGCTCAGCCCCGATCGCTGGAACCAGCGCTGGTGGGAGCTGTGCGCCAAGTACCAGGGGATCGAGCCGCCCGAGGCGCGCGGCGAGCTTTCGTGCGACGCGGCCACCAAGACCCACATCAACGACGACGCGGCGCAGTACTACGACTACGCGCTCGCCTTCCTGATCAAGTATCAGCTGCACGACCACATCGCGCGCCACATCCTGCATCAGGATCCGCGCAACTGCAGCTACTACGGCAACCAGGAGGTCGGCAAGTTCCTGAAGGGCCTGCTCGAGGTGGGCCGCACCGTGGACTGGCGCCAGCTGTTGCGGGCGAAGACCGGCGAGGACATCTCCACCCGCGCGATGCTCGACTACTTCGCGCCGGTCATGGCATGGTTGAAGGAACAGAACCAGGGCGCCGACACCAGCTTCGAGTGATCGCGCGCATCCGGACAGCACACAGGAATCGAAACGATGAACCGAACCATGGTCCTGGTCGCCGGTCTGGCGATGGCGCTGGTGAGCGCGCTCCGCGCGCAAGACAAGAACCTCACCCTGGAGCAAGCATCGGGCCGCGGCGAGCCGGTCAGCTTCGCGGGCAAGCTGAAGCAGATATCCTGGGCGGCGGATCAGAAGCACGTGCTGCTCGGGTCGGGCAAGGAAGCGCGCTGGCTCGATCCAGGCTCGCTCGAGGAGAGCGCGGCGCCCGAGGGCAAGAGCGAGGATGATGGCAGCGCCGCGCTCAAGTCGGCGCTCGAGCAGCTGCCCGGATTCGACGCGAAGACGGCCGAGAGCGCGGCCCACACCCGCGGCGACAGGAGCGCCGACGCGACGCTGGTCACGTACCGCGGCGATCTGTTCTTCCATCGCGCGGGCAAGCCCGCGGTGCGGCTCACCAACACGCCCGAGGACGAGGAGCTCGCCCAGCTCTCGCCCGACGGTCGATTCGCGTCCTACGTGCGCGGCAACAACCTGTTCCTGCGCGACACCGAGGGATCGCCGGAGCGGCCGCTCTCGAAAGATGGCAGCGAAGCGCTCCGGTACGGCAAGCTCGACTGGGTGTATCAGGAAGAAGTGTACGGCCGCGGCAACTACCAGGGCGCATTCTGGAGCCCGGACTCGAAGCGCCTCGCCTACCTGCGCCTCGACGGCACGCTCGTACCCAGACACACGATCGTCGATCACCTCCCGCAGCATCAAGGCATCGAGGAGCTGCAGTACCCGAAAGCGGGCGACCAGAACCCGCAAGCGCGGCTCGGGGTGGTGCGCGCGATCGGCGGCGCGACGACGTGGCTCGACCTGTCGCGCTACGACCCCGACCTGTTGATCGTGCGGGTCCAGTGGACGCCGGACAGCAAGCATCTGCTGGTGCAGATCCAGGATCGCGAGCAAACCTGGCTCGACCTGGACGAGGGCGATCCGGACAGCGGTTCGGTGCGCGTCTTGATCCACGAGCAATCGAAGAGCTGGGTCAACGTGCTCGACGGCCTGCGCTGGCTCGAGGACGGCACGTTCCTGTGGCAGAGCGAGCGCAGCGGCCACCAGCACGTCTATCACTACGCCGCGGACGGCACGCTCGAGAACCCGGTCACGCAGGGCGACTGGGACGTGAAGAGCATCTTGCGCCTCGACGAGAAGCTGGAGCGCCTGTGGTTCACGAGCAACAAGGATGGCGCGGTCGACGCGAACGCGTACGTGATCGATCTCGACGGCGAGAACCTGGCGCGGCTCACCAGCGACCGCGGCTCGCACTCGGTCACGTTCAACGAGGATGCGAGCTACTTCCTCGATCGATTCTCGAGCGTCACCACGCCGCCCGAGATGCGGCTGTGCAAGAGCGACGGATCGATCGTCAAGGTGCTGGCCCAGGCCGAGATCCCGGCGCTGAAGGAGTACAAGACCGGCAAGCGCGAGCTGCTCGAGATCCCGGCGCGCGACGGCTTCCTCATGGACGCCACGATCTTGAAGCCCACCGACTTCAACCCGCAGAAGAGCCATCCGGTCTGGATCATGACGTACTCGGGACCGGATGCGCCATCGGTGCGCAACGCCTGGAATGGCAGCGCGTGGGATCAGTTCCTGGCGGAGCGCGGGTTCATCGTGTTCCAGGTCAACAATCGCACCTCGAGCGGCAAGGGTCTGGTCGCCATCGAGACCTGCTATCAGCAGCTCGGCGTCCAGGAGCTGCGCGATCTCGAGGATGCGGTCGCGTGGCTGTGCAAGAACCCGTGGGCGGATGCGGCGCGCGTGGGCATCACCGGCTGGAGCTACGGCGGCTTCATGACCGCGTTCGCGCTCACGCACAGCAAGGCGTTCCGTCTCGGCATCGCCGGCGCCGGCGTCTACGACTGGCGCAACTACGACACGATCTATACCGAGCGGTACATGCGTACGCCCCAGCACAACCCGAAGGGCTACGCCGACACGTCGTGCGTCGAGGCCGCCGCCCAGCTGAGCGGCCACCTGCTGCTCTTGCACGGCAGCATCGATGACAACGTGCATCTGCAGAACACGATGCAGTTCATCTATGCGCTGGAGCGGAGCGGCAAGACGTTCGACCTGATGATCTACCCGAAGTCACGCCACGGCATCGGCGATCCGGAGCTGCGCTGGCACATGCGTCAGCTCGAGTGGCGCACGATCCGCACGCAGCTCGGCAACGGCGACACCGCCGAGTGAGGCGCGTGCCTCACCGGCGAGCGCGCGCGCGTCGCATCGGCTGCTTCGCGAACGTGTAGCCGCAGGGCTGCTTGCGGTTGACCAGGTTGCGGTCGTCGACGTCCTTCTGATCGAGCGGGTACACGCGGCACACGAGCGGGCGATGCTCGTAGATCGAGCAGCCGCCGCTCCTGGCGTCCCAGAAGAAGCATTGCCAGCCCAGCTTGCAGGAGGTGCCGCACCGGGCACACGCGCCGCCGGCAGTCGAGCTCTTGCCGATCTGGTGGCGGCGCGGGCTCAGGTAGACGCGGCCGATGCGGCGCAGCTTGCCGCGCAAGATGCGGTAGTTGTCGGCGTCGGGATAGCAGCACAGCACCAGGAACGCACCGACGTTGTAGGCATGTCCGAGGCCACGCCACAGGCGCTGAAAGAACGGTGAGCGCTTGAGCGACGGCGGGCCCGAAGGGCTCTTCCACAGGCCGGGCATTCAGGGGGACCTCCAGCGCGAGACAAGGTGGTTGCGGAGTGCGCGACATTCTACGCTCGCAGCAAGTCCGACATCTGCTAACTTTTTCGGCATTTCTCCCCGTTGCGCGCGGCTCGATTGCAGTCTCGGCGGGGCGCGCACGCGATCCTCGCCATGCGGCTGCTTCAGCTGCCGAGCTGGCTCGGATCGAGCTTCGCGTCGCTCGTGATCAGCACGCAGTCGGGGTGCTCGAAGCCGGGGCCGTGATCGCGGATCTCGACGTCGTGGATCCCGACCGCGAGCGTGACCTGGCCGGCCCGTTCCCAGACGAACTGCGGCGGCACGCCGACCGCGGTCTGGGTCGGCGCGAGCGGCACACCATCCACGGCGAGGCACACCGAGCGTTCGGCATTCTGGTCCTGCGCATGCCCCACCAGACCGCGCACCCACAGCACGTAAGCGCCGGCCGTCGACACGGCGATGCGGCGATGCAGCGAGCTCGTGGCGAGCGAGCCAGGTTGGTTCGCGCAGCGAAAGCCTCGCCCGCGGTAGCTCGGGTAGTTGGTCTGCTCGCGCCACGGACCGAGAAAATCCTCGGCCTCGATGAACACCTTGGACCCTTCGAGCGCGAGCGGCGCCGGCGGATCGAACGGTGCGACGCCGAGATCGAGCTCGCCCACGAGCCCGTTCAGATCGAGGCCGTGATCGAACGGCAGCTGGAATGCGCGGCTGCGGCGGCAGGCGTCGGCATCGGCCCGGCACGCCCGGGCGAGCTCCTTGTCACGCTGCACATCGGCGAGGTAGCGGCCCCAGGAGAAAGCGCCCATCAGCCACACCTCGTGCTCGCGGTAGTGGCGGTCGCCGATCAGCACGACTTGCTGCCACGCATCCAGTGCGCGGCCGAGCGCGCTCACCGCCTGCGCTTGCTCGCCGGCAAGCCCGGCGATGTGCAGGCCGAGGTGCGCGGCGCCGCGGATCTTCTGCGCGTAATAGCGTGCCAGCTCGATCTGCGTGCGCAGGTCGAGCACCGTGCACGCGAGCTCGCCCTGCAGTCCGTCCTGTGGCACGAGAGCGAGCGCGCGCGCCGCGCTGCGTGCATCGGCGTCGAGCGCATCGGCCACCATGAACGGCGTGATGCGGCCTGGCTCGATCTCCTTGCCAGCGAGGCGCTGCGCCACCAGCTCGGGCACGCACACCAGGCGATCGTCGATGGTATGGTTGAACACGAATTCGAGCACGTCGTGGAAGATCGACTCGCGCACCCGCAGGTTGACGCCGCGGCCGAGCTCGGCGCCGGTCACCCAGTTGCCGACGCAGCCCTCCGGATACCAGTCGCCGTTCATGTAGTTCCAGTGGAACGCGGTGAGCCGCGGGTAGAGCCGGCTCGAGGCGATGGTGGCGTCGAACAGCGGGCGCGCGAGATCGCCGCCGAAGCGCGCCGCGAACTGGTCGATGAACACGCGATCCTCGGTGCCCGGGTCGTAGCCCATGCGTCCCCAGATCGCGTAGCGCAGCCAGAGCCGCTCGAAATCGTAGCGCCACGTCACGTGCGCCGCGGCCGCGGCCGTGTGGATGTAGTCGACCCCGTCGATCCACACCTCGGACCCGGTCAGGAAGCCGACGCCGGTGCGCGCGGCATTGCGCATCAGCATGGCAGCGAAGCGCGGCTCGCCCCAGCGCAGCGTGAACAGGTCGTCGTTGCGCAGGTGCCAGATCACGTCGTAGCGCCGGGGCTGCTGCGTGAGCCAGCGCGCATCGAAGAAGTGCGGCTCCGGCGAGCTGTACATGTGCTCGCCGTTGTACTTGATGCTCAGGAGCATCGGCACCGGCGACGCCTGCGCCACGACCTCCTGCGTGAGCTGTGGATCGGCGCCCCAGTAGCGCTGCAGGAACACCACGTCGCGGCGGCCCGAGGCAGTGATGCCGGCGAGGTAGGTGTCGCGGATGAACTCCTCGCGACCGCGTGCGTCCTCTGGCATCGCTTCGCCCGGGCAGGTGCCGATGCCGCCGAGCTCCGGGTACTCGGCGAGCACCGCGCGCACGCACTCGCGTTGATAGTCGCGCACCAGCGGCGAATCGACGCCCGATTCGCCGATGCCGTTCGCCCTGGCGAAGCTCGGGCTCACGTGCACGTTCCAGGTGACCAGCATCACGTCCAGGCCGCGGCTCTTCGCCTTGGCGAAGATCGAGTGGAACAGCCTGATGTTCTGCTCCAGATCCGCGCGCGCGACGTCCTGCACCTCCGGGAACCGGTCGAGGCGCACCATCTGCGGATAAGGAT
Organism: Planctomycetota bacterium; assembly: GCA_046349655.1. Lineage (GTDB taxonomy): Bacteria > Planctomycetota > B15-G4 > B15-G4 > JAXMBY01 > JAXMBY01. Next base: position 17,515 of record JAXMBY010000005.1, read on the forward strand.
GCGCGCTCCACAGCGACAGCACGTTGAAGCGCGACCTCGCGAGCAGGTCGAGGAACGCATCCCAGTAGGCATCGTCGAAGAACCAGGCATTGTGAGCGAGCGCTTCTGCCGACAGATAGCCGGTGCCCGGCAGCGGCAGGTTCTGCTTGAACTGGCGATGGCGGAGCGCCGGTCGATGCACGCTGCCGGTCAGCTCGCGCACCGGCCGGCGGGCGGCGATCGCCTCGGCGATGTCGAGCCCGCCGTACATCGCGCCGCGCTCGTCGCCGGCCACCACCAGGAACGTCCCGTCCCTGGCCCCCGGCTCGATCCTGTAGCCCTCGCTGCCGAGCGGATGGCCATCGGCCGCCACCTCGCTCGGCGGCGCGATGCGGAATGCGACCGCCGGCGCCGGCCGCTTCGCGATCTCGCCGGCGCGCGCGATCTCACGTTCGGCGAACGCGATCGGCCCCGCGCCCGCCACGAGCATCGAGCAAGCCAGCATCACCAGCACGATCATGCGAGCTCCTCCGGTTCCAGGGACTCGGTCCTCGGTCCCGGTTTTCGCTAGAATAGCCCCCATGACCGATTTCCGCGCCGAGCTTCTCAAGTCGCCCGTGCCGCTGTTCCCGCTGCCCAACTGCGTGCTGCTGCCGGGCGCGGTGCTGCCGCTCAACATCTTCGAGCCGCGCTACCGGCGGATGATCGGCGAGCTGCTCGAGCACGAGGAGGACGAGCGGTTGATCGCCATCGCCCTGCTCAAGGACGGCTTCGAGCCGCTCTACGAGACCAATCACGCGGAGATCCACCCGGTGGTGTGCGTGGGCCGCATCCTGCATCACGAGCGGCTGGGCGACGGCCGCTACAACATCCTGCTGCTCGGCTGCTGCCGCGCCAGCGTCGTCGCCGAGGACACTTCGGGCGAGTACCGCCTCGCCTCGCTCGCGCCGCTCGACAGCGAGGGCTCGCTCGAGGAGCCCGAGGTCGCGCAGCAGCTGGCGCGCGTGCTGTCGCGCGCGGTCGAGCTCAAGGTCTGCGGCGGCGAGCTGGTGAAGATGCTGGTGGATGCGGCGCCGACGCTGCCCTGCCTGGTCGATCTGGTCGCGTTCCACTTCATCCCCGGCTCGGAGTCGAGCTTGAAGCAGCGCATCCTCGAGGATCGCAACGTGTGCAGCCGCAAGAACCTCGTGATCCGCTGGCTCACCGGCTTGCTGGCGCGCGCCAAGCGCAACCTGCATCGTTCGTTCGATCACAAGAACCGCAGCGTGAACTGAAGCGCGCGGATCCGCCGATGCTGAAAGTCACTCTCGCGCAACTGCCGATCCCACAGCCCGCCGCGCTGTCACCGACCGGCAACGTGCCGCTCGCGGCCGGCGCGCTGGCAGTGGCCGCGCTCACGCATGGGCTCGGCGAGCGCGTGTCGATCGAGGTGCTGCCCGCCGCGCTCACCGATCGCTACGGCGACACCCGGCTCGCCGAGGCGATCGCGCGCGACGCGCCGGACCTGCTGTGCCTGTCGCTCTATCTGTGGAACGTGGAGCGCAGCCTGCACCTGGCGCGCGCGGTGCAGCAGCGCTCGCCGCGCACCCGCGTGATCATCGGTGGCCCCGAGGTGAGCCCTGACAACCCGTTCGTGCTGCAGCAGGACGGCTTCGACCTGGCGGTGACCGGCGAGGCGGAGGCGACGTTCGCGGCACTGTTGCAAGCGCTGCTCGACCAGCGCGACCCGGCCGCAGTACCCGGGATCGCGGTGCGTCGCGACGGCCGCGTGCTGCCGTTCATGCCGCCGGCGAGCGCGCAGTTCCCGCTCGCCGACTACCCTTCGCCGTACCTCGCGCACCAGCTTGCCGTCGAACCCGACCGCTCGATCTACGTCGAGACCGTGCGCGGCTGTCGCTCGCACTGCACCTTCTGCTTCTATCCGCGCAGCAGCAGCGTGCTGCGAGTGCTCGACGTGGACGCGAGCCTGCGCATGATCTCCGCGCTGCGCGATCTTGGCGCGCGCGAGATCGTGTTCCTCGACCCCACGTTCAACCACCGGCCCGGCTTCGACGAGCTGCTCGACGGTCTCGCGCGCCTGAACGCAGACCAGCACCTCTCGTTCTTCGCCGAGGTGCGCGCCGAGGGATTGACCGAGGCGCATGCCGAGCGCCTCGCGCGCGCCCACTTCACCAGGCTCGAGATCGGCCTGCAGTCGGTGAACCCGGAGGCGCTCAAGCTCACACGGCGCGGCGGCAGCGCCGCGCTCGTGGCGTCGGCCGCGAACATGCTGCAGGCGCGCGGCATCGAGCTGCTGGTGGACCTGATCGTCGGTCTGCCGGGTGACACCGAGCACCACGTTGCGCGCGGCGTCGACTTCCTGCTCGAGCATGGCCTCGCCGGCGCCGCGCAGGTGTTCCCGCTCGCAGTGCTGCCCGGCACGGTGATGCGCGCCACCGCCGCCGACGCAGGCCTGGTGTTCGACCCCGCCCCGCCCTACCACGTGCGCCGCACCCGCACCATGGACGAGGCCACGCTGGGCGCAGCCCTGCTCGCGGCCGAGGAGCGGCTCGAGCACCGCGTCGATGAATACCCGCGACCGCACCTGGTCGCGCACGATCCGAGCATCGATCCACCCGACGTGTTCAGCATCGACGTGAGCCACGCGCAGGACGGCGACCTGAGCCAGGTCGCGCGCGCCGGCGCCCGTCACGTCGCCCTGTGGCTCGAGGGCAGGGATCTGTACGCCGCCCGCCACCTGATCGAGCGCGTGCTGCAGCTGCGGCTGGCGGTGGACCCTTACGCGACGCTGGATGTCGTGCTCAGGCCACGCTTCACGTTCCCGCTCGACCTGCTCTACCGGGTGCGCAAGCTGCTCGCAGCCGGCACGCCCTCCTACGCCTCGCGCGTGCTCGCGCATCGCGGCGAGGATCAGCAGCGGCGGATCGCGGTGGTGCTCCGCGAAGGCGTGCGCCTGGCAGACGATCTCGCCGCCGCGATCATGACGCTCGTGCCGGTTTTCCAGGACCAGCGCATCGCCGTGGCGGTGCAGAATGCGGCACGCCTGGGCGACGACCTGCCGGGCGCGCGCATCATCGGCGCGCCGCCCGAGGTCGAGCCGGCCTGGCGCGAGCTCGCGCAGCGGGCCGACCCCGAGTGTGTCACGTTTGCCGACCGCGCGCTCGAGAGCCGCTGGATCCGGAACGTGCTCGGTCATCGCGAGGTACCGCAATGACGCAGCTGAAAGAGGCGCCCGACGCGATGTGGGGCAAGGGCACGCGCAACCCCGAGGAGCGTGCCTTCCTCGAGGGACCGCGCCAGCGCCGCTTCGAGCTGGCGCGCGCGGTGCGCATCTTCCTCGAGTGCATCAAGGGCTTCCGCTCGCTGCACTTCGTCGGACCGTGCGTCACCGTGTTCGGGTCGGCGCGCTTCAAGGACGACGACGCGTACTACCAGCTGGCGCGCGCGGTGGGCGAGCGTCTGGCCACGGTGGGCTTCACGGTGATGACCGGCGGCGGCCCGGGCATCATGGAGGCCGCGAACCGCGGCGCCAAGGACGCAGGCGGCTACTCGATCGGCTGCAACATCGAGCTGCCGAGAGAACAGGTGCCCAATCCGTACCTGGACCGCATGATCGAGTTCCGCTACTTCTTCATTCGCAAGCTGATGCTGGTGAAGTACTCGTACGCATTCGTGGCGATGCCCGGCGGCTTCGGCACGCTGGACGAGATCTTCGAGACGGCGACGCTCGTGCAGACCGGCAAGATCCGCGATTTCCCGATCGTGCTGATGGGGGTGGACTACTGGCAGCCGCTGATCGGCTTCCTGCGCAGCACGCTGCTGCGCCACGGCACGATCGATGCGATCGACGTCGACCGCTTCCTGCTCACCGACTCGGTCGACGAGGCGATGCAGCACATCAATCACACCGCGGTCACCAAGTTCGGCTTCCACTGGACGCGCAAGCCCGCCAAGACGTGGTGGCTGCTGGGCGAGCGCTAGCAACGGGATGGCGAGCATGCTGCGCCGATCACTCGTCCCGCTCCTCGCGCTCGTGCTCTCGCCGTGCGCGACCGCGCAGAAGAAGGACCCGCTGGAGGAGGCCGAGCACCTGCTGCGCAGCGGCGAGTTTCCGGCGATGCAGGGCGCGCAGCTGTGCCGCACGCTCAACAGCAAGCGCTCGATCGAGCTGTTGCTCAAGCTGCTGGTCGCTTCGCAGCCGCACTACCGCGACATCGCCTGGGAAGGGCTGCCGGGATTCACCGACGCCGAGGCGCGCAAGCGCGTCGAGCAAGAGCTGCGCACCAACCCGAGCAGCGACGTGCAGCAGTGGTGCGTCGAGCTGCTCGGCCACTACGCCGATCCGGTCTACGGCAAGACGGTGCAAGAGTTCGCGAACAGCAAGGACCTCGACGTGCTGCGTGCGGTGGCAAGAGCGCTCGGGCAGATGCGCTACGAGCCGGCGAGCAAGCGGCTCGCGGAGCTGACCGCGAGCAAGGACGCGATCGTGCGCGCGAACGCGTTCGAGGCGCTGGCGCGCATCCAGCCCGAGGCGAACCAGGATCGCCTGCAGCAAGCGCTGAGCGATGCGGACGGCGGCGTGCGCACCGCCCTGCTCGCGGCGCTCGCCGAGATCTACCCCGAGCTGGCCGAGCCACGCTCGATCGCCATGCTCACCGACGGCGACTGGCGCGTGTGCCAGCAAGCGATCGACAACCTGGCGCGGCCGCTGGCGCAAACATGGTGGTCTTGCTGGCTCGCCGGGCTTCCCGACCCGACGCCGTTCCTGGGCGCGGCCGAGACTTCGGCCGCCGCGATCGAAGCGCTGGTCAAGGCCACGCGCAACCCGCGGCCGCTGGTGGCACAGCATGCCCAGGCGGTGCTGCGGCTGTTCACCGGCCGGTCGTGGACCACCGCCTCGCAGTGGCAAGGATGGTGGCAGGCGCGCAAGGACGGCGCGCCCGCCTCGACCGGCGATCGTCCCGGCGAGACGCCCGCGGCTCCGCTCCCCTCGTTCTTCGGCCTGTACGTGCTGAGCGACCACGTCGCGTTCCTGATCGACAAGTCGAACGACATGAACCGGCTGCTGCCGAGCGAACAGCGCTCGAAGGCGGACGCGGCGCTGGACGAGCTGGAGAAGACGCTGGCACAGCTGCCCGACGGCATTCAATGCCAGGTGTTCGGTTACGCGGCGGAGGTCACCGCGTTTCCGAAGAAGCCGGCGCAGCTCACGGCCCGCGAGCGCAAGGCCATGGTGAACTTCGTGCGCTCGCAACCGAACGCCAATCAGAAGGACATCTGGAACGCGCTCGGCACGGTGATGCGCGATCCTTCGATCGACACGGTCTATCTGCTGTCGTCGGGCGAGCCCGAGATCGGCCTGTACGTGCACTACAATCGCGTCACCGAGCACTTGCGCGACCTGAACCGCTTCCACAAGGTGGTGATCCACGCGGTGTCGTACACCACCAACGACTGGCACCGCGATCAGCTGCGCAAGATCGCCGCGGTCACCGGCGGCCAGTTCACGGCGAAGGACTGAGGGCGGCACGAGCGGCCGCGTGGCACCTCACGGCCAGAGCCGCGGCGGGTTCTCGGTGGCCTGCGTCGCTCGCGCGCCACGCGAACCATCGCTTGCATCGAGCTGGAGGCTCCGTCATGCACCACACGATCATCCTTGCCGCGCTGCTCATGGCTGCTCGCGCGCCCGGAGGAGAGGCGACCCTGCCCGCAGACTCGCCCGCAGCGGTTCTCGACCTCGTCCGGCAGGCCGACGCCAAGGGCGCGGCGAACGAATGGCAGCAGGCCGTGCTGCTGTGGGAGCGCGTGGTGCGGCTCAACCCGGTCCAGCCCAGCCACTGGTACCGGCTGGGGGATGCCCGCTATCGCGCCGCGGACTACGCGGGCGCGGTGCCGGCCTACGAGCGGGCGATCGAGCTGGGCGCACCGCTGATCGGCCCGTGCTTCTCCGCCTACGGCATCGCCTGCTGCCACGCGCGTGCGGGCGACAAGGAACGCGCAGTCGCAGCGCTCGAGCGAGCGCTGGCGATGGGCCTGCCCCATCTCGGTCAGGCGATCCGCGACCCGGACCTCGCGTCGATCCGCGACGACCCGCGGGTCAAGCGCCTGCTCGGGCTCGACGACGTCGCGATGATGTCGCGCGAGCAGGGGTGGCGCTACGACCTCTCGCTGCTCGCCGGCGAGGTGCACCGCAAGGGCTTCCTCGTCCACCGCAGCGTGACGCTCGAGCAGTTCGACGCGAAGGTGCGCGAGCTCGCCGATGCGATCCCGAAGCAGAGCGACGCGCAGATCATCCTCGCGCTGATGCGGTTGATGGTCTTCCTCGACGATGGCCACAGCGCCGTCTGGACCACCGGCGCGAACCCGTTCTTCGCGGCGGCGCTGCCGTTGCGATTCTTCTGGTTCGAGGAAGGACTGTTCGTCACCGCCGCCGACCCGAGCCTGGAAGACCTGCTCGGCGCCCAGGTGCTCGCATTCGACCGACGCCCCGCCATCGAGGTGCTCGAGGCCATGGCGCCCTACATCAATCGCGACCGCGGCAACAAGATGGCGATCAGGGTGAGCGCGCCGTACCGCGTGCGCAATCTGCGCATGCTCGAGGCCATGGGGCTGATCAAGAGCCCGGACCAGGTGACGCTCACGGTGCGCGACGTCTCGGGCGCGACGCACGACGTGACGATCGCCGCCGACACCAAGGAACCGGACATCTGGAACAAGCTCCCGTGCCCGGCTTCCTGGGTGACCTTCGCGTCGACGCTGGGCGAGCCGCCGCTCTACGTGCAGCACATGGACGAGGCGCAGTGGTTCGAGTACCTGCCCGAGCACCAGACCGTGTACTTCCAGTTCAACAAGGTGCTGGGCGGCAAGCGGGAGACGCTCGACCAGTTCGCGGCGCGGCTGTTCAAGTTCATCGCCGAGCACGAGGTCGAGAAGCTCGTCATCGACATGAGGTGGAACAACGGCGGCGACACCTCGCTGTCGCACCAGCTCTTGCTCGGGCTGATCGGCAACCGGCAGGTCAACCAGCGCGGGAGGTTGTTCGTGATCATCGGCCGGCGTACCTATTCCGCGGCAGAGAACACGGCAACCTACTTCGAGCGCTACACGAACGCGACGTTCGTCGGCGAGCCAACCGGCTCGAGTCCCAACTTCGTGGGCGAGGAGGCGCCGGTCACGCTGCCCTACAGCAAGATCATGGCGAACGTGTCACACCTCTTCTGGCAGAGCTCCACTCCCCAGGACCAGCGCATGTGGCTCGCACCCGACGTCTACCTGCCGCCATGGTTCGCCGATCTGCGCGCCGGCCGCGACGCGCCGCTCGAGACGATCCTCGATTGGCCCGTGCGCTGAGCGGCGTGCGTTGCCGGCGGCGCCAATCCGGCCGGTCGGTCGCGGCTCGGTGTGCACATGCGCTGCATCGACGAGCGGCCGTCCGCTCCGCGCTCGGCGCACCGAGCAAACGCTTGCTCGGGCCGCGCCCGGCGGATACAAGGGCTCGTCCCATTGACCCGCCAACCGCCGCGGATGACGAACATGACCAGTGGAGCCGAAGGCTTCAAACCCTACGTACCCGCCGAAGAACAACCTCCCGAGCTGACGTTGCGCGCGATCCTGATCGGTGCCATCTGCGGCATCCTGTTCGGCGCGTCGTCCACCTACCTCGCGCTGCGCGTCGGCCTCACGGTGTCGGCGTCGATCCCGATCGCCGTGATCGCGATCGCGCTGATGCGGCCGAGCAACGGCCGCCGCGCGATCCTCGAGCACAACATCACGCAGACGCTCGGCTCGGCGGGCGAATCGATTGCCGGCGCGGTGGTGTTCACGGTGCCGGCGCTGATCTTCCTCGGCTACCCCTTGCGCATCGACCTCACCACGCTCATGGCGCTCACCGGCGGCATGCTGGGAGTGCTGATGATGGTGCCGCTGCGCCGCTACCTGATCGTCAAGGAGCACGGCCAGCTGCGCTACCCGGAGGGCAAGGCGTGCGCCGAGATCCTGATCTCGGGCGAGCAGCGCGGGACGTCCGCGGCGAAGGTGTTCCTCGGCATGGCGATCGGCGCGGTGGCGAAGGCCTACCAGGCGATCCTCTGGGGCGCGCGCTCGACCGTGAGCTTCCCCGTCAGCGTGCTCAAGGGTTCGTCCATCGACTGCGACTTCGAGCCGCCGCTCCTGGGCGTGGGCTACATCATCGGCTACCGCACGTCGGTGATGATGGTGGCGGGCTCGTTGCTGTCGTCGTTCGTGCTCACGCCGATGATCATCTTCTTCGGCCGCCACTCGAACGAGGTGATCGCGCCGTCGGTCGACCTGATCAAGGACATGTCGCCGAGCGACGTCTGGAATCGCTACGTGCGCTACATCGGCGCGGGCTCGGTGGCGACCGGCGGCATCTTCGGCCTGCTGCGCGCGCTGCCGAGCATCGTCTCGTCGATCGGCGCGTCGGCGCGCTCGCTCACCGGCGGCAGCGGCGGGCAAGCACAGCTCTCGCGCACCGACCGCGATACGCCCACGCCGGTTCTGGTCGCGGGCGCGATCGCCATCGTCCTGTTCATCTGGCTGGTGCCGTTCTTCCACATGAACCTGCTCGGCGCGATCCTGATCCTGGTGCTGGGCTTCCTGTTCTCGGTGGTGTCCTCGCGCATCACCGGCGAGGTGGGCTCGTCGTCGTGCCCGCTGTCGGGCATGACCATCGGCGTGCTGATGGGCACGTGCGGCGCGTTCCTGATCACGGGCTGGGAAGGCGCGGCCTACAGCCGGCTCGCATTGATGGTGGGCGCGATCGTGTGCGTGGCGATCAGCAACGCCGGCACCTGCTCGCAGGACTTGAAGACCGGATTCCTGGTGGGCTCGACGCCGGTGCGCCAGCAAGGCGCGCTCCTGATCGGCGTGCTCACCTCGGTGCTCGCGGTCGGCTGGACGATGTACTTCCTGAACGCGTCGGAGACCAAGGAGGTGGCGATCGAGCAGCCGTTCACCGTCCAGGACGGCGTGCTGCAGCGCGGCGACACGATCAAGAGCATCAGCGACGGCAAGGAGTACCGGTTCGTGCGCCTCGAGCAAGACGAGGTGCCCAAGGGCCGCGAGGGTGCGAACTACCTGGTCGATCCGGCCACGCGCGAGGTCAGGTACCAGCGCATCGATGGCATCGGCCAGGAGCGCTACAACGCGCCGCAGTCGCGCTTGATGTCGGTGGTGATCGACGGCTTGCTCACCCGCCGGCTGCCGTGGGACCTGATCCTGCTCGGCGCCGCGATCGCGATCTTCATCGAGATCCTGGGCTTCCGCTCGCTCACCTTCGCCGTGGGCGTGTACCTGCCGCTGTCCTCGACCATGCCGGTGTTCCTGGGCGGGCTCGCGCGCCTGTTCGCGGACCGGGTGTACAAGCGCGTGCCGGACGCCGAGGACGAGCCCGAGGGCACACTGTTCAGCTCGGGCATCATCGCCGGCGCGTCGCTCGTCGGCATCGCCTCGGCGGCAGTGACCCTGCTGCCGGGCTACAACCAGAAGGACGGCTACCATCCGAGCCTGGCGATGCTGCGCAACCTGGTGCACTCGCTCGCGCAACCCGGGCAAGCGGGCTTCGAGCTGAGCCAGGCGCTCACCGTGGCGCTCGTGCTGGTGCTCGCGTACCTGATCTTCCACTACGCGCGGCCGCGCAAGGACGACCCGAACCGACCGCGCACGCACGATTGATCGGCCAGCGATCACGAGGCGGGCCCATGGGCTGCACGATCCTCATGCTGTGGCTCGGCTGCGCGTGCGCGAGCAGCGAGCCGATCGTGGCCGCGTTCTGGAACGTCGAGAACCTGTTCGACGCGCACGACGATCAGGACGCCGACGACGACGAGTTCACGCCGAGGTCGCCGCTGCACTGGACCGAGGAGGTCTATCACCGCAAGCTCGCGCAGATCCGCAGCGGCATCGCGCTCGTGGGCAAGGCGCGCTTTCCCGACCTGCTCGGTCTCGCCGAGGTCGAGCGGCGCGGCGTGATCGCGGCGCTGCTCGCGCGCGAGTTCCCGCTCGAGCCGGTGGCGATCGTGCACGAGCAGTCGCCCGGCGCACGCGGCATCGACGTGGCGCTGTGCTACCGCACCGACCGCTTCCGCGAACTCGAGCATGGGTCGTTGCGCGTCCAGGGCGGCAGGACTCGCGACATCCTGTACGTGCGGCTCGCGAGCGCAGACGACGGCGACGCCGTGCTGCACGTGCTGGTGAATCACTGGCCGGCGCGCCGCGCCGATGCCGGCCTGCGCGCCGCCGCAGCCCGCACCTGCCGCGCGCAGGTGGACCGCATCCTGGCGCAGGATGCGCGCGCCGACATCCTCGTGCTCGGCGATTTCAACGACGAGCCCGGCGACGACTCGGTGGCGAGAACGCTCGGCGCCGGCGCGGCAGCAGAAGCGAGCGCCGCGCTCGTGAACCTGGCGCTCGCGGCGAAGCAAGCCGGCGAGGGCACGATCGCGTTTGCGAAGACCTGGCAGCTGTTCGACCAGGTGATCGTCTCGCGCGGGCTCCTGTCGGCCCCCGGGTTCATGGTGAGCGCACCGGGCTTTCGCATCGTCGCCGACCCCTTGCTGCGCGTGCGCGCCGATGGCCCGCCGCGGCGCTTCGTGTTCCGCGGCGTGGTCGACCCGGGCGGCTTCTCCGATCATCTGCCGGTGCGGGTGACGCTCGAGCTCACACCGCCGCGTGCGGACTAGCAGCGCCGCGAACTTGCCGCCGTTCCCATCTGCTGCGCTACAACCCGAGGACCGTACGCTTCCGACCTCCTCGAGGAGGAGCTCCTGCTCCTGTGGGAGGAAGCATCCTTGGTGGAGCCCAGGCGGGCTGGCCGCAGGCGGGCAGCCCGCGGGTTCCAGCCGCGACTGGTTCCGTGGCTTGTCACGGTCCGATAAACGGGCTAAATTCTGACCTAGGAGACCGATTCCCGATGAAGCTCAAGCAAGACGTCAAGCCGATCACGTTCCTCAAGAACCACACGGCCGACCTGGTGCGCGACGTGTGCGCCAGCGGTAGAACCGTCATGATCACTCAGAACGGTGAGGCCAAGGTGGTCGTCATGGACGTCGAGACCTACGATCGATGGCGTGATGCCCTGGCACTGATGAAGGTCCTCGCGCAGTCGGAGAGGGATGTCGCGCGTGGCCGCGTGGTGACCCAGGATCAGGCTTTCGATCGAGCGGCAGCCGCGTTGCGACGGATCGAGCGTGGCAAGTAGGCGCGCCCATCGAGTGCTGTGGACGGAACTTGGCGTTCTCGATCTCGAGGAGATCGTCGCGTTCGTGGCACGGGAATCCCCGGCGGCGGCGAAGCGCGTGCTCGGCGCAGTGAGTGCGAAGGCTCGTTCGCTCAAGACGTTTCCGCACCGTGGCCACCTCGTGCCAGAGCTCGCGCACTTCGGGATCAGGTCGTGGCTCGAACTGGTGGTGCCTCCCTACCGGTTGATCTACCGCATCGAGGATCATCGGGTGCAGGTTCTTGCCCTCCTCGATGGGCGCCGTGATCTGCAGGACATTCTCCTCGGGCGGCTGACGCGCACGAGTTGAGAATCGACCGCAGCGAACTTGCCGCCGTTCACATCTGCGGATTGCGCGACGTCGCGGAACGCGCCCGGAAATACTCGATCACGACCGGAATGAACGAGATGACGATGATCGCCACGATCACCAGCGAGAAGTTCCGCTTGATCACCGGGAAGTTGCCGAAGTAGTAACCGCCCAGGCCGAACATCGCCACCCAGGCGACGCCGCCCGCGACGTTGAAGGTGATGAAGCGCCAGTACGTCATCTTGCCGATGCCGGCGACGAACGGTGCGAACGTGCGGATGATCGGGATGAAGCGGGCGAGCACGATGGTCTTGCCGCCATGCTTGTCGTAGAAGCGCTGGGTTCGCTCGAGGTGCTCGCGCTTGAGGAAGCGAACCTGTTCGTGGAACACGCGCGGGCCGAGGTAGTGGCCGATCCAGTAGTTCACCGTGTCGCCGATGATGGCCGCGGCCATGAGCAGCAGGAGCAGCCAGAACAGGTTGAGCGAGCCGAGGGCGGCGATGGCGCCGGCGGCAAACAGCAGCGAGTCGCCGGGCAAGAACGGCATGACCACCAGCCCGGTCTCGCAGAAGACGATTACGAACAGGATGAGGTAGGTCCAGACCCCGTAATCGCTCGTGATCTCACCGAGGTGCTTGTCCAGGTGCAGGAACAGATCGGTCAGCTTGGCAATCCAGTTCATCGAGTGGTTCCCATCGGCGCGAGCGGCAACGAATGCGGCCGCTCTGGTCTCGCGGGCCGCGCATGCCATCGGGTCGGCGAGCGAGGGTCATCGGGGCGCGCATCATGCCAGCGATGCGGGCCTGCCGCCAGTGAGATTCCGCGGATGAGACGCGGGCCGGCGCGCCGGCAGCCGGTGCGTCTCAAAGCGCGGCGCGCGCGCGGCTTGCGCGCCGGCGGCTCGCTGGCTTACAATCCGCTGCAGTCCCAGCTTCGAGCGCGCCGCGCCGCATGCCCACCAACGATCGTCCCATCTTGTCGAGCAGCCGGGGCGGCGTCGCCGCCGCCGTGCTGCTCGGCCTCGTCTATGCGGCGGTGGCCTTCACGCAGCTCGATCGCTACGGCACGACCTGGGACTTCGGCAAGGTCTTCTACGGCGAGCGCTACCTCGCCGTGTACCTGGACCAGGACCTGCGCCACCTCGACTTCCACCAGCCGACGATCAACTGGCCGCCGGGTCACCCGGATCTCGACACGATGGTGACCGAGGGACCCGACACGTGCTGGCCGCTCGGCGCGATCTCGGCCGCGGTCACGCACCGGCTGTTCGGCAAGACGCTGCGGGTGCTGCCGCCGCTGGCGTCGTACGACGCGGCGCCGGTGCTGTGGGCAACGGCGCTGCTCATCGTCACGACGCTCTGGATGGCGCGACGCTTCGGCACGATGGCCGGCGTCGTGAGCGGCATTTTGCTCGCCAGCCACCCGATCTTCTTCGGCCACACGCTGATCAACTTCCAGGACGTGACGGCCACGGCCACGTTCGCGTTCGCGCTGCTCGCCGGCGAGCGGTTGCTGCAGCGGCGCACGCTGGCGAGCGCGCTGTGGGCGCGGCTGTGGATCGGCGCCGCGCTCGCCGCCAAGACCAACGCCGTGTTCGCGCTGCCGATCCTCTTGCTGCACTTCCTGCTGTTCCCGGGCGAGCAGCGTTCGCTGCGTGCGTTCGCGAGCCTGCTCGGCAAGGCGGTGCTCGGCTATCTGGTGGTCGCGCCCGCAGTGCTGTTCCTCTTGTGGCCATGGCTGTGGCAGGACACGATCGCGCACCTCGAGCTGCACCTCGCGCGGCTGCTGCAGGACAGCCACGCGGTCGAGTCGGGTGGCAAGGGTCTGGTCGCGGCGCTCCTGTGCACGCCGCCGCTCACCTGCGTGCTCGCGCTCGCCGGGCTGCTCGCCGGTCCGTTCCTCGTGCGCCAGAGCGAGCGGCGCCCGCTCGGCCTGCTCGCCCTGTGGTGCCTGGTGCCGCTGATCCGCGCGTCCTTGCCCGACATCAAGAACTACGACGGCCTGCGGCGCTACCTCGAGTTCGTGCCGGCGCTCGCGCAGCTCGGCGGCATCGGCGGCGCGATCATCGCCCGCACGCTCGCGCCGAGCCGCGCCGCGCGGCTGCGCTGGGTGCTGCCGTGGGTGGCCGCCTGCGGCTCGCTGGTCGCGCTCGCCACGACCATGCCGTGGTCGCTCGCCTACCAGAACTGCCTCGCGCCGGGGCTGGGCGTGGGCGTCGCCGGCGCCAGCGACTTCTGGGCGACCAGCTATCGCGCCGGGCTGCAGTGGATCGGCGCGCACGCGGGCGGCAGCGCGAACGTGTTCGTCGGCAAGGGCGCGCACGTCGCCAGGCACGATCTCGCGCTGTTCGGGCCGAGCGGCATCACCGTGTACGGGCCGCGCGTCGGCACCGCATTCCTTCCGAGCGGCGGCTATTCCGTCATGTACGTGACCCGGCCCGAGTCCCAGTCGCCGCTGCTCACGCGGCGCGAGCCGGGTGAGCGACCGGTCCATGTGATCGCGCTCGAGGGCCGGCCGCTGCTGCGCATCTATCAGGTGCAGCCGGGCACGGCCGTGCATGCCGACGCGAGCGCGCTCGCCGCGCGCGAGGACGCTCTGCTGGCCGCCAGGCTGAAGGCCTCCGAGCAGGCAGCCTGCAACAACCCCAACAACCTCGCGGCACTGCAGGACTACGCGTGGTGCCTGGCGCTCACCGAGCCGCCGGCCAGGGCGCTCGAGAAGCTGCGGCCGCTGCGCGATCAGCTCAAGAGCGCCCTCGACCGCTCCAGCTTCGACGCGTTCCTGGCGCAGTTCGAGGACCCGAAGGTGTTCCTCGGCCAGGGTCGCGGCGAGCCCGCTCGCGCCCGGGCACAGCCACCGCGCTGAAACCCGCAGCCCGAGCGCGTGATCGCGCGACCCGTGCTGCCTTGCTTGGGCGCCGTCCGCCTGGGGTGGCTTCCCCATGCCGCTGGCACGCCGTGTGCCTGCAGTCCGCCACGGTCACCGGTGTCCTGGTCGGAACTAAGATGCGTTCGCACCTGGCAAAGATGTCGTTCAGCGGCAAGCGGGGCACCCCGTGGGGCAAGATGATCCTCGCCATCGGTGCGTGCACCGTGATCATCTTCGGGCTGTCCGAGGTCGCGGGCAGGCTGCTGTTCGAGACGCCCTCCCAGAATCCCTATCACTTCCTCTACCTCACGCGCGGTGTCTGCATCGCGCTCTTGTCGCCGCTGCTGGCGATGTGCGTGCTGCAGAAGGATCGCCGCTACCAGAACGAGCTCATGCATCGCGATCGACTGGCGCTGATCGGCCTGCTCACGTCCGGGATCGCGCACGAGCTGCGCAATCCGCTGTCGGTCATCCGCACGTCCTTGTTCTTGATGAAGGACAAGCTGCCCGAGGACTTCGCCGCCGCGCACCACATCGAACGCGTCGAGAAGCACGTGCGCAGTGCGCAGGAGGTGGTCGACTCGCTGCTCACGCTGGCGCGCGGCGGCGAGGTCAACATCGTGTCGGTGCCGATGGCGGAAGTGATCGAGGAGGTTGGCTGCCTGATCACGGCTCACGACTGGGAGAAGGTGGACATCGATCTGCCGACGTCGCAGGCGGTGGTGCGCGGCGATCGCAACCTGGTCCGCATCGTCGTGCTCAACCTGGTGCTGAACGCGCTGCACGCGGTGCGCGAGCGCGGCGGCGGGCGCGTCCAGGTGCACACGCAGACCGACGGCCAGCTGGTCACCACCTGCGTGACGGACAACGGCCCCGGTCTCTCGCGCGACGCCGTTGCCTTGCTCGGCAAGCCGCTCTCGACCCGCAAGAGCGGCGGCACGGGCGTCGGCCTCGCGCTGTCGGGCCTGCTCATGCAGAAGCTCAAGGGCAAGATGGAGGTCGAGTCGATCGAGGGCGTCGGCACGACCTTCTCGCTCATCTTGCCGGCTGCGTGAGCGCGCGGGCGATGGCTTCGCCGAAGGCGCGTGCCGCTGACGGGCCGCTCGCGGTGATCACGCGGCCGTCGACGACGACATCTTGCTGCACGCGCTTGGCGCCGCCCTTCGCGAGCGCGGCGATCGAGTCCTTGGTCTCGTAGACCGTGGCGGTCACGCCCTGCAGCACGCCGGCGCGCGCCAGCGCCGCACCCGAGAGGCAGATGCCCGCCACCACCTTGCCCGATTGCTTGGCCCGCTGCAGCAGCGTGTGCAGGCTCGGGTTGTCCCACAGGAACGCCGGCGAGCCCATGCCGCCGACGACGACCACCGCGTCGTAGTCCTCGGGCTGGCAAGCTTGCAGCTGCTTGTCGGGCTTGACCCGCGCGCCGAGCATGCCGCGCGCCTCACCTGACTGCGGCGAGGCAACGTCGACCTTGACGCCGCTCTTCTCCAGCACTGCCTTGGGCTCGGCCAGCTCCTCGTCGCGGAAATCGCTGGGCGCGATGACCATCAACACCTTGCGGCTCACGGTGCTCGCCATGACGTATCCTCACGGGTTGACAGGACTGCAGGAATCACCGAAGGTAGACCAAGCCAGTGTACGCATGAAAGCGCCACGTTACCAACCCGAGCTGGTCGCCGCCGAGCGCGAGGTGCTGCGGTTCTGCGTCGATCCGGCGCAGGCCAGCACCCGACTCGACGTGTTCTTGCATCAGCGCGCGCCGTACCTCAAGCGAGCGCGGGTGAAGCAGCTGATCGCCGCGGGCTCGGTGTCGCTGCCGGCGCGCCGGGCGCGCGCGAGCACGCGGCTCATGAGCGGCGAGCAGGTCACGCTCGTGATCGACAAGTGCGGCCGCGATCGCGATCGATCGCTGCAGGAGCCGCTCGACCTCGCCGTGCTGTACGAGGATGCGGCGCTGATCGCCGTCGACAAGCCCGCGGGCGTGGCCGCCCACCCTGCGGGCGGGCACGTGCATCGCACGGCGCTCACCTGGCTGCGCGTGCACCACCCGGACGGAACGCGCGAGTTCCCCAAGCTGTGCCATCGGCTGGACCGCGAGACCAGCGGCGTGCTGCTGGCCGCGCGCGATCGCGACGCGCATCGCCAGGTGCTGCGCCTGATCGCCGCGGGTGGCCTGCACAAGGAGTACCTGGCCCTCGTGCACGGCGCGGTCACGACCGACCGGTTCCTGATCGAGCTGCCGCTCGGCGATGACCGAGAATCACCGGTGACGCATCGACGCTGCGCCGGGCCGCAGGGCACCGAGCCGGCACGCACGCTGGTGAGCGTCGAGCGGCGCACGCGCGAGTTCACGTTGCTGCGCCTGTTCCCCGCGACCGGCCGGCGACATCAGCTGCGCGCCCACCTCGCAGCAATCGGCCATCCGATCGTCGGCGACAAGCTCTACGGTCACGACCCGCTCGTGTTCCTGCGCGCCCGCTCGGGCCGGCTCACCGATGCCGATCGCCGCGCGTTGCGGCTGCCGCGACACGCGCTGCATGCTGCGGTGGTGGAGCTCGAGTGGCAGGGCAGGCAGCTGCGCATCGCCGCGCCCTGGCCCGCGGATCTGCCGCTGTGTGCCATCGACCGCGCGCTCGCGGCAACCACGCCGTGATCGCGCGCGCGAGGGCGTCGATGAGCGACACGCCGGGCCGCCACCCGCGCAGCGACGACCTCGATTGACCCTGCGATCACGCGGCGCGAAGCGTGGCAGCGAGCGGTCCATCGCGATCCGGCTGGTTCCAGCCCGGCACGCCCTTTTCTCACCGGCGGTCGGATGTGATAAACTCTCGCATCCAATCCATCACCAGAATCGAGGCGATCAAAAGTGCCACTGCCACATGCCACGTCCGATCTGGAGGGGATCGGCGGAACCCTCGGCCCGCGACCGGATGACGTCGAGATCGAGGAGGTCCCGAGAAACAAGTTCGCGCAGAAGGGACCGTATCTCTACGTGTTGATCGAGAAGAAGGGGATCGGGACGCTCGAGGCCCTCCGCCAGCTGAGCGAGGCGGCGCAGGTCCCGCCGCGCGACCTGAGCGCCGCCGGCTTCAAGGGCCCGGCCGCCGTGACGCGCCAGTGGGTGGCAATACGCCGCCTTGCCGAGAACGGCATCATGTATCTCGAGACGCCGAGCCTGAACGTCGTCTCGCAGACCCGCCACAACGCACGCCTGCACGCCGGACACATGCTCAAGAACCGCTTCAAGGTGCGCATCCGCAAGCCGAAGCCAGGCGCGCTCGCGAAGGCGGAGAAGATCATCGCCCGGCTGGTGCGCCAGGGCGTGCCGAACTTCTTCGGCGTCAACCGGCTGGGACCGCGCGGCGACGCGCCCAGGATCGGCCGGGCGCTGCTGCGGAACGACTTGAACACGGCGATCGACCTGATGCTGGGCCGGTCCGATGCGCCCGATCCGGATCCGCGCCAGCGCGAAGCGCGCTCGCTCTACGATCAGGGCAAGATCGCGGAAGCGGCGGCGTTGTTCCCGCGCTCGCTGCGCACCGAGTGGCGGATGCTGGAAGCTCTGGCGCGCGGCTCATCCAAGGAACAGGCGGCGCGCTTCCTCAAGACCAACGAGCGGCGCTTCTTCGTCGCGGCGTTGCAGGCCCAGGTGTTCAACAAGATCCTGGCGCGGCGCATCGGCGAGTACCATCAGGTGAAGGTCGGCGACCTCGTGATCGATCATGCCACCGGCGCCGCAACGCTGCGGCAGGGTGCCGAGTCGGACGCCGCGGACGCCGCGAGCTTCGCCTGCTCGGCGACCGGGCTCGTGCCGGGCACCGGCGTCGGCCTCGCTGCGGGCGAGCCGGGCATCATCGAGCAGGACGTGCTGAGCGAGGTTGGCGTGAGCTGCGCGGATTTCGACAGCTTGAAGCCCACCTGCGAAGGCGAGCGGCGCCCGCTGCGGTTTCGCCTGGAAGCGCCCACGGTGGAGGAGGAAGAGGACGACCTCGTGCTGCAGTTCGAGATCCCGCCCGGCGCCTATGCCACGAGCTTCCTGCGCGAGCTGCTCAAGGTGGCCATCGACGAGATCGAGGAGGATGGCCCCGACACGATGAGTTGAGCGAGCACTGCGCGCACATCCGGCCGAGCCCATGCACGATCACGCCCATCAAGACCACTCGCCGCGTGCCGGCCGGCCGCTGCTCAAGGCGCTGATCATCACCTGCGGCACGCTGCTGGTGGAGGTCGTGGGCGGGTTCTTGACCGGCAGCCTCGCCCTGCTGGCGGACGCGACGCACATGCTGAGCGACGCCGGGGCGCTCGGCCTGGCATGGTTCGCGAGCTTCATGGCGGCGCGCCCGCCCACGCTCGCCAAGACCTACGGCTACCGCCGCACCGAGGTCCTGGCAGCGCTGCTCAACTCGGCGCTGCTGCTCGCGGTCTCGATCCTGATCGCCCACGAGGCCATCGCGCGCTGGAGCTCCCCGCCGGCCATCGACTGGCTGCCGATGATGAGCATCGCCGGCCTGGGCCTGGCTGCGAACCTGACCTCGTACCTGATGCTGAAGCACGGCGCGACGCAGAACATCAACACGCGCGCGGCGATGTGGCACGTGCTCACCGATGCGCTCGGCTCGATCGCCGCGATCGTGGCCGGGCTGCTGATCGCGCTGCGCGACTGGCGCCTCGCGGATCCGATCGCCAGCCTGTCGATCTCGGCGCTGGTGCTCGGCAGCGGCGTCTCGATCCTGCGCGAGACGCTCAACATCCTGATGGAGGGCACGCCGAGCCACCTCGACCTGCGCGAGATCCGGCACGAGATCCTCGGCCTGGGCGGCGTGCGCGAGCTGCACGACTTACACGTCTGGACGATCACTTCTGGATTCGAGGCGCTCACCTGCCATCTGCGCGTCGATCACCCCGAGAAGGGCCCCGAGTTCGTGAGCGTCCTCCAGCGGCGGCTGCGCGAGCGATTCGGCATCAACCACGCCACCATCCAGATCGAGCCGCCCGAGGACCTGACCCTGCTGGTGCCGCGGGAGAAGTGAGCGCCTCCGCGCAGCGCTGCCAGGCGCTGCTCCCACCCCCGGTTTCCGCGGCCAGGCGAGCGGCCGCTCGGCTCGTCCAGCATGCGGCACGCGTGATGCTGCTCGTCCGGTTTTGAGCCGGGCGCCGGCGGGGCGGAGCGACCGCCTTGGCGTGACCGGGGTTCTGGCAGCGCCTTCCATAGGAAAGCGCTGCCTCGACCGCGACTGGACTCCCGAACTGAGGCGAGCGCTGTCCTGACACCCGACGCGCAGTGACCGAGCGGCAAACTTGAGATCGATCGCGAACGCAGCCAGGACCGGGTCGATTGCGGCTGGCGCGCGTTCGTCGCCGCGCCTCGTTCAGGGAGAGCACGATGTTAATCGATGAAGTGAGGGACTCACTCAATAGAGACGTCTCGTGGGCTGGCTGTCACTCTTCAACTTCGGACTCGTCACCTGCACTGCCGCCTTGATGGTCTGCTGTGCCGTTCCGTCTGAACCCACGCGCGAGATGAGCGTCCCCGAGGCGCACGAGCTCGAGCCGGCCGGCGCTGCGCCGCTGCTAACGCCGCGCGCGAAGCAGGACGACCTCGGCCAGACGCCGCCGCCCGCCGCCCCGCTCGGCGCATCGGGCCGCGCGCTCCACTTCGGCAAGCTCACCATCGAGACCAAGGACGTCTACGACCTGGACGAGCGCAAGGGACTGTTCTACGAGGCGGTCAACGCCTTGAACGTGGTGGTGCACGAGGACGTCATCCAGCGTGAGGTCGAAGCGGTCTTCAAGCCCGGGGACCCATACAACCCAGAGCTGATCGAGGAGGCCGAGCGCAACCTGCGCGCGCTGCCGTTCATCGCCACGGCGACGATCACCGCCTCGGTCGACGATCAGGACCAGGTCGATGTGCACGTCGTCACCCGCGACCGGCTCACGGTCGCGTTCGGCGCGAGCCTGGCGTTCTTCGGCGGCTCGCACAAGTTCCGCGCATCGATTGCGGAGTCCGACCTGTTCGGGTACGGCAAGGCGTTCAAGGTCGGCTACCGCACCGACGAGGACAAGAGCACGCTCGAGTTCAAGTACTCCGATCCACAGCTGTTCAACACCGACTACCGGCTCGACCTCAAGTGGGCCGACACCACCGATGGACACGACTACCAGTTCGAGCTCGAGCGACCGTTCAAGACGCTTGCCAGCCACTGGTCCTACGGCATCGCCGTCGGCGACAGCGAGTTCAAGACGCGGTTCTTCGACCATGGCGACGAGATCGCCGCGGTGCCGGTGCGCCGCCAGGAGACCTCGCTGTTCCTGACGCGCTCGTACGGCACGCGCGAGGAGCTGCTGCGCGTCGGCGGCAAGGTGACCTTCCACGACGACGAGTACGACGCCGCCGAGGGCGATGCGGCGAGCACGATCAGCGTGCCGCCCGATCAACGCATCGTCACGTTCGGGCCGACGCTGCAGGCCGACTGGCTGCCGCGGTTCGAGAAGCGCCAGCGGGTGGATGCGATCGATGCCGTGGAGGACATTCCGATCGGCTTGCAGCTCGAGGCGTTCTCGGGCTTGCAGCATCGCGGCAAGGCGGACGTCGGCGCCAGCAACGAGATCGCGGTGAGCACGAGCGCGCTCGCGATCGAGACCATCGGCGAGAATCATCTCATCTCGCTCAGGGCGTGGGGTCAGTTCCGCCAGGACGGCGAGCCTGCGGGCTGGATGGCGTCCTCGTTCCTGCACTACTACTATCAGGGCTTGCCCTCACAGACCCTGGTGGTGAGCGCGGCCGCCGATGGCAGCTGGGAGAACGAGGACTTGCGCACCGAGATCACGCTGGGCGAGGACAACGGGCTGCGCGGCTATCCGATCCGCCAGTTCAGCGGCAACAAGCGCCTGCGCTTCAACGTCGAGGATCGCATCTTCACCGGCCTCGAGATCCTGTCGGTGCACATCGGCGCCGTGGCATTCTTCGACGCCGGCATGGTCTGGGATCGTGGCGAGACGATGCGCCTGAGCGATCTCGCGCGCCTCGGTCGGCATCGGGCTGCGGCTGGGCTCGCGCGAGCTGCTCGGCAACAACGTCGTGCGCATCGACTTCGGTTATCCGCTCGACACGATCGACGGCGAGCGCTTCGGCCTGTCGATCTCGGCGACGCTCGGCCAGGTGGTGGAGATCGATCACAACGCCGAGGAGATCCAGAACGAGTTCACGTTCGATTTCTGACGCTTCCCGGACCGGCCCGTTGCCGGTACGCTCGCGTCGCCCTCGCCCTGCACCGGAAGGCAATGCATGTTGCCAGCGCTGATCCGCCTCACTGTGGCTCGCAGGCCAGGCCGACCTGTCGACCGAGCAGAAGATCTACGGGTTGTCGCTGTTCTGGAAGGAGGCGAGCTACAGTTTCGTGTACTTCGATCACCTGCCCGATCTCGACTGGGACGACGCCTATCAGGAGTTCATCCCGCAGGTGATCGAGAGCTCGTCCACGCTCGAGTACTACCGCACGCTGCAGCGCTTCTGCGCGCTGCTCAAGGACGGCCACACCAACGTCTACTTGCCGGCGAGCGCGGCGGCATGGCTGGATCGCCCGAGCGTCGTGCTGATCGAGATCGGGCACCGCGCGTTCGTGCAGAACGTGAGCACGGCCTTGCAAGACACGCTCCCGCTCGGCTCCGAGGTCATCGCCGTGGCGGGCGTCGAGACCGCGCGTTACCTGGAGCAGGAGGTCCTGCCGTACATCAGCTCGTCGACCGAGCACATCCTGTGGTCCACAGGCATCAGCAGCCTGCTCGATGGGCCGCGCGGCAGCTCCGTCTCGATCGGCCTGCGCACTCCCGCTGGCGAGCAAAAGGAGATCTCGCTCAAGCGCAATCGCGGCGCGTTCAACGAGACCTGGGTGCGCGAGCTGTCCGCGAGCAAGCCGCTGGTCGCGCTGCACTGGCCGGCGGAACGGATCGCGCAGGTTGCGCTCAACTCGTTCGCGGACCCGCAGGCGGTCACGCAGTTCACCGCATTGCTGCCGGAGCTCGAGCAATGCCGGGCGCTGATCATCGACATCCGATCGAACAGCGGCGGCAGCACCAGCATCGGCAAGCGCATCCTCGACCACCTCACCGATCGGCGGCTCGAGGGATCGACGTGGCGCACGCGCGAGCACCGCGGCGCGTTCAAGGCCTGGGGCAAGTACGCCGCGCAGGATCCGAGCCTGGCGCAGTACCGGGCGTACTTCGACGACAACGCCTGGTACCAAGGTGGGACCGACGTGCTCGATCCCTCGCCCGGCAAGAAGCTGCTCAGACCGATGGCCGTGCTGATCGATCACGCCACCGCATCCGCTGCCGAGGACTTCCTCATCTACCTGGACAAGGCGCCGAACGTGACGCGAGTGGGCCGGCCGACGTACGGCAGCACGGGTCAGCCGCTGGCGTTCGATCTCCCCGGTGGCGGCAGTGCGCGGGTGTGCACCAAGCGCGACACCTACCCCGACGGACGCGACTTCGTCGGCGTGGGCGTGCCACCCGACGTGCTGGTCGAGCCCACCATCGACGACGTCATCCATGGCCGCGACCCGGCGCTCGCCAGGGCCGTGGCGCTGCTCCAGGAGCAGCTGAAGGACTGATGATCCTCGGCCGGCGCCAGTTCCTGCCGATGCTCATCGCCTTGGACCGGCAAGCGTTCATTCGGGAGAACAGGCGCCCTACGCGCGCAGGATCTTCTCCATGGGCCTGCCCTTGGCCAGTTCATCCACCAGCTTGTCCATGTACCGGATGTTCCGCATCAGCGGGTCCTCGATCTGCTCGATGCGAACCCCGCAGATGACGCCGGTGATCTTGCTTGCGTTGGGATGGAGCGCCGGCGCTTCGCGGAAGAAGGTCTCCAGATCGCTCCTCCGCTTGATCTGCTCCGCCAGCGTGTGCGGGCTGTAGCCCGTCAGCCAGCAGATGACCTCGTCCACTTCGTTCTTCTTGCGCCCCTTCCTCTCAACTTTCTGGACGTAGAGAGGATACACGCTCGCGAATGACATCTTGAAGACCCGGTGTTCATCCATGCGTTCCTCGGAGCGAGAACCGTCGGTCAGTGTTGTTGCGTCCGTCCACCATGCGCGCCGGCGTGCGTCGGATCAGCTCGCCGGCACCAGGACCTTGCCCTGCCTCGATATGCCCATCCTTCAACGTCACACGATCCTCAGCGTCAGACGCACGAAGCGTCGGTCGTGACTGTTCACCAGCGTGGGCTCGCCCGTCACAGTCCCCAGGCCCAGGGGATCACCAGCACGGTGGTGATGATGGTGGTGATCGTGAGCGGCAAGCCGACGCGAACGTAGTCGGTGAAGCGATAGCCGCCGGGGCCGTACACCATGGTGTTGGTCTGATAGCCGATCGGCGTGAGGAACGAGTTGGACGCGGCCACCGCAACCGCGATCGCGAATGGGCGCGGGTCGACGCCGAGCTGCTCGGCGCTGGCCAAGGCGATCGGAAACAGCAGCGCGGCCGCGGCGTTGTTGGTGATCAGCTCGGTGGTGATCACCGTGGCGAGCGTGATGCCGAGCAGCGCACCGTGCACGCTGCCGCCGCCCGACCCGGCGATCACCAGGCGCGCTGCCGCCGCGGCCAGCCCCGATCGCTCCATCGCCGTTCCCAGCGCGAACGACGCGGCGATCACCACCATCGTGTCCAGCTCGATCGAGTTGCGCGCCTCGGTCGAGGTGAGCACGCCGAACGCCACCAGCGCCACGGCGCCGACCAAGGACGCCTGCAGGATCGGCACCAGGCCGGCACCGGCCACACCGACGATCAACAGGCCGACGACGCCGACGATCCAGGCCTTCTTCGTCACCGCCGGTGGCGTGCCCTCCATCGATGCCACCATCAGGAAGTCGCTGCGATCGCGCCAGCGCTCGCGAAAGCCCGGGTCCGCGAGCAAGATCAGCGTATCGCCGAGCCGCAGCGGCACCTCGCCGAGCTTGGCCTCGATCGGGTGACCCGACCGATGAATCGCCACCACTGCCGCCTGGTAGCGGCTGCGGAACTCGACTCCCTTGAGCGTGTTGCCCACCAGCGGCGAGCTGGCGCCGACGACGGCCTGGAAGAAACCGTGGCGTGCCGTGTCGAAGTGCCGGATGTGCTTGCCCTCGGCGGACACCAGCCCGCGCCGGCTGTGCAGGTCGATCACCATGTCGGCGCGGCCGACGAAGTTGAGCAGGTCGCCGCCGCGCAGCACCTGGTTCGGCGCGACCGGCGCGATCAGCTCGCCGTTGCGCTCGATGCCAGCGAGGAACACGCCCTTCAGGTTGCGCAATCCGCCGTCCTCGACCTGCTTGCCGTCGAGCGGCCCGCCGGGCACGAGCTTCATGCTGACGGTGAACTCGCGCACGTTGTCGTCGAGCTGCTGGCGCGCCGGCCGCCGATCCGCCTGTAGCCAGGGCACGGTGATGATCAGCGTCAGGATGCCGATGATCGCCACCGGCAAGCCGACCGGCGTGATCTCGAACAATCCGAGCGGCGCCTTGCCCGAGCGCTCCAGCAATCCCGACACCACCAGGTTGGTCGAGGTGCCGATGGTGGTGATCACGCCGCCCAGCACCACGGCAAACGACATCGGCATCAGATAACGCGAAGCGGACTCGCGCGCGCGCTCCGCCCAGCGCAGCACCTGCGGGATCATCATCGCCACGATCGGCGTGTTGTTGAGGAACGCCGAGGCCGCGGCCGAAGGCACGAGCAGCCTGGCCATCGCCCAGCGGCCGCCGTTGCCCGAGCCGAGCAAGCGCTCGAGCATCGGCTGCAGCAGGCCGGTCTTCTCGGCGCCTCGCGCCAGCACGTACAGCGCGGCCACCGTGATCGGCGCCGGGTTGCCGAATCCGGCGAATGCCTCGTCCGGCTTGATCACCCCCGCCAGCAGCAGCACGATCGCCGCCCCCACCATCACGGTGGCGGGAGGCAGCAGGTCCCTGGCGAGGCAGAACAGCGTCGACAGTGCAACGGCGAGGGTGAACCACGCTTGCCAGGTCATCGGTCGGTCATTCGAGGCACGGGCTCCACGGATATCGCGTCGCGGAGCAGCCGCTCACGCGAGCTTGCTGGTGAGCGGCGCCCATTCTAGAGACCGCCAGTGCGGCCGCACGCGCGAAAACCTCGCGCGCGCGGTTCGCTCGCGCGCCGGCGAAGGCACGGCCTCAGGCGAGTCGCTTCCGGCGCGCCGTGCCGTGACGAAAAACGCGCGCGTCGATGCGCCGCGCGAGCGCGAGCAGATGCGGCCGCAGGTCGATCGCCGGCAGCTCGCGGCGCGGCGCCGCGAGGAACCAGAGCGATCGCGCGAGCACACCAGGTCAGGCAGGTCGCCGATCTGCACAGCGCCGCGAGCAAGCGGCTGAGCGGGAAACCGCCGCCGGAACGACACGGCCTCGAGATCGACCAATGTGACGGCGAGCGAGCCGCTCGCCGCGCGCTCGATCAGGATGTTCTTCGCCGAGAGGTCGCGGTGCTGTACACCGAGCCGCGCCAGCGCCGCCAGCAGCGACGCGAGCCGCTCCGCCAGCTCGCGGCGCTTGCGCCGCTCCGGCGCCGGCAGTGCGGTCAGCTCGCGCGCCAGCCGATAGACGAAATGTGAGCGGCACCGCGTCGTGCAGCTGCTGCGAGATCACGTACGCGCGCCGATCCGACCCGCGCAAGAGCGCGAGCGGCAGCGGCGCCGAGATGCCGCGCACGCCGAGCGCATGCGCAGCGTGGTAGGCGCGGCGCGCGCGCCGGTCGAGCCGCCAGCCGCCGATGAACTCCTTGACCACCACGCGGCGATCACCCAGCATCCCCGCGCTCACGCGCGCACGCGGCGACAGGGACAGCACGCCGGGGCCGCCGCGCTCGACCTCGAGCTGGTGCACGCCGACCACTTCGAGCACTTGTGCGAGCGGCACATCGCGCCGATGGTACGCCTGCCAGCCATCACGCTGGCTGCGCGTGAACAGCGAGCTGTCCTTGAAGCAACGCTTCGAACGGCTGGCGAGATGGCGCCGCGCGCGCGCGGCGAGCACGCGCGCGATGCCGGCCATCACCTCGCCCGCGCCGGCGGTGAGCAGGCCGTATTGGCGCGCGGCGTCGAGCTGTTCGCGCGGGGAGAGCGCGAAGCGCAGCGAGAACAGCAGGTCGGCGAGATCCTTGGTGCGCATCCAGTCGAACAGCGCGCCCGGGTCGTGGATCGAGTGCAGGTCGATCAAGAACGCCTGCGGCGCGCCGCCGGTGTCGCGCGCGAGCAGGTTGCCGCCATGAAAGTCGGAGTGGTAGATGCCGGCGGCATGGAGCTGCGCCAGGATCTCGAGCGCCGGCTCGAGCTGGGCGAGCTTGCGCGCGGTGTGCGCGTCATCGGCTCGAAAGCGGGACTCGAGGAAGCCGCCGTACGGCTCGGCGTGATCGATCCCGGCACAGAAATAGAATGCCTCGGTGAGCAGCGGACCACGCCGTCGTTCCGCCACCGCGAGCGGCAGAGCACACGGGATGCGAAGCGCGGCCAGGCGATGGGCGGTGCGCCACTCCGAAAAAGCGCGCGACGCCACGAACGCATACTTGAGCTTCTCGGTGGTCGAGCGCAGCCAGTAGCGCTTCGCGAACACCGCGCCGCCATCGGCGGTGGGAATGCGCACCACCTCGCGTGCGAGCGTGGCCTTCACCACCTGCGCGCCGGCAATGCGGCGCAGGTTGCCGAGGTTGGGCAGGATCGTGGCATCGAGGAACGGCAGGAACGATTCGGTCGCATGCCAGCTGCGGCCGGCGGCATCGTCGAATCGCACGATGGCGCGCCCCGGGCGCGCCGGTGCGATCGATCGCTGGTCTACGGTGCTCATCATGCCGAGCTCGGGTGCCTGTGCCTCGTCGTCGACGGTCGGGAGCCATCTGGGGTCGGCGAGTATAGCCGAACGGCACGCCGATCGCGCCGGCGGCGTGATCGGATGAGCGGGCTCGCGCTCAGCTGCCGCCCAGCACCATCTTCAACCCGGGCGTGAACGACACGCCATGCGCGGCGCCGGGATCGGACTCGAGCGCCTGCAGGTACACGCTCAGCCCGCAGAACGCGGTGTCGCAAGGCACGTCGATGGCGGCAAAGAGGCCGCCGCCCGGAATCACCACCGGCACCACGAACGCGGGCACCACGAGCAGTATGCCGCCGTCTGCAGTGGGAACGTGCGCATCACTCAGTCCGGCGAGGATCACGCCCGCCGTGGTCACGCCGCGCGAGTTCGAGAGCGACAGCGTGATGCTGGTGCAGATCACCGGATCCTCGGCGGTGAAGCTCGGCACGCCGTTGCTGCCTGGATAGCCGCTGTCGTAGTTGCTCGCGCTCGCAGGGCAGGGCTTGCCCGAGTACACGATCGCCGTGTTGCCGCTGTAGCCGCCGACGACGAAGTCCGCCGCACCATCGCGATTCAGATCGCCGCCGCCGCCGACCGCGGCGCCGAAGTTGGTGACCGCGCCCGGGCCGAGCGGGTGGTACAGCACGCTGCCGCTCTGGCCCGACATGACCCAGGCCGCTCCTGCCTCGGTGCCGGCCGTGGTATCGAACCAGTCGCCGAAGATCAGGTCGGCGAAGCCATCCTGATCGACGTCGCCCGCGCCGCCGGCCGCCACGCCGAAGTCGATCGAGCTCGCATCGCCGGACAGCGTCATCAGGATCGAGCCATCCTTGCCGGAGAACGCGCGGCCATAGCCAGGTCCGCCGCCCAGCACCGGATCGCCTTGCGGGGCGCCGGCCACGACGTCGGCAAAGCCGTCGTTGTCGATGTCGCCGCCGGCGCCGACCGAGTGGCCGAGCAGGTCCTCGGCGTTGTCGCCGCCGAACGCGCGCAGCACCGAGCCATCCTTGCCGGAGTAGATGGTCACGCTGCCCGACCGGTTGCCCGGCCTGTCATCCCAGTCGGCACCACCTGGAACTCGGCGAACCCGTCGCCGTTCGCGTCGCCTGCACCACCCACCGACCAGCCGAAGTAATCGAGCGCGGAATCGCCGTTCACGGTGTAGAGCGCGCTGGCGTCCTTGCCCGAGACACGTGCGCGCTGCCCGCATCCGTGCCCATCGAGTTGGCGAACAGGGCGCCGGCGATCACGTCATCGAAGCCATCGCCGTTCGTCGCCGAGCCCGCTCACTGCGAACCCGAACTGCGTGTCGGCGCTCGCATCCTTGAGATTCGCGAGCAGCGCGCCGTCCGCCCCGAGTAGATGTTCGCGTAGCCGAGCCGATGGCCATTCATCACGATCGGCGCGCCGACGATCACGTCCTGATGACCATCCTGGTTGACGTCGCCCGCGCCGCTCACCGACCAGCCGAAGGTGTCGCCCTTCACCTGCCGGTGAACGTGTGCAGGATCGCCCCGTTCTTGCCGGACAGCACCTGCGCGAAGCCCTTGCCGGTGCCAGTCGAGTCATCCCCCTGGCTCGCGCCGACCACGACGTCGGCGTAGCCGTCGCCATCCAGGTCGCCGGCGATCGCCACGGCCCGACCGAAGGCATCGCTGCCGCTGCCCTGGAACCGGAACAGCTGCGTCTGTGCGGAGGCGGCGCCGCAGAGCATCACGGCCAGGCAAGGGGCGATTGAAATGCGCGCCATGGGGAGCCTCCTCGATGGGATGTGGAGCCGTCGTGAGAAACCGAGCGTCTCGCGTCGCTTGCAAACGGACGGCCAAGTCGAGCGAGCGCGCCCGCCGCCTCGCCATGGGTTCGCGTCCGGGCTGGGTCGTCACGCCGGCGGAACCCGTCACCGCGCGGCCACGCTCGTGGCCATTGATTCAATGGGCGTTCGAGTTACCTTCTATTCAGCGGGGAAGCTCATGGCCGTCAAGGCACAGAGCTTCCTCCCCCACCCTGGATGCCTGCGGCAAGTGCCACAGCGGGCCCATCGGGCGGGCGCTGGAGGCCTCGCATCGTTCCGTACGACCGCAGCGTTCTCGAGGAGCTGGAGCGGCGCGGCTGCGCCGCGTACGCGGTGCTGTCGGCACACAGCCGCGGCCGCCGCCAGCCCGAGCCCGAGGATCCGTTCCGCACTGCGTTCCGCCGTGATCGCGATCGCATCGTGCACGCCTCCGCCTTCCGCCGCCTCGAGTACAAGACCCAGGTGTTCGTGTACAAGGAGGGCGACTACTACCGCACGCGCCTCACCCACACGCTCGAGGTGGCGCAGATCGCTCGCTCGATCGCGGTTGCGCTCGGGCTGAACGAGTCCCTGGTCGAGGCGATCGCGCTCGCGCACGACCTCGGCCACCCGCCGTTCGGTCACTCGGGCGAGGACGGATTGCGCGCGCGCATGCACGCGCACGGCGGCTTCGAGCACAACGCCCAGGCGCTGCGCGTGGTCGACTACCTCGAGCGGCGCTATCCCGGGTTCCGCGGGCTCAACCTCACGCACGAGGTGCGCGAGTCGCTCCTGAAGAAGGGCTCGCTGGCAGCCGGCGGCGTCGGCACCGACCTGAGTCCAGGTCCGGTGCCATACCTGGCAGCGCAGGTGGTCGATCAGGCCGACTCGATCGCCTACAACCACCACGACCTCGACGATGGCCTGCGCTCGCGCATCTTCAGCATGGATGATCTCGACACGCTCGACCTGTGGCGGCGCGCGTGCGAGCTGGCGCCTGCTGGCTACCGCGATCTGCCGGAGAAGATCCGCCACCTGCAGGTCATCAACCAGCTGGTGAAGATGTCGATCCACGATCTCATCGAGGAGAGCTCGCGGCGCATCCGCGAGCACGATCCCAAGAGCGCGGAGCAGGCGCGCCAGGTGGGCGGCAAGATGATCGACTTCTCGCCCGCCATGCGCGCCGAGCAGGAGGACCTCAAGCGCTTCCTGTTCCATCGCTTCTATCGTGCCGATCGAGTGCGCCGCATGCGCGAGAAAGCGATCACGTTCGTGCAGGCGCTGTTCGATGCTTACCTGGCTGAACCGAGCCGGCTGCCGAGCGACTTCCAGGAGACGTCCTCGCAGCAAGGCATCGAGCGGGCGGTCGCCGACTACGTCGCCGGCATGACCGATCGCTACGCCGAGCAAGAGTACCTCGCCCTGTACTCGCCCTTCGAGACCGTATGACAGAGAAGAAGCCCGCCCCGCACGAGCTCGCCGCCCTGCCCACGGACGCCGCAGAGCTCGACCAGCATCTGGCGGCAACCGAGCTCAAGCTCGGCTACCCGTTCCGCGACCGCAAGCATCTACGCCAGGCGCTCACGCACTCCTCGGCCAAGG
This sequence comes from Planctomycetota bacterium, assembly GCA_046349655.1. Lineage (GTDB taxonomy): Bacteria > Planctomycetota > B15-G4 > B15-G4 > JAXMBY01 > JAXMBY01. Next base: position 48,120 of record JAXMBY010000005.1, read on the forward strand.
ACGCCGTCAACCAATCGAACGAGCGGCTCGAGTACCTGGGCGACGCGGTGCTCGGGTTCGTGGTGTCCGAGTACATCTTCAATCACCTGGGCGACGCGAACGAGGGCGAGCTGACCCGCATCAAGTCGGTGGTGGTGAGCAAGGCGTCGCTGCTCAAGCTGGCGAAGAAGCTGCAGCTGCAGGATCACCTGTTGCTCGGCAAGGGTGTGCGCAAGCGGCGCTCGGTCCCGACCTCGCTGCTCGCCGATGCGGTGGAGTCGGTGATCGGCTCGATCTTCATCGATGGCGGGCTGGAGGCGGCGAAGCCGTTCATCCTCGAGCACTTCACGCCGTTCATCCGCACGGTGCTGCGCAATCGGCATGCGAAGAACTACAAGTCGATGCTGCAGCATTTCACCCAGCAGAAGATGTCGCTCACGCCCGAGTACGCGCTGCTCGCGACCGAGGGGCCGGACCACTCGAAGATGTTCGAGGTGGCGACGATCGTGAACGGCCGCCAGTTCCCGGCCGCGAAGGGGCGCAACAAGAAGATCGCCGAGCAGCGCGCCGCACGCATGGCGCTGAAGCTGCTGCGGGACGAGCATGGAACGGATCCCTAGAGCTCTGGCGCGCGATCCGCGCCTGGCCGCGGCGCTGCGCGGGTCACGCGACGGGCGGGTCACGCTCGCCGGGCTCTATGGCTCGGCGCGCGCGGTGGCGATCGCCGCGCTGGCAAGCCTGTGCGACCGCGCCCTGCTGGTCGTGACCGCCTACCCCGAGAAGGTCGTCGGCCTGGCCGAGGACCTGCGCGCCCTGCGCATGCGCAGCGAGCCGATCGTGATCGCCGCTGCCGAGGAAGGCGCGGCCGACGACCCCGAGGTGCGCGGCGCGCTCGCCGATCGAGTGGCGGCGCTGGCGCGCGCGCGCACTGCGCACGGCGGCGACGTGGTGCTGCTCGCCGCGGGCTCGTTGCTGGACGAGTTCCCGTCACCGGTGGACGTGAGCGATCACCTGGTCTCGCTGGCGCAGGGCCAGACCATCGATCGCGACGCCATCGTGCGCGAGCTGCTCGCGATCGGCTACCTGCGCGAGGCGATGGTGACCGCGCCCGGCGAGATCGCGTTGCGCGGCGACGTGATCGACATCTTCCCGCTCACCGCCGAGCGGCCGACGCGCATCGAGCTCGACAACGATCGCATCGAGTCGATTCGCGAGGTGGACCCGGAGACGCAGCTCTCGGTGCGCAAGCTCGAGCGGCTCGACGTGGGCCGCCAGTCGCTCGAGCCATCGGCGCGTGCCGAGCGCGGCGCGCGCGCGCTGCTCGAGCATTTTGCCGCGCCGCCGCTGCTGGTGGTCGACGAGCTCAGCGCGTGCGTTGGCGCGCTCGAGGAGGCGGCGTTCGAGGACCGCGCGCTGGAAGGCGCGCGCAAGCACAGCCGCGACTGGCTGGAGAACAGCGCCGGCATTGCGCTGCTCAAGGTGCACGGCGGCGACGACGCGATCCTGTTCCAGGTCGAGCCGCCGCGCGGCACGAGCGACCTCGCCGATCTCGGCGCGACGGTGGCGCGCTGCACGCAGCAGTTCAAGTTCGTGGTCCTGCTGTGCGCCACGCCGGCCGAGAAGAAGCGCCTGAAGAACGTGCTGCGCGAGCAGGCGGCCGAGCTGCTGCCGAAGCTGCAGCTGCACGTCAGCTCGCTCGAGGAAGGCTTCGCGTTCGTCGACCTGTCGACCATCGTCTTGAACCACCACGAGCTGCTGAGCCGTCGGCGCACGCGCCGCCCCACGCACTTGAAGGCGCGGCGCGGCTTCGCGGTGAAGTCGGTGCTCGAGCTGTCGCCCGGCGATTACGTGGTGCACGTGGTGCACGGCGTGGCGCGCTACCTCGGACCGAAGCGCGAGCCACGCGATGGCCTGATGGAGGATTTCCTCACGCTCGAGTTCGAGGGCGACACGATCCTCTACCTGCCGGCGTCCAAGGTGGACCTGATCGAGCGCTACGTGGGTGTGGGCGGTGTGCGCCCCAAGCTCGACAAGCTCGGCGGCCGCTCGTGGGCGAAGAAGAAGGATCAGGTCAACCAGGCGGTCGATGACCTCGCTGCCGAGCTGCTCGAGGTGCAGGCGATGCGCCAGGAGGACAAGCCTTACGCACACCTCGCCGACGACGAGATGCAGGCTCAGTTCGAGGCGTCGTTCCCGTTCGCCGAGACCGACGATCAGCTGCACGCGCTCGCCGACATCAAGCAGGACCTCGAGTCCAGCAAGCCGATGGACCGCCTGCTGTGCGGCGACGTCGGCTTCGGCAAGACCGAGGTCGCGATCCGTGCGGCGTTCAAGGCGATCCTGTCGAAGAAGCAGGTCGCCGTGCTGGTGCCGACCACGTTGCTGGCGCAGCAGCATTACGACACGTTCCGCGCGCGCTTCGCCGACTACCCGGTGATGGTCGACGTGCTGTCGCGGTTTCGCAGCGCGCGCGACCAGAAGCGGATCGCCGACGCCACGCGCGAGGGCAAGATCGACGTGCTGATCGGCACCCACCGGCTGCTGTCCAAGGACGTGGCGTTCGCGGATCTCGGCCTGGTGGTGATCGACGAGGAGCAACGCTTCGGCGTGCGGCACAAGGAGCGCTTGAAGCGGCTCCGCGCCACGGTCGACGTGCTGACGCTCACCGCCACGCCGATCCCGCGCACGCTGCACATGGCGCTGGTCGGCCTGCGCGACATCTCCGCGCTGCGGACCGCGCCGAAGGGCCGCATGGCGATCCAGACCGAGGTGCATCATCGCGACGAGGCGCTGATCAAGAACGCGGTGCATCGCGAGCTGAAGCGCGGTGGCCAGGTGTTCTACGTGTGCCATCGCGTGATCGGCATCGAGCGCCACGCCGATCTGATCGAGCGCCTCGTGCCGGCGGCGCGCGTCGGCATCGCTCACGGGCAGATGCCGCAGCACGAGCTGGAGACCGCTGCGCGCGACTTCGCCGACGGCAAGCTCGACGTGCTGGTATGCACCACGATCATCGAGTCGGGCATCGACATCCCCCGGGTCAACACGCTGATCGTCGATCGCGCCGACATGTTCGGCCTGGCCGACCTGCACCAGCTGCGTGGGCGCATCGGCCGCTCTTCGACACCAAGGGCTACGCGTACTTCCTGGTGCCGAGCAAGCCGGTGTCGGACGTGGCGCTGCGCCGGCTGAAGGCGATCGAGGCGCTGTCGCATCTCGGTGCCGGATTCGAGATCTCGATCAAGGACCTCGAGATCCGCGGTGCCGGCAACATCCTGGGCCGCGAGCAGCACGGGCACATCGCCGCGGTCGGCTACGATCTCTATTGCCGCCTGCTCGGGGCGCGCCGTCGATCGGCGCCGCGGCGAGATCGTGCTCGACTCACCGGCCGACATCGACGTCGATCTCGCGGTCAGCGCGCTGCTGCCGGTCAACTACATCGAGGACGAGACGCAGCGCATGGAGATGCTGCGCCGCCTGTCCACCGCGCGCGGCACGCGCGCGACATCCTCCATCGCCGACGAGATGCAGGACCGCTTCGGGCGCCTGCCCGGTGCGGCGCGCAACCTCGTGGCGGTGTTCCGTGCTCGCGACCCGCTGCCGCGAGCTCGGCATCAAGCAGCTGTTCTACCCGGGTGAGGATTTCGTGCTGCTCGTGCTGTTCGATGCGCGGCGCTTCGAATCGCGCGCGCCGCTCACGCGCGACGAGGTGCGCTTCACGCACGACGATCAGTGCATCCATGCTGCCCAAGGCGGTGCGCGACCCGGGCGCGGTGCTCGAGTACCTGCGCCGCCATCTGTTGCGGGAACCAGACGAGATCCCGGCCGTGAGCTCCGCCTGAACGATGTTTGCATTCGCCACCACGCCGCCCGTATCATGCGGTCCTGCGCCACCTGGTTTCCTGGAGTGCTGCGATGCTGCTGCCTGCCGTGCTGATGGTGCTCGCCCGGACGCAAGAGCTGCCCACGCCGCCCAGCCTGTCGGGGGCGATGAACGAGGTGATCGCACGCTCGGCAACGAGCTGGATCACGCGCAGCGAGGAACGACGAGGTGAACAAGCGCCCGCGGCAAGACGTGATCGAGACGTTGTACGAGCTGTGCGAGCGCAAGCTGCTCCGGCAGAAGGCACGCGCCGAGGGCATCAAGGTGACCGACGACGAGGTCGCGGCGCACGTGCAGAGGGTGGAGGAGCGCCGCGGTGGCGCCGCGGCGCTCGATGCGTGGCTCGAGCGCCGCGGCTGTTCGCGCGAGGTCTACCTGACGCAGACCAAGGACGACCTGCTGCTGCAACGGCTGCTGGTGTCGCGGCCCGATCTGAAGCGCGACCTCGATCCGACGCCGGGCGAGATCCGCACCTTCTACCGCCTGTACCGGATCGCTACCCGTTCACCCAGCCGGCCGAGGTCAAGCTCGGGTTGCTGTTCATCCCCAAGGGCGATCGCCCGGCGGCCGCGCTCGAGCTGGCGAAGCAGCTCCACGAGCGCGCCACCGCCGGCGGCACGTCGCTCGAGGCGCTCGCTTCGGCGCAGCCGGGGCTCTCCTACCGCGAGAACACCTACGAGCTGAACGTGCTGAGCTCGCCGAGAGCTTGAGGACGTTCGTGCTGATGAACCCGAAGGCAGGTTCGATCTCGGAGCCGCTCTCGGCCGGCTCGCTGTACGTCGTCGCCCGGCTGCTCGAGATCAGCAAGCAAGAAACCTGGCCGTTCGAAGATGCGATGACGCAGGACTACATCGCCAGCATGCTGTTCGAGCAACGCATCAAGACCATGCGCCGCCTGTACGTGCGCTCGCTCAGCAACGAGTACTACATCGAGCCGCGCGAGCTGTTCGGGAGCTGACGCACCCGACACGGCAAGCAATCGAGCCGCCAGCGCCGAACGCGCGGCGGCTCGACCGCAGGGTCCCGGCGCTCGCTCACCTGGCGGCCTGCAGGCTCCGCACCGCGCGCGACACCTTGCTCTTGTAGCGCGCGGCGGTGTTCTTGTGGATCACGTTGCGCTTGGCCGCCTTGTCGATGCGCTTCATCGCCACCGGCAGCGTCTTCTGCGCGACGTCGGCGTTCTTCTCGCTCACCGCCGCCAGCACCCGCTTGATGACCGTCTTCATGGACGACGAGAGCTTCTTGTTCGCCTCGCGTCGCACGAGGTTCTGCCGCAGCCGCTTCTTCGCCGATTCGATATGGGGCATTGCCCTGTCACCTCTCTCGCAAAACGACCGTGCTCGCAGCGCCCGTGCCGCCTGCTGCGGCGGCGCCCGGCGCGCGAGCGAAAACTCCGCATCTAGCTCCTGGTGCGCTGCTGCAACTGCTCGATCTTGCTTGCCACGTCACGGTAGCCGATGTCCACTTCGTAGATCTTCGAGTACCAGGTGAGCGCCTCGCCGGATTGATTCGACATCTCGGCGATGCTGCCGAGCTCGTACAGCACTTCCTTGCTGCGATCGCTGGTTCCGGACAATCCCTGCAGCGCCGTGCTCAGCTGCTTCTTCGCCAGATCGAACAGGCCCTTGCGCACGAAGCAAGACCCCAGCCGCACCAGGCTGTCGAGCTTGCGTTTCGGGTCCTTGACCGAGTGCTGGAATGCCTCGATCGCGCCGTCCACCTTGCCGATGTTCTCGAGCCGCATGCCGAGCTCGTACCACAGGTCGAGCTCGGTCGGACGCTCGCGCACGCGCCGCTGGTACTCCTCCAGCTCGAATGCCTGCTTCTCCTTGCGCAGATCCTCGAGGTCCTGCGCCGCCGCGGACCCTGGCTCCTTGCTCGCGCGCGCCTCGAGCTTGGCGAGCTCGCGGTCGAACAGCGCGATCTTGAGCTGGCCGCGGCGATCCTTGAGATCGGACGACTCCGGGTCTTGCCTCAGCCCGTCTGCCACGATCTCGAGCGCCTTCTCGAACTGGCTCGCGCGCGCATGCAGCTCGACCAGATCGCGCCGCGACCGCGCATCGCCGGGCTGCGCGCCGAGCTTCGCCTCGAGCGCGCCGATCTCCTCCTGCAGCTCGTCGTCCGAGCGGTGGATGCGCTGGGCACGCTCGAGCCGCTTCTGCTCCTCCTTGTCGCGGATCAGCTCGCGCGACGACTCGGCGTGCGCCAGGCGCGTGGTCGCGAGCGTGCTCTCCGCGGCGACGTTCTTGCGCAGGCGTTCGGCCTCGGAGTCGCGCGGGTTGATCTTGAGCGCCTGCTCGAGGCAGCGCAGGGAGCCGCTCAGGTCCTTGAGCTGATACAGCGCATGGCCCGCACGCCGGTACGCCTCCGCGCTCTTCTTCCACTCTCCGTAGTGCTCGTAGACGGCCACCGCGGACTGCAAGTGCCCCGCACCCACGAGCGCATCGCCGAGGAGCAGGTTGACGCCCTCGTGATCCGGACGGATCGCCAGGTACTTCTCGCAAGCGCGCGCCAGCGCGTCGGGCTTCTTCTGCGCCCGCGACAGCGAGATCGACAGAAGATGCGGCAAGCCGAGCAGCGCCGCCAGGTAGGGCGGCGTCGGCTTGTACTCGGCCAGTCGAGCAAGCGCCTTGCGCAGTCCGAGCCGCGCCTCGCCGTGATCCGGCTTGAAGGCCAGGATCTGATGGTAGAGGTTGATCGCGTACTTGAACTGCTTCTTCTTGAGCGCCTCTTCGGCTTTCTGGACGTGCTTCGAGACGTCCATGACACCTCACCTGCAAGGGAACCTGCGACAACCGGCCCAGCGGCGAAAACCCGCGACGCTATTGGCGCGTAAGTCTCTTGTCAATCCAAAATTCGGTTGATAGACCCACTCGCCGGTGTTAGTACGCTCGGCAACTTTCCTCGAGGTGGTCACGCGAGCGTCATGAACATCGTCACCTACCCCGATCCGGTCCTGCTCAAGCGCACCATGCCGGTCGATGCCGTCGATGATGCGATGCGCGCCACGCTGCGCCAGATGTTCGAGCTCATGTACGCCCAGAAAGGAGTCGGGCTCGCCGCGCCGCAGGTCGGCCTGAGCCTGCGGCTGTTCGTGCTCAACCCGAGCGACACGAAGCAGACCGAGCGCGTGCTGGTCAACCCGCGCATCCTGAAGCGTCGCGAACGGGTGCGGGGCGACGAAGGCTGCCTCTCGTTCCCCGGCATCTACATCGAGGTCGAGCGATCGCGCGTGATCGAGATCGAGGCGCGCAACGAGAACTTCGAGCCGATCCGCTTCGAAGCCAGGGACTTCGAGGCGCGCATCATCCAGCACGAGCTCGATCATCTGGACAACGTGCTCTTGATCCATCGCATGTCCGACACCGACAAGATCCGCCTGCGCGGAGCGCTCCGGGAACTGGAAGAGAAGTATCGCCAGCCGGTCGCGTAGCAACGCAGAGTACGGCGGGCCATGCAACGATTCAGCGGCTTCTCGGTGGGCGACCCGGTCGCGGTGGCGCGCGGCGGTGCGGTCACCATCGGCGTGTTCGACGGCGTGCACGTCGGCCACCAGACCATCCTGCACGAGGTGCGCGCCTGGGCCAAGGCGCTGGCTGGGCCGGCCGGAGTCGTCACCTTCGCCACCCACCCGGACGTGATCCTGCGCGGCAAGGCGCCAAAGCTGCTCATGTCGCTCGAGCATCGGTTGCGGGTGTTCGCGAGCCTCGACCTGGATTACGCGATCGTGCTGCCATTCAGCGAGCGCGTGCGCGAGATCACCGCCGAGGAGTTCTCGCGCGAGGTGTTCTCGCGTGCGCTCGGCGTGCGCGGGCTGGTGCTGGGCCACGACACCGCGATCGGCCGCAACCGCGAGGGCGACGCGCGGCGCCTGACCGAGCTGGGCCAGCGCCACGGCTACGTCGTGCGCGTGATTGGCGAGGTGACCGCCGGCAATCAGGTCGTCTCCAGCACCAGGATCCGCGCCGCCATCGACGATGGCGATCTCGAGACCACCGCGCTGATGCTGGGGCGCCCGCTGTCGCTGCTCGGACGGGTGGTGCGCGGCGATGGCCGCGGGCGACAGCTCGGGTTCGCCACCGCCAACCTCGACCTGGAACAGGATGCATGTCCGCGCCGCGGCGTGTATGCTGCGCGGGTGCTGATCGACGGCAGCCCAGGCGGCACGCGCCCCGGTCTACAACATCGGCACGCGCCCCACGTTCAAGCCGGAGCAAGAGACCACGGTCGAGGTGCACGTGCTCGACTACGCGCACGACCTGTACGACAAGCATGTCGAGGTGATGCTGATCGGCCGCTTGCGCGACGAGACCCGGTTCCCGTCGCGTGCGGCGTTGATCGAGCAGATCGAGCGCGACGTGCGCGCTGCGCGCGTCCTTCTGGGGGCATGACGCCATGCGATGGCTCGCGCCGCTGCTCGCCGCTCTGGCCGCTGCTCGCGGCCGATCACTTCGAGTTGCAAAACGGCGTGCGGGTGGTGGTGCTGCCCAGCCCGCGCGCGACGCGCGGCGATCGTCAGCGTGTATCGCGGCGGCTTGCTGGCGGAGCCGCGCGGCCTGCCGCAGGCGAGCAATGTGCTGGCCAATGAACATTCCACGGCCAAGAGCAGCGCGCTCGCCCACCGTGCGCAACTTGCTCGTCAACGTGAATGCGGCTGGCGCGGAAGTGCTCGGCGATGCGATGCTGTTCGAGCAGCTCGTGCCGCTCCACCTGCTCGAAGCCGGTTTGCAGGTGGAGGCGAACGGCTCGTACCGGCGCCGTTCACGCCGGTGACGGTGCAGGTCGCGGTTCGCGACTGCACCGAGGAAGTGCTGCAAGCCGAGAGCTTCGACCTGGCGCTGTTCGCCGTGGCCGCGCGTGGCATCAAGCTGGCTCGCTTCGCAGAGACCACGGCGTCACCGAGGCCGTGCCCGCGCGGCTCGACGCGCCGCCGCGCTCATCGACCTGCACACGCGCACGCTCCGCTCGCACGCCGATGCTGGTGGTGGCGAGCCCGCGGCCGCTCGCCGAGGTGCGCAGCTTGGTCGAGCGCGCGCTCGCAGGCGTTCCTGCGCTGGCCTCCTCGCCGAGCATGGGCGAGATCGACTGGCAGCAGCTGCCAGCATCCGCCGACGTGGCCTGGGACCTGACCAGCGCATTGTTCGTGATGGCGTGGCCGGCGGCGCCGGCGGCGCATCCAGTGCGCCGGCGCTGTCCGCGCGGTCGCCAGCGCGCTCCAGGAAACGCTCGCGGCGGCGATCCCGTCGTGCTACGCGGAGCTGCTCGCGGAAGGCGGATCGCCCGCCGCTCCTGGTGCTCGCGCCGTGGCACACGGAGGCCGAACAGACGGAGCTCATCGCGCGCGCCGGCGAGCGGCTGGCCTGGCTGCGCAGCATCCCGCGAGTGGTCGCGCGCGCGCATCAACGCCGACAACTTGCGCCAGCTCGCTGCCGGATCGTTCGACGACGACGATCGCTTCGACGCCGGGCTGCTGCTCAAGGCGCGCGCCGTTCGGGCGGCGCGCTTCGCCTCGCTCGCTGGGCGCCGACCTGGACGGCGCCGCCAGGCGCGCTGCGGCGCTGAGCGAGGAGCACGCCGAGCGCGTGCTCAAGCAGTCTCAACTGCACCGGCGCACACCAGGTGCTGCGTCCCGGGCAACCGTGACTCAGGCCGGCACCAGCTGGCCGTCGGCCCCCGATCTCTCAGCGTGGCGAGATCGAGCGCGCGCGGCACGACGGTGTCCGGCAGCGCCACGCCGCCGGAGCCATCTCGGTGCGCACGTAGCCTGGGTCGAGCGCGTTCACGAGGATGTTCATCGACTGCAGCTCCTGCGCGAGCACGCAGGTCATCGCATCGAGCGCGGACTTGGTGATGCTGTATGGACCGTAGCTTGGCTGGTGCTTGTAGCCCGACGTGGAATTGATGATGCGGCCAAAGCGGCCGGCGATCATGGCCGGGACAGAAGCCGCGGCTCGCAGGTACGGTCCGCGCAGGTTGACGGCGATGGTCGCCTCCCACACGCTCGGGTCGATCTCGTGCAGCAGCGCCGGCGCATGCAGCACGCCCGCGGCGTTGACCAGCACGTCGACCCGCGTCCAGGCGCCGAGCACCCGATCACGTGCCGCCTCGACCTGACGCACGTCGGTGACGTCGCAGCCGATCGCGAGCGCGCGGCCGCCGGCGCGAGCGATGCCGTTCGCCACGTCGTGCAAGCGCGCCTCGCGGCGCGCGAGCAGCGCCACTGCCGCACCCTCGCCGGCAAACCCGAGCGCGATCGCCCGACCGATGCCGCTGCTCGCGCCGGTCACCACCGCCACGCGCTGCTCGAGCCGCACACCCACGACGCGCCTCCCACCTCGCGACCGATGAAAACCGTTTGACGAGCCACAGCGGGTCGCTAACATGGCCGCCGCCATTGTTCCGGGCGGGTAGCTCAGGTGGTAGAGCACGTGACTGAAAATCACGGTGTCGGCGGTTCAACTCCGCCCCTGCCCATCGCGCATCGGCGCAGAATCACATAGACCACGTCCCACCCCGGCAGCATCATCGCCCTGGCAGCCCCGCCATCATCGGCGTGCCGGCTTCCGGTCCGCGGCCACGGCGCCTGCCGCACGCGGCATGCTGTGAGCTGCATGCGATTGCATCATGCAATCATCTCGTTCCCCTGCCAGGCAAGCCTGCCAAGCAAGATCGTTGAACCACCCGTCCCGCTCGGCCGGCATGAGAGGAGCTGGAGGTGAACCCGATGGAGCCGCTGGCATCCGTGGAGACACTGCTCGTGCACGACGCGTTCGTGCGCGGTCTGGCCGAGCGACTGCTCGCGGACGCGCACGAGGCGGACGATGCGGCGCAGCAGGCCTGGTTGACCGCGCTGCAGAGCGGGGCTGCGCCGCGGGGCTCGGTGCGCGCATGGCTGGCCGCCGTGCTGCGCAACTCGATTCGCCAGAGACCCGTCGTGCGTCGCGCCGGCGCGCGACGCACGAGCTGGGCGCGGCGGCGTCCGCCGAGGTGCCATCGGCGAGCACGATCGTCGAGCGCGAGGCCGCCCGCAAGACCATCCTGGACGCCGTGCTCGCGCTGGGCGCGACTACCAGGCGGCAATCTGCTGCGCTTCTACCAGGGCTGCTCGCACGCGGACGCGGCGCGGCGCTGGGCATTCAGTCGAGACGCTGCGCACGCGTCTGAAGCGTGGAGAGCAAGCTGTTGCGCAGGCGGCTCGAGCGCGAGTACAGCGGCGAACACGCAGGCGCTGGATGCGGGCTCTCCTGCCATTCACGGTGGTGCCGATCGGCAACGGCGCCACGACCTCGAACCTCGTCAGGGAGGACACTCGCATGTTGCTGCTCAAATGGATCGCCGCGCTGGTGATCACCGCCGCGGGGGCGATGTTCACGTGGACCTCGCTCCTGCCGCACACGCCGAACCCCAGGCACCGAAGGCAGTCGCGGCTCCGGCCGCGCCGCCGCCGCTCACGCAAGGCCGAGGCCAGCCGGAGCGCGCACGAGTCGGGCAAGGACCAGGCGCAGGACGGCGGGTCGATCATCGCACAGGTCGTGCGCCCCGACGGGACCGCGGCACGAGACATGGGCGTGTGCCTGGTGCGCGAGGACGTGGCGCAAGTGGGGCTGACGGCACGCGAGGCGGCGATCGGGGACGACGGTACCTGCCGCTTCGACGGGCTCGCGCCCGGGCGCTACTGCGTGACCTTGAACCCGGATCGGCAATCGCGCACGGTGATCGTCGCCGGCGCCGGCGAGCAGGCGGTCACGCTGAGCGCGGATCAGGGCTACCACGTCGACGGCATGGTGGTGGACGACCAGGGCCAGGCCGTGGCGGGCGCACTGGTCTGGGTTGGCGGCTATCCGCCGCTCGACGAGAGCGGCCAGGTGGTCACGACGGCGGCGAGCGACGGCTCGTTCCACCTCGACGGGCTCATGGAGACGGCCATGATCGCGGCGCGCAAGCCCGGCATGAGCCCCTCGCCGGCGCAGTGCCTGCTCTGGCTCGTGAAGCAGAAGGCCACGCCCATTGCGATCAACCTCGTGCTAGGCGCCGCGAGCGGCGCCGTGCAACGGTGGTCGATGCCGCCGGCACCGCCGTCGCCGGCGCGCTGGTCGAGGTGGGACGGCCGCGCGCGCACGTGCAGGACGGCGTGTTCACGCCGCCCCCGAGCCGCGTGCTGGCGGCACGCACACGGCGAGTTCTGCGTGCCTGGGCTAGCGGCCGGGACGACCGACGTACGCGCCGGTGCGATCGGCTGCGCGGTGGCTCGTGTTGCCGTCGACGTCGTCGCCGGAGAGACGACGCAGGCGGTGCTCACGCTTTCTGCCGGGGCGACGCTCTGCGGGCGCGTCACCGCCGACGGCAGCCCGTGGCCCGGCAGCATCACCGTGGACTTTCGCCGCGGCTATCCGCTCACCTGCGCGCAAGCCGCAGCCAATGTGAACGGCGAGTACCGCCTCGAGCACCTGGCCGAGGGCGAATTCCAGGCGATCGCGAGCATCGGCGGCGCGCAGACCGCGACCATCGAGCTCACCGCCCATGGCACCGAGACGCTCACGTGGAGCCCCGCCTTCACCACCAGCACCATGATCGCCGGGCGCTTGCTCGACGCGCGCGACGTGCCGCTCGCGGGCTGGCGACTGTCGGCGATCCCGGATGCCGGCGTGCGCGTGGTGGTCGACGCGATCACCGACGCGCAGGGCCGCTTCACGATGCCACGGGTCGGCACCGGCGAGCACGTGCTCATGGTGCACGGTCGGCTGCCACCCGACGGCTCGATCAGCATGGCGTTCGCGATGCTCGTCGAGCACGTGCGGCCATCGTCGAACGACGTCGTGATTCACTTCGCCGAGCCGAGCGCATGGATCAAGGGCACGCTCGCAACGCCCGAGGGCGACGCTCCCGACACGGCCATCACCGAGATCACGGCGAGCATGCGCGAGTTTCCCGCCATGATCACGCGCGCCGATGCCGAGTCCGGCGAGTTCGCGCTCGGGCCCCTCGGCGCCGGGACCTACCACGTCAGCGCTGGCGCGGTGGGCTTCGAGTCGCAGGACCTGGGCCGGCTGACGCTGGCGGCTGATCAAACCATCGACGTGGGCGTGCTGGTGTTGAAGCGGCGGTGAGCGCGGCGCGAGTAACGGTTGGCCCGCGCGGCGCGCGGCTGCTACCATGCGCCGATGCTCGCATCCCTGCTCGCATTGCTGTGCCATCGCTTGCCGATCGATCCCGGCACCGGCGCGGCCGAGTGGCGCCGCACCGTGATCAACGCCGCGTCCAACTTCGAGGCCGCGGGCGTGGCCGACTTCGACCGTGACGGGCACCTCGACATCGTCTGCGGCGACCACTGGTACGCGGGTCCGACGTGGGCGCAGCGCAGCGTCACTTCGATCGCCGAGGAGGGCGGCTACCGGCTCGACTTCGCCAACGTGCCCTGCGACGTGAACGGCGACGGCTGGGTCGACGTGATCTCGTGCAACTGGCACCGCCAGTCGGTGGTGTGGCGCGAGAATCCGGGGCCGAGCGGCGGCGCCTTCCGGGAACACCTGGTCGACACGCCGGGGCACATGGAGACGGCGATCGCCGTGGACGTCGACCAGGATGGCGTGCTCGACTTCTTGCCCAACGTCGCCGAGCGCACGGTCTGGTACGGCGTGGCGAACGGCACGCTCGTGCGGTACGACGTGTCGAGCTCGGTTGGCGGGCACGGCATCGGCTTCGGTGACGTCAACGGCGACGGTCGCGGCGACATCGTCGTCGCAACCGGATGGTTCGAGGCGCCGGTCGACCGGCACCATGGCGAGTGGCTCTGGCATGCCGACTGGAGCCTCGGTGCCGTGGGCATCGCGATCATCGTGCACGACTGGAACGGCGACGGGCGCGCGGACCTGTTCTTCGGCATGGGCCACGACTATGGCGTGGGCTGGCTCGAGCAGCTCGCCGGCGGCACGTGGCAGCGCCACGAGATCGATCACGACTGGTCGCAGGCGCACGCGCTCTGCCTCGCCGACGTGGACGGCGATGGCGTGCCCGAGGTGATCACCGGCAAGCGCAAGTACGCGCACACGACCGACCCGGGCGCCGAGGACCAGATGGCGATCTATGCGTACGCGTTCGCGCGCGATCGCCAGGCGTTCACGCGCACGGCGATTCACCGGGGCGATGGCGACGGGCTCGGGCTCGCGCCGGTGGTGATCGACATCGATCGCGACGGCGATCTCGACCTGGTTCTGCCCGGCAAGAGCGGCCTCTACCTTTACCAGCAGGAACCACACGGCGGGCCGCTCGGTCCCGACCAGGCGCGCGCGACGATCCGCGTGCCGGATGCGTTCGAGGTCACGCTGTTCGCGAGCGAGCCGGCGATCAAGAAGCCCATCGCCTTCGACTTCGACGAGCGCGGCCGCATGGTGGTCGCGGAAGCGCCCGAGTACCCGCTCGGTGCGCCACCCGGCAGCAAGCCCGCGGGCACCATCAAGATCCTCGAGGATCGCGACCACGACGGGCGCGCGGATTCCATCCAGGTGTTCGCGGACGGCCTCGACATTCCCGACGCGGTGGCCGCGGCGCACGGCGGCATCTACGTGGCCGAGGCGCCCAACCTGTGGTTCCTGCGCGACGTGGATGGCGACGGGCACGCCGATGAGAAGCGCATGATCTTGACCGGCTTCGGCCGCCAGGACACGCACCACATGGTGCACGGCCTCGTGTTCGGCCCGGAGGGCAAGCTGCTGATGAGCCAGGGCTGCTATGCGCGCTCCACGGTGATTGCCGACGGCCGGCAGTTCGTGTTGACGCCGGGAGACTTCTTCCGCTGCTGGCCCGACGGCACTGGCTTCGAGGTGGTGCACCGCGGCTTCACCAACTCGTGGGGCTTCGACTGGGACGACTACGGCAACTGGATCGCGAACGACAACGAAGGCCCCCACTTGATCCATCTCGTCGAGGGCGCCGACTACGGCCTGGCCGTGAATGACCGGCACGATGGCGCACCCGGGACCTTGCCGGGGATCGAGGCCGACCACGCGCAGCACCATGGCTATCTCGTGCAGTGCGGGCTCGCGATCTACTCCGGCGACGCCTTCCCCGCCGACTACCGTGGCACGGTCTTGCAGGGCGCCCCCAACCTGCATCGCATTCTGCGCGACGCGCTCGAGCCGCGCGGCGCCACGTTCTTCGCGCGCCAGAAGCCGGATCTCGCGGCAAGCAACGATGCGTGGCACCGCCCCATCGCCATCACCGTCGGTGCCGACGGCGCCGTGTACGTGCTCGACTGGTACAACGAGGTGCTGCAGCACGTCGAGCATCCGCTCGACAGCGCGCAGCGCGATCACGAGCATGGCAGGATCTACCGCATCGCCTGGCAGCAGGCGCCAAGGCGAGCGATCCCCGACCTGGCGCACGCATCGAGCGCCGCGCTCGCCGCGAACCTGCGCGCCGACAATCGCTGGCTGCGGCGCACCAGCCAGCACCTGCTGGCCGCACGCAAGAGCGAGCTGCTGGCCGCGGTCGTGCCGCTGCTCGCGGCCGCGGAATCACCGCGCACGCGCTGCCATGCGCTGTGGGCGCTCGCCGAGAGCCGGCTCGATGATCGCGAACCCCTCGCGCGCGCGGTCATCGCCGCGCTCGACGATGCCGACGCGTGGGTGCGAACCAGCGCGCTGCGCGTCGCCCGGCATGCAGGCCTGATCGATCGCATCGACGCGGCCCGGCTGATCGCACTGGCGCAGGATCACGGCGACTTCGTCCGCTTCGAGGCGGCGCTCGCGATCGCGGCCCGCGCCGCGCCGCTGCCGCTCGAACGCGTCGCACCGGCGCTGCTCTCCAGCGAGTGGAGCGATCCGTTTCTCGGGTACGCGTTCACGCGCGCGCTCGGTCCGTATCGCGAGCAGCTGGTGGCGCGCGCGCTGGCGATGGGTGCGCCGGCGCTGGCCGAAAGCCGCGAGCTGTTGCCGGCGGTGCTCGAGCTGCGGGACGCGCGCACGCAACCGCTGGTGGTGGCGATGCTCGCGCTCGAGCACGTCCAGCCGGACGTGCTCACGCTGCTCGTCGACCGCGCGCAAGAGACGCCCGCACCCGGGATCGCGCACGCACTCGTGGATCTGGTCACACGCCGACCGGACCTGCCCGCCATGCTGGTGCGGCCGATCCTGCAAGACCTGCGGCAGCGGCACGATCTCGACGCCGCGGCGTGCGGCGCCATGCTCGATCGGCTGGCAGCGCGCGACGGCTTGCAGAGCGATGTGTTCCGCACCGCGGCGAGCCTCGCGTGGCGCGGCATCGCACCCACCCTGCTGCGCGCGCTTGACCAGGACGACGAAACCGTCGCCGAGGCCGCAATCCTCGCTTGCGGCGAGCTCGCGGTGAGCGAGGCATCGCCAGGCCTGCTGCGGCTGCTCGCGGGCGCCGCGGGTCGCAGGCGATGGGCGCTGTTGCGCGCGCTCGCGAGCTGTTCACCCGACCCGGCGCTCACCGAGGTGTTCCTCGGCGGGCTCGCCGACCCGGACTCGAGCCTGGACTGCGCGCGCGGCCTCGAGCGAGTGGCCGTGGGCGAGGAGCGCCGCGCGCTGCTCGCCCGCGTCATGGAGCGCGCACGCCACGGCGATGTCGTGCTCGACCACGCGACCCTGGGCGAGCTGCGCCGCTGGATCGACATGGACGCGCGAGCCGAGCAGCGTGGCGGCTACCTCGAGACGCTCGACGGCGCCGACGGCGTCTTGCGCGACTGGCTGGTGATCGGCCCGTTTCCAAACGTCGACGGCACCGGGCACGGTCGCGCCGACCCACCCGAGCGAGAGCTCGAACCGAACGCGGTGTACTCCGCGCTCGGCCAAAGAGTCGCCTGGCGCGCACGGCACGCCGACGACGCCGCGGGCATCGTCAGCCTCATGGACCTGACACCGAGCGAGCTCGTGACCGCGTACGCGTGGGCGAGGTTCCCCGCCGCCGAGCGCCGACCGGCCACGCTGTTCGCCGGCAGCGACGACGCGATCAAGGTATGGTTGAACGGCCGCCTCGTGCTCGACCATCTCGTGGATCGCAATCTGGTGCTCGATCAAGAATGCGCCGAGGTGACGCTCGAGCCGGGCACGAACACCGTGCTGGTGAAGTGCAGCCAGAATCGCGGCGGCTGGGCATTTCACGCACGCCTCGCCGCGCTGCCCAAGCAAGTCGAGCAGCACCCGGACGATCTCGAGCTGCGCGCGCTCTACGCGAGCGGCAATCCGCAGCGCGGCGAGGCCGTGTTCTTCGGCGGCGTCGCGGCTTGCTCACGCTGCCATCGTGTGCGCGGCAAGGGCGGCCGCGTCGGGCCCGACCTCACCGAGGTCGCACGCTTCAACCCCAGGCGCCACATCGTGCGCTCGATCCTCGAGCCGAGCGAGGTGATCGCGCCCGGATTCTCGAGCATCACCGTGCGCACCACCGATGGCACCGAGCTCGATGGCTACGTGCACCGCGAGACGCAAGATGCGCTCATCGTCGTGACCAGCGACGGCAAGACGGTCGCCGTGCCCGCGCGCGACGTGGCGGAGCGGCGCTCGCACGCGACGTCGGGCATGCCCGACGGTCTGGAGCAAGGGCTCACCGCAGCGCAGTTCGTCGACCTGGTGACGTTCCTGAGCGAGCTGCGCTGATGGGGCAAGGCGAATGGTCGCACCGACGATCTCGCCGCCGGTTTTGTCAGGGGAGCATCACAGTGTATCCTGGGTCGTCATGGAGATCCTTCGCACGATCCTGTTCTATTGCGAATCCAAGGGGCTGCGGTTCCTCATCGTCGGCGGTCATGCTGCCAACTTCCACGGCATCTCCCGACAGACGGGCGATCTCGACCTCTTGGTGCCGCGTGCACAGAAACACACGTGGCTGGAGTTGCTCGAGCGATTGCGATATGTGAAGATCCAGGACGATGATCGGTTCGCCCGGTTTCACGGCGATCGACTGGCTGCATGGCCGATCGACCTCATGTTCGTCGACGAGGAGACCTTCGCCAAGCTCTACCGGGAAGCTCACACGACCCAGCTGGGAGTCGCTTCAGGCGTGAGGGTCGTGTCAGCCCGTCATCTGCTGGTGCTCAAGCTGCACGCACTGAAACACTACCAGGAACACCGGTTCGTCAAGGACTATCAGGACGTCGTGGCCTTGCTGCGCAGCGGTCGAGCCGAGGTGTCGAGGGACGACCTCCGGGAGCTTTGCCAGCAATACGCTACCCGGGAGCTGTTCGAGAGACTCGAACGAGACTGGACAGGGCAATGACCTTGCGAGATTCGGACCTGCTCAACTTGCCGAGCGCAGCAGACTTTCTTTCAGAACCGCCTCGCTACACTGCGAGCGAGATGATCGAGCTGTGCGAGGCCCTGCTTCCCTACTGGAACCAGCAACGATACGCCAGCCGGAGCCGCCGTTCGTGGGCGAGGCGTTCAAGCTGCACTGCAGGATGCCGCCGCCGACTCTGATGATGCCAGCGGCGATACCCGAGTCCACGAGCATCGCGGACGTGCAGATCGAGCACACCCGCAGCGTGGTGAACCCGGTCCTTGACCGATGCCGCGAGCGCCTCGTCGATCCCGCCGCATCGACCCTACCGCCGGCGGCTGCCGTTGCGCATAATCGCCGTGGAGCCGCCCTTGCTGCGCCGCGGGCGGCCGATACCCCATACGGCGAGGCCACCATGCGCAAGGCAGACGCTGCGAACCTCCGCGATCACGTGCTGTGGCTGCTCGATTGCAAGAGCGCGCACGTGGGGTTCGATGCGGCGCTCGCGGACTTTCCGGTCAAGCTGCGCGGCGCTCAGCACGAGCGCATTCCGTACAGCGCCTGGCAGCTGCTCGAGCATCTGCGCATCGCCCAGCGTGACATGCTCGATTACTGCCGCGACCCGGAGCACGTGTCGCCGGCGTGGCCGCAGGAGTACTGGCCGACGGAGGCGGCGCCGCCGAGCGCGGCCGCGTGGGCGCGCAGCGCCCGCGCATTCCGCGCGGATGGCAAGGCGATGCGGAGCCTGGTGAGCCAGCGGGCCGGCCGGCTGATGCAGCCGATGCCGCATACGCCGGGAGTGACCTTGCTCACCGAGGCGCTCCTGATCGCGGATCACAATGCCTATCACATCGGTCAGCTCGTGCTGCTGCGCCGCGCGCTCGGCGCGTGGTGAGCCGCATCCCTGCTCACAGCTTGCGCCCGCCGATGATCAGCTCGAGCCCCTGGCTGAACGACACGCCCTTCGACGCGCCCGGGTCGACCTCGAGCACTTGCAGGTAGACCGCAAACCCGCAAAACGTGGTGTCGCACGGCATCTTCGCCTCGAACGGGAAGCCGCCGCCGGGCAGGGTGAGCGACACGACGGTGAGCGGGCTGACGAGCAGCACGCCGTCGAAGATGGTCGGCGTGTAGGCGGAGTTGATGCCAACGATGATCGCCGCCGCCGTGTAGGCGCCGAGCGAGTTGCCGACGTTCAGCGTGATGGTGGTGCAGATCTGCGGATCGGCGCTGGCGGTGAACAACGGAATGCCGTTCGTCCCGGGCCATCCTGGGCCGTAGTTCACCCAGTCGGCGGGGCAGTCCTTGCCGGAGAACACGCGCGCCATGCCCGCGTCGGTGAAGGCGCTGTCGTCGAGCGGCGCGCCGACGATCACCTCGGCATAGCCATCGCCATTCACATCGCCGGCGCCGCTCACCGATTCGCCGAAGTGCACGTTGCCGGCGTCGCCATCGAACCAGTAGATCACCGCGCCGGTGCGACCCGAGTACACGCCCGCACCGCCGGCGTCGGCACCGGCACCATCGTTGAACGGGGCGCCGATCACGTAGTCGACAACGCCATCGCCGTTCACGTCGCCGGCCGGAGCCAAGCTCCAGCCAAGGCCATCGCCCGCGGCCTTGCCTTCGTGCGTGCGCAGCACCGATCCATCCTTGCCCGAGTACAGGCGCACCACGCCGGCGTTGGTGCCGGCGGCGAGCGGCGCACCCACCAGCACGTCCGCGAAGCCATCGCCGTTCACGTCGCCCACGCCCGCCACGGAGTGGCCGAAGATGTCGTCGGGCAGATCACCAGCGAACGATCGCAGCACGCTGCCGTCCAGGCCGGAGAACAAGAACGCCGCGCCGGCGTTGGCGTTGGTCCCGGGTGCACCGATCAGGACGTCGTCATGGCCGTCGCCATCGACGTCTTGGGCGCCGGCCACGGCATCGCCGAAGGACTGATACCCGGCCGAACCGTGCAGCACGAACAGCACCGTGCCGTCGGCGCCCGCATAGACCTTGGCGGTGCCGGAGTTGAAGCCGTTCGCATCGTCGCCCGGCATGCCGACGATCACGTCGGCATGCCCGTCGGCGTCCACGTCGCCGGCGCCGGCCACCGACCAGCCGCACTTGTCGGCGTCCGAGTCGCCGGTGAACAGGTACAGCACCTTGCCGTCCTTGCCGGAGAACACGGTGGCGCTGCCGGCATCGTTCGCCGCGCGGCCGTCGAACGGCGCGCCGATGACGACATCGGGGAACCCATCTCCGTCGACATCACCTGCAGCCGCGACCGCGCGGCCAAACAGGTCACCCGGCGCGCTGCCGGTGAACGTGAAGATGGTCTTGGCATCGCGACCCGAGATCACGAGCGCATAGCCAGGGCCGCCGCTGGTCTGCTGGTACGCTCCCACCAGCAGGTCGACGAACCCATCCTGGTCGACGTCGCCCGCGCTGCTCACGGCACTGCCGAGAAAGTCCGACGGGCCCTGTCCGCGCAGCGTGAAGAACGAGGTCTCGGCGGCGGCCGGCTGGCCGCATGCGACGGCAACGCTCAGGCACAGGACGAAGGCGCGGCCCGGATGCATTGCGGGTCCTCCCAGACTGTGGCATCACATGGAAATGAAGTGCGCCTCATTCTAGAGGTCCAGCACGCTTTGGGGAAGGTGGCGGCGCCTGGCTCAATTCGGCTCAAGCAGCGGCGCAGCCCGGGTGTCGCTTCGCCAGTACCGTGGGCGAAGCAACCCCTTGGCTCGCGCAGCGAGACGTGGTTGGTTGAGGACCATGGCGCCGCGAACCCAAGAGAGGACGTCGATGCCGATGCACCCGCTCCTGTGCCTGATGTGCCTCAGCCTGATCGCCTGCGACGATGAGTCACGCACGCCGCCGCCGGCCGCGGCGCTGCCGATCGCCGCGCCCGCGCGGCCGCCGCGGTTCTCGCGGTTCGCGACCACCGTCGACCCCAAGACCGTGCCGGCGCAAGCAATCTGGTTCCTGCCGGCGAAGTGTGGCATCGAGGACTTCCATCACGTGTGCGGCGCGCGCGGCGACTATCGCTACCCCGAGGTGTGCGTGGCCGGCTGCGCGCTGTTCGACTACGACAACGACGGCGATGCCGACGCCTATCTGGTGCAGAGCGGCAAGTGGCCGGACGACCCGGACTACCGGCCCATGCCGAGCGCGCTCATGCGCAACGACGGCGACCGGTTCACCAACGTCACCGAGGCCGCGGGCACGAGCAACGGGTCGTACGGCTTCGGCTGCTGCGTGGGCGACTACGACAACGACGGCTGGCTCGATCTGTTCGTGACCAACTTCGACGCGCAGTGCGTGCTGTACCGCAACCGGGGCGACGGCACGTTCGAGAACGTCACGGCGAAGGTTGGCTTGACCATCGATCTCAAGCAACGCTGGTGGGCGTCGAGCTCGTGCTTCTTCGACTACGATCTCGACGGCTGGCTCGACCTGTACGTGGGCGAGTACGTCGACTACACGCATCAGAACAACAATCCCAACTGCGGCAAGGGCATCACCGGGTTCCGCGACTACTGCTCACCGGCGGTGTACAACGGCCTCCCCGACATCCTGTTCCACAACGACGGCAATGGCAGCTTCCACGACGTCTCGGAGGCAGCCGGAATCATGAAGGCCGAGCGCAAGGAGATCGCGAAGAACAACGGCAAGGCGCTCGGCGTGGTGGCATCCGACTTCACCGGCGACGGGTGGCCCGACCTGTACGTGGCGAACGATCAGGTGCGCAACTTCCTGTTCGTGAACAACCGGGACGGCACGTTCACCGAGGATGGCACGCTGCGCGGCTGCGCGTTCGATGGCTCGGGCCAGCCGCTCGCCAGCATGGGTGTGGACTCGAGCGATGTGAACCGCGACGGCGCGTTCGACATCTACACCTCGCAGCTCGATGCCGAACCGAACAGTCTGTACATCAACGACGGCAAGGGCTTCTTCGCCGACAAGACCTCGGCGTTCCGGCTCGCGACCGTCGATGTCGGCCTGGTCGGCTTCGGCCTCGATCTGTTCGACTACGACAACGATGGCTACCCGGACATCTTCGTCACCGACGGTCACGTGCTCGTCAACGTTGCGCGCTCCCGCGGCGGCATCCTGGCATTCGAGCAGCCCGACCTCTTGCTGCACAACCTCGGCGGCAAGAGCTTCGAGGTGGCGTCGCCGACGGCAGGACCGCACTTCAGCGTGAAGGCGGTCGGCCGGGGGCTCGCCACCGGCGACGTGGACCTCGACGGCGATCTCGACGTGCTGATCACGCGCCGCGGCGACGACGAGAAACGCGGCCTGCCGGACAACGCGGAGCTGCTCATCAACCAGGGGGGCAATGTCAAGAATGCGATCGAGATCCACCTCGTGGCCGATGGCAAGAGCAGCAACCGAGCGGCAATCGGGGCGCTGGTCGAGGTGCGCACCGGATCGTTTCGCCAGAAGGACGAGCTGCGCTCGGGCACGAGCTATGCCTCGCAGAACGACTTGAATCTGCACTTCGGTCTGGGGGAGGCGACCGCGGCCGACGAGATCATCGTCAAGTGGCCGGCGCGCCAGTTCCCGGAGACCACGCTCGAGCACGTGCCTGCCAACGCGCGCATCACCATCGAGCAGGGCAAGGGCCTGGTGAAGAGCGAGCCGTTCCAGCGCTGAGGGCGCCACGGCGCGCGCCCGCGCTTTCATTCGTTGATCGGCGCAGTGCGATCGCCAACATCGAGGGGTCCAGCGACCGAACCACGACGCCCGATCGCTCGAGGAACCCTTGGCCCAGGCTCCCGTCCGCAAGCGCGAGATCATCGGCTGGTGCTGCTACGACGTGGCGGACTCGGCGTTCACCACGGTCATCGTCACCACGCTGTACGCGCTGTACTTCGGCACGATCGTGGTGGGCGATGCGCAGCGCGCCGATTACCTGTGGGGCCTCGGCGCCTCGATCTCCGAGGTCGCGGTGGCGCTGCTGGCACCGTTGCTCGGGGCGATGGCCGACTTCTCCGGCCGGCGCAAGTGGTACCTCGGCGCCTGCGCGCTGCTCGTGTTCACCTTCACCGCGTCGCTCGCGCTCGTCGGCCCGGGCATGGTGGTCGCAGGCATCGTGCTGTACACGATCGCCAACCTGGGCTTCGCCGGCGGCGGCGTGTTCATCGACTCGTTCTTGCCGGGCATCTCGACGCCGGCCAATGCCGGCCGCATCTCCGGTCTCAAGTGGGCGCTCGGCTACGCGAGCGGCTTGCTCGCCCTGCTCCTGTGCCAGCCCTTGGCGAACAGCATCGTCCTGCACCCGGACCACAACGAGCTCACGCGCGCG
This sequence comes from Planctomycetota bacterium, assembly GCA_046349655.1. GTDB lineage: Bacteria > Planctomycetota > B15-G4 > B15-G4 > JAXMBY01 > JAXMBY01. The sequence goes on from JAXMBY010000005.1 coordinate 71,513, forward strand.
CGCATGATCCCGCTCGTGATCGCCGGCTACTACGCGATCGCGGTCATCCCCACCTTCCTGTTCCTGCGCGACCGCAGCGTGCCGCAGGCGTTGCCGCCGGGCGAGCGACTGCTCCTGGTCGGGTTTCGCCGCCTGGCGCTGGCGTTTCGCAACGTGCGCCGATACCGCGAGCTGTTCAAGCTGCTCGTGGCATTCCTGGTCTACAACGATGGCGTGGTCACCGTGATCTACTTCTCGGCGCGCTATGCGAAGGAGACGATCGGCTTCACGGCGGCGGAGATCGTCACCATGTTCCTCGCCATGAACGTGGTCGCCGCGGTGGCAGCGCTCGGCTTCGGCGCGATCGCCGACCAGATCGGACAGAAGCGCACGATCATGATCTCGCTCGTGATCTGGGTCGCGGCGGTGGCGGTCGCGTTCGCGGCCCACGACCAGGCCACGTTCTACGGCGCCGCGGTGCTCGCCGGGCTCGGCATCGGCGCCACGCAGTCCGTGACCCGCAGCATGATCGCGCTGTTCACGCCGCAGGCGAATGCAGCCCAGTTCTACGGCTTCCTCGGCGTCGCGGGCAAGGCGCTCGCGTTCGCCGGACCGCTGTTGTTCGGCGTGCTGTCGCGCGCCACTGGCAGCCAGCGTCCGGCGATCCTGTCGATCGGCGCGTTCTTCGTCGCCGGGATGGCGTTGCTCGCGCTGGTGGACGAAGAGAAGGGCATCGCCGCGAGCCAGATCCCGGTCGTCGAGCCGGGCGGCGAGCGACCGGGCTAGTCCCAGAGCCCCTCGACCTTGCGGCCGCAGCGCGGGCAGCCGCCGTGCACGACGCGGTTCGAGCACAGGTTGCCGGCGAACCGATCGACCAGCAACGAGCCGCATGACGGGCACAGAGTCGACTCGGCCTCGTGTCCGGCGCCGCCGCTGTACACGAAGCGCAGGCCTGCCCGCCGGCCGATGTCGATCGCCGCTTCCAGGCGCGCCGGCGAGGTGCGCGGCCAGTCGCACAGCTGGTGCGCGGGATTGAACGACGAGATGTGCCACGGGATGCCCGCGTCGACCGAGGCGATGAAGCGGGCCAGCTCGCGCAGCTCCGCGTCCGAGTCGTTCTTGCCCGGGATCAGCACGGTGGTGATCTCGATCCACACGCCGGTCGATTTCATCGCCTCGATGGTGCGCAGCACCGGCGCGAGCTTGCCGCCGTAGTCGCGCTGATAGCACTCGTCGCTGAAGCCCTTCAAGTCGACGTTGGCCGCGTGCAGCACCGGCGTCAGCAGATCGATCGCCTCCTTGGTCATGTAGCCATTGGTGAAGAACACGTTGCGCAGGCCGCGCTCGCAAGCATGCTTGGCGATCGACAGCGCGAGCTCGAGGAACACGGTGGGCTCGGAGTACGTGTAGGTGATCGAGCGGCAGCCCATCGCCGCCGCGCGCTCCACGATCTCGTCGGCACGCAACAGACCACCGCTGATCGCCCCGCCCTCGCCGACCTGCGAGATCTCGGCAGTCTCGCAGTACAGGCAATGGAAGTTGCACCCCATCGCCGCCACCGAGCACGACAGCGAGCCGGGCAGGAAATGGTACAGCGGCTTGAGCTCGATCGGGCCGATGCGACAGGCACGCACGCGATCGAACACGAGCGTGTACAGCACACCACCCTGGTTCTCACGCACTTGACAGATGCCTCGCCCGCCGTCGTCGACCTGGCAGCGGTGAGCGCACAGATCGCAAACGAGCACCGGTCCTTCGCGGTGGTAGAGCAGCGCCTCTCGCATGGTGATCCGAGGGGACGAAACCCTCGAGTGAGGCGGTCGCGCTGGAGCAAGAGCGACGGCCGCGGCCGCGGCATAGGATAGCGCGGTTCCGCGAACGCGCACAGTTTCGCGGGAAGTGGGGGAAGACGGCCCAGCGAGACCGGCGCCGGCCCTGCCGGGCGGCGCGCTCAGGTGCCCTTTTCCGCTGCCTCGAGTCGAGCCAGCTCGAGCCCCAGGTCCTCGGTGACCCCGGGCACGCCCATGCAGTTCGCCTTGGCGTCCTCGAGCACGCGCCGCGCGGTGGTGAAGTACTGTTCCCCCATGCGTCGGCGAGCGGTCTCGATTTCCTTGCCGGCATACTTGCGCGCTGATTCGAGACACCGATCGCGCAGCTGCCTCGCCTCGCCGGCGTCCTCGCTGTTACCGTGCGCGCTGAGCCAGTCGTTGACCGTCTTGTATGACTCGCCGAAGTGATTGAGCTCGTTCTCGCCTTGCACCACGGCGGTGACATCGTGGAAGGTTTCAGGGAAGGAACGCACGGTGCGAACCGCATCGCGGAAGTACTCCTGCATGCGATTGACGGCAGCGAGCTTGTCCGATCCCGGAAAGCGCTTGACGAAGTCCTTGCAGCGCCATTCGAGGAAGTAGTACACCTGCGCGCGGTCGGCCTCGTCCGCGGGCTTCTTCAAGTACTGCTCGTAATACGGCGCGATGACCTGCTCGTACGCCGTGACCGGGTCGGGCGCCTGCAGCCGCTCGTCGCGCGCTTCGCGATTGCGAGCGCTCTGGCGCAGCAGCGTCTGGGCATCGTCATAGGCCTTGCCTGCATCCCGCGGGATCGACTTGAGCAGGAGCGTCGCTTCCTCGATGCGCTTCTGATCCATCATGCTGCGCGCCTGCGCGAGCGTGTCGTCGGCGTTGAGGCCGCTGCTCGCCATGTTGGCGACCCAGTAGCCGCCGCCGAGCAGCGCGATCAGCACCAGAGCACCGAGCACGATCGGCCCGGTGGGAAACGCGTCCTTCGACGCCCGCTCGTGATCGCGGTGGCGGCGCGGGTGCCGCGGTTCGCTCGCTGGCGCTGGCCTGGGTGCAGGCGCTTTGCGCCGGCGGCGCCGGCGCCAAAGCCTCGAACACCAGCGTGACGTTGCCGATGCGCATCTGATCGGCGTTGCGCAAGATCTCCGGATGCTGCACCAGCCTGCCGTTCAAGAACAGCGCGTCACCGGGGTTGGGTGTGAGGATGTAGTTGCTGCCCGACGCGACGATCTGACAGTGGCGGCTCTTCGCCTCGGGATCGATCAGCCTCAGGTTCGCCTCGGCACCACTGCCGACGACGATCTGCTCGCCCACGAGCGTCACCGCTCGCTTGCGACCTGCCTCGGCAACGATCAAACGGGCCATACGCGTCTCCTCGTCCTGCAACCAACTCGATTCATCCGGCCGCGCTGCGCCGGACCTCGTCGCTCAACCCGTCCACGTCGAGCGGCGCCCCGCGAGGCAGCAAGGCGAGCGCGCGGCGGATCTCGTTCTCCAGCTCGCGCACGTTGCCAGGCCAGTTGTGGCGCGCGAGCGCTTCGAGCGCGCCTCTCGTCACGTCGGGTTTGGCGATGCCCATCTCGCGCGCCACCCTGGCGATGAAAGAGTCCGCGAGCAGCGGGATGTCCTCCTTGCGCTCGCGCAGCGGCGGCAGCTCGATGGTGATGGTGTTGAGACGGTAGAACAGGTCCTCACGGAATGTACCCTTCTCCACCATGTTGCGCAGCACCTTGTTGGATGCGGATACGACCCGGACGTCGACGTGCAGCGCTTCCTTGCCGCCGACCGGGCGGATCTCGCCGTCCTGCAGCGCGCGCAGCAGCTTCTTCTGCATGCCCAGGCTCATGTCGCCGATCTCGTCGAGGAAGAGAGTGCCGCCATGCGCGACCTCGAACAACCCCTTCTTCTCGCGGTCGGCGCCGGTGAACGCGCCCCGCTTGTAGCCGAACAGCTCGCTCTCGAGCAAGGTCTCGGGCACCGCGGCGCAGTTCTCCGCCACGAACGCCCGCGCGGCACGCGGACTGCCCTTGTGAATGGCGTGCGCGATCAGCTCCTTGCCGGTGCCGCTCTCGCCCTGGATCAGGATCGGGATGTTGGCGGCCGCCACCTTGTCGAGCATGGCAAACACGCGCAGCATCGCCGGCGAGCTGCCGATGATCTCGGCGTAGCGCTCGCGATCGAGCGGGGCCGCGGCCGCGTCGGTCGGCCCGGGGGCGAGAGCCGGCGATGCGTTGGCCGAGCCGAGCTCCTCGAGCACGCTCTGCCACATCGCTGCCAGCTGCGGCAGCGCATCGGCGCCATGCGCCTGCAGCATGGCTGCAAGCCAGGTCTTCAACTCGTCACGCAGGCGCTGATCGTCGTTGGCCATGAGGCTCCGAGCGTGGCTCAGCCACGCCGCAGGCGCGCGAACTCGGCGAGCAACACCTTCTCGCCAACCGAGTCGAACTGCACGGTGATGCGCGCGCGAATCCCGGCGCCGCGGATTGCGGTGACCGTGCCCGATCCAAACGTGCCGTGCACGACGTTCTCGCCGATCGTGAGCGGCTCAGGCTCGACATCGGGCTCGGGCTCGAACACCAGCGACGAGCCATCGCCCTCGCGCACCGAGCTGCTGCCGTAGCCGATGTCGATGCGCTTGCCGAGATCGCTCGGCAGCTCGTGCAGGAACCGCGACGCGGCGCCAGGCTCGGGCTGGCCGAAACGATACCGCACGCGGGCGTGCGAGAGAAACAGCTGTTCGCGCGCCCTGGTGACGCCGACGTAGCAGAGGCGGCGCTCTTCCTCGACGTCGTTGTCCTTGATCGCGCGCTGGTGCGGCAGCACGCCCTCCTCCAGCGCCGGCAGGAACACCACCGGGAACTCGAGGCCCTTGGCCGAGTGCAGGGTCAAGATCACCACCTGGTCGGCCACCTCGCTCAGGTCGTCCTGGTCTTGCACCAGCGAGGTCTCGACCAGGAACTGCTCGAGGCTGCCGTCGGCGTGATCGAGGTCGTACTCCTTCACCGCCGCAACCAGCTCGAACACGTTGTCGCGCCGCTCGCCAGCATCCTGCCGATCGAAGTCGCCGAGGTAGTCGAGGTAGTGCGTGGTCTCGATCACGTCCATCAGCACCTGCGTGACGATCTGGCGCGGGCGCTCGCGCAGCTCGGCGAGCAGAATGCCGACGTCGGCCACGGCCTTGCGCGCCTTGCCCTTCACGCCCTCGGGCAGCTCCGGGTCGAGCAGCACGTGCAGCAGCGTGCGCCCGGAGCGCGCCGCCTCCTCGAGCAGCCGCTCGACCGTGGTCGGGCCGATGCCGCGCGGTGGGATGTTGATGATGCGCAGCAAGGCTTGCTGGTCGCGCGGGTTGCAGAGCACGCGCAGGTAGGCGAGCAGGTCCTTCACTTCCTTGCGCCGGTAGAACTCGACGCCGCCCACCATGCGATACGGGATGTTGTGCGTGCGCAGGCCGCGCTCGAACGAGCGCGACAGCGCATTGGTGCGCAGCAGGATCGCGAAGTCGCGGTAGGCGCGGCCGCGATCGGCCATGGCACGGATGCGGCGCGCGATCTCGTCCGCTTCCAGCGACTCGTCCGGACAGTTGAGCACGGCCACCGGCTCGCCGTCGCCCAGCATCGAGAACAGCTCGAGGTCCTTGCGGCCCGGGTTGTGGCGGATGATGGCGGTGGCGGCGCGCAAGATGTTGTTGGTCGAGCGGTAGTTCTGCTCGAGCTTCACCACCGTCGTGCCGGGGAAGTCGTGCTCGAAGTCGACGATGTTGCGCACCTGGGCGCCGCGCCAACGATAGATCGACTGGTCGGGATCGCCGGTGGCGCAGATGTTGCCGTGCCCCGAACCCAGCTCGCGCGCGATCTCGTACTGCACGCGGTTGGTGTCCTGGTACTCGTCGATCAGCACGTGCTCGAAGCGCATCGTCCAGCGCGCGCGCGCTTCCGGCGACTCGGTGAGCAGACGCTTGAGCTCGTAGAGCAGGTCGTCGAAGTCGAGCGCATTGCAGTCGCGCAGCGCCCTGAAGTACAGGCGGTACACTTCCGCGAACTTGCGCTCCATGAAGTCGCCGGCCGCATCGATCGCCTGTTCGGGGGTGAGCGCGCTCGCCTTGTACGACTGGATGGCAGCGCTCATCGCCTCCGGCCGGAAGTGCGTCGGGTCGAGCCCGCGCTCCTTCAGGCAGGTGCGGATCACCTCGACCTGATCGTCGGCGTCGTAGATGGTGAAGCCGGGATCGAGTCCGATCTTGTCCGCCTCGATGCGCAGCAGGCGCGCGCCGAGGCTGTGGAAGGTGGAGATCCACACCTTGCCCTCGCCGATCATCTGCTCGACGCGCTCGCGCATCTCGCCCGCGGCCTTGTTGGTGAAGGTGATCGCCAGCACGCGATGCGCCGGCACGCCGCGCAGCAAGAGGTGGGCAATGCGCCGGGTGATCACCCGTGTCTTGCCGCTGCCGGGACCGGCGATCACCAGCAACGGGCCGTTGCCGTGGGTGATGGCCAGGAGCTGCGCAGCGTTGACGTCCTGCAGGATCTCCTGCTCCGTCATCATGGGCGGACACCGACTCCTCGAGGGCGCAAGCGAAGACGGGTGCGAAACGGCAAGGCGATTGGCGATTATAGAGCAGGCCGACATCGACCGGGAGCGCAGAAACGCTCGACCCGAGCGGCGGGTGCCGGCTCGCCGCGCGCCGTCACCCATGACCCGCTCCTTGGCGACGGCCAGGAAACGGATATGCTCGAGCCATGATCCTGGGCACTGGCATCGACCTGATCGAGGTGGCGCGCATTGCCGACTCGATCGCGCGGTTCGGTGCGCGCTTTCTCGAGCGGATCTTCACGCGCGCCGAGATCGACTACTGCGAGCGACACCAGGCGCCTGCACTGCACTTCGCCGCGCGCTTCGCCGCGAAGGAGGCATGCCTGAAGGCGCTCGGCACGGGCTGGGCGAACGGCCTGCGCTTCACGCACATCGAGGTGCAGCACGACGCCCGCGGCATGCCACGAATGCAGTTGCTCGAGCAAGCGCGCTCGCTCGCGATCGAGCTCGGTGTGGGCGCGATCCACGTGAGCCTCACCCACACCGAGCAGATGGCTGCGGCCGTGGTGATCCTGGAACGGTGACGAAATGCAGATTCCGGTTGCCGGCGAGCGGCAACGTTTCTAGAGGCTCTGGCGCTTCGCCCCACGTGATCCGGAAACAAGGAGAGAGAAGAATGACTGCTTCGCAGCTGCTCAGGGTCGTCGTTCTGGCCGCGGCGCTGGCCGCGCCGGCGGGTGCAGTCACGACCGGATGGACGCCGCTCACGCACCAGCCGACGTTCTTCGCCAGCACTGCCTTCTTGCTCACCGATGGACGCGTGCTGTGCAACGAGGTGGATGCCTCCGGCTTCTCCACGGTGCGGTGGTGGCTGCTCACGCCCGACAGCGCGGGCAGCTACGTCAACGGGACCTGGAGCAAGGCTGCCTCGGCGAACTGGACGCACCTGTACTTCGCCTCGGGCGTGTTCGCGGACGGGCGGGTGATCGTGTGCGGCGGCGAGTACAGCGACGCCGGCAGCGAGACCAACAAGACCGAGATCTACAACCCGGTCGCCAACACCTGGACCAAGCTGAGCCCGCCCACCGGCTGGAGCAACGTGGGTGACGCGCCCTCGGTCGTGCTCACCGACGGCCGCCTCTACATCGGCGACATCTTCGGCCAGCGCACCGCGTTCTACGATCCGGTCACCAACACGTGGGCGGCGGGACCGAAGAAGCTCAACTCGCAGTGCGGCGAGGAGTCCTGGACGCTGCTGCAGGACGACACCGTGCTGTCCGTGGATTGCTTCGGTCACCCGAAGACCGAGAAGTGGCTGCCGTTCACGAACAAGTGGGTCACGTGCGGCAGCACGCCGGTGGATCTGGTGCTGTCGGGCTCGCTCGAGACCGGCGCCGACGTGCTGCGTCCCAACGGCGTGGTGTTCGCGATCGGCGGTCCGCCGGCCACCGCGCTGTACACGCCGCCCGTGAATCCGGCCGACCCTGGCACCTGGGTGGCCGGACCGGTGCCGCCCAAGATCAACGGCAAGGACATCGGCGCCGAGGATGCCCCGGCCTGCGTCCTGCCCAATGGCAACGTGCTGATGGCGCTCGGACCGGTCACCGCGGGCGGCGGCTGTTCTCGCCGCCGACGTACTTCTTCGAGTTCGACGGCACCACGCTCACGCGCCTTCCGGACCTGCCCACTTCCGACCAGATCCCGTACGAGGGACGCATGCTGTGCCTGCCCTCGGGTGAGGCGTTGTTCGTGAACGGCACCAAGCAGGGGTTCGTGTACTCCAACGGGCTGCCGCCCGATCCGTCGTGGAAGCCGCTGGTGCTCGCGGTGCCGGCGATCGTCGAACGCGGCCTCTCGTACCGGCTCGAGGGATTGCAGCTGAACGGCGTCTCGACCGGCAGCGCCTATGGCGACGAGTGCAACGTCGCCACCAACTACCCGCTCGCGCGCCTCACCAACCTGCAGGATGGCACGGTCAGTTACGCGCGCACGTTCGCTCACAGCACGATGGGCGTGCAGACCGGCGACCGGCGCGTACGCACGCACTTCGAGGTGCCGACGACGCTGTCGATCGGCAAGCACCAGCTCGAGGTGGTGGCGAGCGGCATCGGCTCCGATCCGGTGCCGGTGTACGTCGCTGACGCACGCGCGGCGAGCGGGGTCGAGATCGTGCGCGGCCTGGCGCCGCAAGCCATCACCGAGCTGCATGCATTCGACGCGGTCGCCCGCCTGCGCAAGAGCGACGACGATTACTTGCTGGTGTTCGCCGATCCGACCACGCCGCCCTCGAGCGTGCCGGTCCAGGTGCTGCTGCAAGGCACGCTCGGCACGGCGCTGCCGGGCGCGCTCGCGCTGGTGCTGGAGACCAGCGTGACGGCGCTCAACGTGGTGCAACGGGTCGAGCTGTTCAACTGGCAGACCGCCGCGTTCGAGGCGATCGACGCGCGGCCGGTGCCGAACGAGGATGCGCTCGTCGCCTTGGCAGCTCAGGGCAACCTCGCGCGGTTCGTCGACCAGGCGACGCTGCACGTCACGGCGCGCGTCTCGTACCACACGCCGCTGCACGGCGACCCGCGTCTGGGTGTGCGGTTCGACCGTGCCGGCTGGCTGTTCGGACCGTGACCGCACGACCGGGTGCGGCGTCGGGCAAGGGCGCCGCACCCCGCTGGCCGCGATCGAGCCACTGCTGGACGGAGCGGGCGCGGCGACGCGCGTGGCGCGCGCTCACTCCACGCGCCATTCGAGGATGCCGCTCGAAGCACCTGGCTGCAGCTCGACGTCGATGCGCAGAGCAGTGGTCTCGATCGGCGCGAAGCTCACCACGTTGAACTCGTCCGGTTGGGTCCGGTATGCGGGCGCGCCCGGTACCGGCCGCCATGCGTCGCTGGCGCGGTACGAGAGGTGCCACGCGCGCGGCACGCGGCACGCACCCGATCCGGTGTCATCGAACCAGTACACCGCGACCGTGGTCAGCTGGCGCGGTCGATCGAACTCGCATTGCACCCACTCGCGCGTGCCGCGGTGGTCCCACCAGGTGAAGCGCGGGATGCGCTGGTCGCTCGAGCTCGATGGCTCGAGGCCATCGCACAGCGCATCGATCGTGTCGTCCGGGCCGACGTGCGATGCGCTCGCGCGGTAGAGTGGCGGTCGTGGGCGAGGCGGCGGCGTCCAGTCATGCGCGCCCGGCCCATCGCCGATCACCGGCATCATGGTGATGCGCAAGCGCGCGGCGCCCATCGGCAGCAGCGCGATGGTCTCGTCGCGCTGGTCGGATCGCACCGGGCTCGGCTGCAAGGGCATGAGCAGGTCGCGGGCGTCGAGCTGCCAGGCGGGGATCCGGCGCGCGCGCGCGGTGACCCTGAGCGGCACGCTGGCGGGCGTGAAGGGCTGCGCAGCGAGCGGTCCCGGCGCGCGCGTGAGGGTGAGCGAGCTGGTCGGATCGTGCTCGTCGAGCAGAAGACCGTAGTTCCATGGCGACGCCGGCAGCACCTCCCACTCGGCCCAGCCGCCTTGCCTGCCGTAGCGCTGCCAGCGCTCGTCGATCGCGATCGAGAACGTGAGCGGCCCGTAGTCGATCGAGGCCGCATCCTGGTTGTGGGGCCAGCGCCGCACCGCGAGCGCCGCCGGCAGGCGCAGGGTCAGCCGATCACCGGCGTGCCACTCGCGCGTGATCACCAGGTACGAGAGCGGTTCCGCCGGCAGGCGCAGATCGGCGCCGTTCAGCTGCAGCGCGGGAGCGCGGCACCAGCGGGGCACGCGCAGGTAGAGCGGACAGGTGACCGGCGCGGTCGGCTCGAGCGCGAGCGTGACGACCTCGTCGAACGGATAGTCGGTGGTCTCGACGATGGTGATCGAGGTGCCGCTCGCGACCCTTGCCGTGACATCGCAGGCTGCGTACAGCGAAGCGCACAGGCCATGGTCGGCGGTGGCGAGCCACAGCTCCTCGGCGAAGTACGGCCAGCCGTGCGCGACGTTGTGCTGGCAGCAGCGGTACACCTCGAACGGACTGTAGGCGAACATGGTGCCGCGGTTGTCGATGCCTGGGGCCTTGTCATGGGCGTCGAGCTGCACCTGGTTCGCGCAGGTCAGGTAGTGCAGCGCCTTCAGGTCCGGCGTCATCGCCGCCGGCAAGCTGTTGAACGCGAGGTCTTCACAGCGATCGGCCCAGGTCGATTGCCCCGAGATCCTGGTCAACATCTCGAAGCTGTGCATGAACTCGACGATGCCGCACGTCTCGAAGCCCTGGCGCGGATCGGCGAATCCTGGGCGGCAGTTCTCGTCGCCGGCAAACGTGCCGCCCGGAAACTGCCCGTAGCGATCCATGACCTCGCGGTAGTTGCGTTCGGCGGCGGCGAGCAGCACCGGATCGTGGGCTTGCATGGAGTACACGGCGGGGGCGCGAAAACCCTGGGCGATGTTGACGTTGTGCCAGTCGACGACGCCGTCCGACCAGCGAGCCATGTTCTCGTGGATCTTGCGCGCCAGGTCGAGCAGCCACGGCTCGCCGGTTCGGTTGTAGAGCCAGTAGGCGCTCTCGAGGTTGTCGCCCGCGCGCAGTCTCGGCCAGTAGCCTGCGCCGAAGGCAGTTGCCGGCAGGCGATGCTGCCAGGCGAAGTAGCGCTTCATGACGTCGAGCACGCGCGCGTCGCCGGTGAACTCGTGGTAGGACTGCAGGACGTCGAGCATCACCATGTGTGGCCACAGGTCGGGCTGGCCGTCGAGGCCGGTGAGCAGCGCGCGCGGCCCGAACCAGCCGTCGTCGCGCTGCGATGCGAGCACTGCCTCGATCCATGCGCGCGCCGCCGCGATCACGTGCTGGTCGCCGAGCACGTAGCCGAGGTCGCCATAGCCCTTGAGCCAGTACGGCAGCTCCTCCCAGCCGCGCTCGCCGGTGCCCGCCTCGCTGCCCCAGGCGCTGGTCTTGCGATCCAGCCAGGGCGAGATCGCAGCGAGCTGGCCCACCATGCCGTCCTTCTCGAGCTCGAGCTGGCGGCGCAGCCAGCCACCCGGCTTGATGCTGCCGATCGGCAGCTTCATCAACGGGCTCGCCGCCAAGGGCCCTCGGTTGCCGACGTAGAGCGTGCCGCGCTGCTCTGCTGGCACCTCGCGCACAGCCCGCACCGCAGGCACCTGCAACACCACCAACCACGCGATGACGTGTTTCATTTGGGAGGGACAGTCTACACTGTCCCTCCCATCAGCGGGTGGCAGTTTGTTCTGGGGGGTCGGGGACGGCGACGGTTTGCAGGTCGTGCAGGTTGCGCCAGGAGCCGGTCGCGAAGTCCACGCCGAACGCGACCAGGCCCGGGATGACGAACAACAGGCAGAGCGCGGCATCACCGATCAACCACGGATCGGGATCGTAGGCCATGTCGACCGGAAACGGCGGGTGATCACCGGGGATCAGGAACTGCGGCGTCTCGAATCGCTTGTTGACGCTCACCAGCTGGCCATCGCGGCAGGGCATGCCCTGGTACAGCACCGAGCCGCCGGTGGGGTGCGTGGCGACCCGGACCGGCTGCGACGTGCCGCGGAAGATCGTCGCGCACCCGGGCGCCACCGCCTGCATGATGGTTGCGAGCGCGAGCAGCATCGCGCGCAATCGCGGTCGTCGATTCGATCGCATCTCGACCTTCCTTCCACGCGGATGGGTCAACCCCCTTCCTGATCGGCAATTGCCGGCGGGTTCCGCGCGTCCTGCCCCGCGATGCTCACGCCGGAACACCGGCGCCCGGAATGCGCACACGCCGCCGGCTCGCCGACAGCAGCCAGCGCCGCCGCAAAATCACAGAGGGCCGCAGCATGTCGCTGCGACCCTCGGCCCGCTGCGCTGAGTTGGTATCGAGCGCGCGCTCAGAAGCGCTGCACGCGAACGAGCGGTGCTCGTCCCGAGCCACCGTCGACCCACGCGGTCACGACATAGGTGGTGCGACCACGCGCATCGATCAGCCCGACTGCGAACTTGTAGCCGATACAGGCCTTGCTGTTCGCCAGGCTTGCGGCGAGCCGGCGCCACGAGAAGCTCCTCGCGTTCACCGGGAACACCGTGACGGTCTGATGCCCGTTCCGGTCCTGGGTCATGACGAACCCGAACGCAGCGGACGACAGGTCACTGTGCCCGAGGACCCCGCCGCCACCATCCACCTTGGTGTCCGGATCATCACCATCGCCGCCGTGATAGTAGGGCAGGATGCCGACGCCATCACCATCACCACGCGCGGGCCACACCGGCCACACGATCAGGGCAGCGAACAGGAGCAGAATCAGCGTCTTGATCTTCAGCTTCAGCTTCAGCTTCATGGCTCGCGAACCTCCATGCGGTTCACGTCTCTGTTTAACTCGCAAACAGCATTGGGTAACGCTTCCTCAGATCCTGGTGGAAGCTCGCCCTGGTCCGCAGCAGGTCGCGGAATCCGCTCTGCTCGGCAAGCAGCTTCTTCACCCGATCGAGCTCGCGCGAAAAACTCTTCTGTAGTTGACCGAAGTACTGGATCGACTCGTCAAAGCGCTCGAGCTTCGCCGTGAAGATGGCGAGGTTCATGAGCGCGGACAGCTTGAACTTGCGATCGCTCACCGCCGAGGCCGCCTTCAGCACCTCGGCAAAGCACTCGACGCACTTGCGGTATCGCCGCTCCGAGGAATACGTGAGGCCGAGCCAGATCAGCGCCATCAGGCGGATATCCGCACCCGGGTTCAAGGTGAGCACGTGCCGCAGCTGCTGGCGCGCCATTCCGGTCTGGCCCACGGTGCGGAAGTAGTAGCCGAGATAGAGCCGTGCCTCGTGGTAGCCGCGATCGATCTTGAGCGCCGCCTCGAGGTAGCCGCGGCCGGTCTCGAGCGCGCGATTGCCAACTGCGAGCGGCTTGTCGAACAGTCCGCGGCGCCGCGGCAGACCGATCGGCGAGCTCACGCCCGCGCTCGCCGCGAGCTTCGCGGTCTCCATGCTCAGCAAGCGGCCGCGCGACTTGAGCCGCGGGATGCTGAGCGCCCGCTTGCGCAGCAGATGCGCACCCGTCCGCCCCGAGCCGGCCAGCACGTACGCCTTGCCGAGCTCGTAGCAGATACCGGCCAGACCCCGCAGGTTGTCGGCGAGCAGCCTGTGCGCGAGGGCAGCGAACTGCTGCTGCGGATCGAACTCGTCCAGCACGCGGTCGATGCCTTCCGCGTCGGCGTGCATCTGCGCCAGACCACGCAGCATCTGCGAGAAGCGGCGGCACTCGCTGCAAGCGTCCAGATGGCGCACCACCCGCTCGTGGTCGAGGCTGGTGAGCTCGCCATCCACGAACGCCGAGATCGCGCCCTGGAATTCCTTGCAGCCAGGCACCGGCTTGGCGGCAGCGAGAGCGCTCATAGGTCGACTCCGATCATCTGGTGCATCGTCTTGAAGATCTTCTTACGCGCCCGGCAGATCACCATCTTCAGGTTCTCGAGCTTGATCTGAAGCTCATCCGCCGCCTCGCGGTACCGGAGCCCCTCCACTTCCACCAGTCGGAGCGCGCGCTTCTCGCGCTCCGACAAGCGCAGATCGAACGCACGCAGGTACAGCAGCAGGAAGATCAGGTAGACGCGACTGCAACGCTCGACCGACTCACGATGCTCGAGTGCGGCGAGCGGCGCCACCTGGCTGCGGTCTTCCAGGATCTCGTCGAGAGTGTCCGCCGAAACCGGTGCTGCGTCCTTCAACTTCAGGTGCTTCAGGATGGTGTTCCGGATGATCGAGTACGACCAGTTGCGGAACGAGTTGTCCTTCTCGTCGCGGAACTTGTGCGGGTAGCGATAGATGGAAACAAAGACGTCCTGGAGGACGTCCTTGGCGTCGAGCACGTGGTGGTAGTTCCGCAATCGCTTGAAGATGAGCAGCAGGAACTGGCGATAGTTCAACTCGTAGATCAGCGAGTAGGCTTCGAGGTTTCCGTACTGCCGGAAGTTGTCCATGAGGCTCGATGACACTGCCTCAAGGGTGGCCTTGCGCTCGCCGTAGAGAGCGAACACCCGCCGGAGCTTGCGATCGCCGGTCAGGCCGTAGATCCGCTGGACCCGGGCCTCGAGACGATCATGAGCGAGGAGCTTGGCGGACGCCTCCTCTGCGGATCGATCCCCCAATCTGGTCATAAGTGCCGGCTTCCAGATCGTGGTCTGATGATCTGCGGCTTCGAGCAGTGCGAGTCGAGCCTCGCGGAGCTGGCCGACCATGGCTGCTTGCTGCAAAGCCGCGCCAAAGCAAACGCCCGAGCGAACCCGGCCGTTCACGACGATCCTCGCGGCGTACCCCCGGTCATGGCCAACCTGTTTCTACCAGGCCGGTCGGAGCAGGTAACCAGAGGTCAACCAGGTTTTCTTGAGCAGGAACGGCCTCGGGCTGATTGAAACACGCGCCACCGAGGAGCACAAGGATGTGCTCGGCAAAAACCGCGGCACGGACCGTGCACCGCGCTCAAGCACCCTTCGGCAGAGCGTAACCGCGCAATCCTTCCCTGAGCGGCTGCATCACGAGCGGAAAGACCTCGAGGAACGCGGTGTTGTCGGCGAGCGGCATGTCCTTCAGGATCTCGAGGAACGCGGGCGAGAATCCCGCCTCGATCGAGCTGCGCGCCTGGGTTGCTACCTTGAGCGCGGTGGTGAGCGGCAGTGGCAGGTAGCGCGTCGCCATGTTCATCCGCTCGCGCAGCAAGGTCATGATCTCCTTCAGCGTCAAGGCCTCCGGCCCGCCGACGTCGAACGCGCGGTTGCGCGCCCATGGGTGATCGAGCGACGCAGCGAGCGCCGCCACCAGCTCCGATCGCGACAGCGGCTGGACCCGCACGCTCGACGCGCCCCACGACGGCAGCACGCGCCACCGGGTCATCTGATACGCGAGCGAATTGATGAACGCATCATCCGGCGCGTACACCGCTGCCGGCCGCACGATCACGTGCGCGAGCTGCGAGCCCTGCACCAGCTGCTCGCAGCGCCACTTCGCGCGCAGGAACGCGGACCGCGCGTCCGCGCGCGCGCCGAGCGCGCTCACATAGATGAAGATGTCGAACGACTCGAGCTGCCGCGCCGCCTCCAGCAAGCACTGCGTGGCGGCGACGAACTCCGACTGCGGATCGGCCGCGCGCGGCGCCTCGGCCAGATGGATGATCGAGGTGATGCCATCGAGGCTCGCCTCGATCACCGCCGGCGAGCGCACATCGCCGACCACCACCTCGGCGCCAAACGCCTCGATGTCACCGCGCAACAGCTCGGAGCGCAGCAGCGCCCGCACCGGGCGGCGCCCGGCGACCAGCACCTCGACCAGGCCGCGCCCCACCATGCCGGCGGCGCCGGTCACGAGGATTCCCGGACCGGAGAAGGCGTTCATCGCTCGACCTGCTTGCCATCCAGGAGCAGCTCGTCGCCGCGCACCGCCAGCCGGGCAAGGAAGCTCGTGCCGTCCGCCATGGGCACCTGCAGCAGCGCCACGGCTCCGGCCAGCATCTCGGCCGACCACCCGTGCGCCGCCGGCGCCGGATGCGACGCGTCGGCAAGCGCCCGGCGCAGGTACGCCTCGTCGCGGCCCAGCGCCACCCAGCCGTCCCGCGCCGCGAACCAGAGCTGGCCAAGGCTCTCTGCCGACGGCAGCAGCCACGCGCCCCGCGCCAGATCGATCTCGGTCGGCACGCTCGCGTCCGTGGCGACACCGAGCGCGTTGCCGACCGCGCGCGCGCTCGCCTCGCTGCCCAGGTCGATCAGCTGCACGAATCCCTCCGGCCCGCCGCCCCACTGGATGCGCCGCGCGTGGCCGGCGATCTGCAGCGCCACCGGTCGCTGCAGGTCGGGCACGAGCGGCAGGAACGTGCGCACCAGCTGCTCGCCGTGCGCCGGCTCGATGACCAGGTCACACGCGCTCGTGGCATCGTGCGGCAGGTGATCGAACGGCTGGTCGAGGCTGCCGCTCAGGAGCCTCGCATCCTCGCGCAGCCTGCTGCCCGGCTTGACCGCGACCTTCGCCGAGAGGCTGGTGCCGTCGCGCGCCAGCCAGAGATGATCGACGGCCATGATGCGTTCCACCGTCCACTGCGCGACATCGCGGGCCACCACGAGCAGCTTCTGCTGCTCGCTGCCGTCCAGCTGCCCAGCCATGCGCTGCATCAGCTCGCGCAGCGGCGCCAGGTAGTCGGAGTGCGCACGCACCAGCGCGTCCACGTCCACCGACAGGAACTCCGAGATCCGATCGGCTTGCCCGCCGCGCAGATGGAAGCGCTCGAGCACCTGCTCGACGCAGTGCTCGGCGTCCTTCGAGGGCAGCACGACCACGTAGCCGTCGCGGAACCGCAGGTGATAGTCGCGCCGCTTGACCTCCGCCTGCGGCAGGCCGAGGAAGCTCCCCGACGTGAGCTTGAGCGTGCGGTGGGTGGCGAAGAAGTGCAGCGGCTCGCCGCTCGCTTCCTGCATGCCATCCAGGCGGCGCCAGCCGCGCAGGAATTCCGCCTCGCTGGTGATGCCGAATGCGTACGCGATCGAGGCGCCGAAGACCTGCGGATCGACCAGCACGATTGCCGCCGGCCTGGTGCGGTCGAACCCCTCGGCGTGCACCACGCGCAGCATGGCCTGATCCGGCACGAGCGGCAGGTCGAGGTCGGGACGCGCCGCGCCGGTCAGGTCGGCCAGCTGCTCCGCATGCCCGGCCCACAGGAAACCGAGCGCGTCGGGCACGTCGATCGGCTCGAACAGGGTGGCGGCCGGGTTGGGAACGGAGCGCGGGCCGCAGCCGAGCGAGCCGGTGGCGACGAGCCCGAGCCCGAGGGAAACCAAGATCCGCATGTGGGAGCCTCGCAGCATCGTAGGGGACAGCACTCAGTTTAGGTACGGGCGGGCGAAGTTCGAATTCCCGCGCCGAGCGAATCCGTATCATGAGGCGCCATCGCGACGATGACTGGCGAGCAAATCAAATCCTGGATCCGCGCGCGCGCGCTCGAGCTGGGCTTCGAGCGCACGGGCTTCACCTCGGCCGAGCCGGTGGAGCACGGCGGCGCGCTGCTCGACTGGCTGCTGCGCGGCCGGCATGGCACCATGAGCTACCTCGCGCGCGCGCCCGAGCGGCGCGCCGACCCGCGGGCGCTGCTCGAGGGTGCGCGCACCGTGGTGTGCGTGCTGGCGCGCTATCAGGCGTCGCCGCCCGGCGAGCACGCGGTCGCCGCCTACGCTGCGCGCCCGGACTACCACGTCGTGCTGAAGCAGCGGCTTGGCGCGCTCGGCAACGCCATTCACGAGCGCTTTCCGCACACGCGCTGGCTCGCCTGCGTCGACACCGCGCCGCTGCTCGAGCGCGAGCTGGCCGCGCGCGCGGGCCTCGGCTGGGTGGGTAAATCGACGATGCTGATCGAGGAGACGATCGGCTGTCACACGCTGCTCGGCGAGCTGCTGCTCACCCTGCCGCTGCCAAACGACCAGCCGGCCCAGGACCGGTGCGGCACGTGCACGCGCTGCCTCGACGCATGTCCGACGCAGGCGTTCCTCGGGCCGCGCCTGCTCGACGCCACGCGCTGCCTGTCGTACGCGACCATCGAGCACCGCGGCGCCACCGATGCATCGCTGCGCACGGCGCAGGGTCGGCGCGCGTTCGGCTGCGACGAGTGCCTGACCGCGTGCCCGTTCGGCCACCAGACTCGCGCCGCACCGAGCGCGCTCCTGCCCACCGACGAGCAGCTCGCCCGCGCCGATGCGCTGCAGCTCGCCGCACCGGCAGAGAAGCACTGCAAGAAGAGCTTCGGCCACACGCCGATGCTGCGCGCGAGCAAGCGCGGCCTGCGCCGCAACCTGCTCGTCGCGCTCGGCAACTCGGGCGATGAGCGGGCGGTGCCGGCGATCGTGACGGCGCTGCACGACCACGACGCGATGCTGCGCGAGCACGCCGCCTGGGCGCTCGGCGCAATTGGCTCCGATCAGGCCTTGAGCGCCCTCGTACATGCAGAGCCAACCGAGACCGACGCTGTCGTGCGAGCCGCGATCGAGCGAGCTCTGCGTTCTCTAGCCCGAGGATCCTGAGATGCTGCTAGCGCTGCGCGCGTTCTTCGCCGGTCTGTTCCCGGGGCTGCGGCGATTGAAGCTGGTGCTGCTGCTGTACGCGGCCACCGCGGTGCTGGCGCTGGCGCTGGTGCAGCCGCTCTGGCGCCTCGTCGCTCAGAGCTTCGCCCACGCCACCACCGGCGCGACGCTCAAGACCACGTACGACTGGGAGGCGGTGCTCGACTTCCTCGACAACCAGGCGGCGCCGTGGCAGAGCGCGCTCGCCGCGGTGCAGACCGGCGGCCTGCTGTTCTTCCTGCTCGGCACGCTGTTCCTGGGCGGCGTGCTGGCGCTGCTCACCGATCCGACCACGCCGGCGACGCTGGCGCAGTTCGCCAAGCACTGCGGCCGGTTGTTCTGCCGCTGCCTGCGGGCGGAGATCGTGTGCGCGGCGCTCGTGGTCGGCGTCTACTTCGCCAACCTCTACCTGGCAAAGGGCGTGCGCTCTCTGTTCGTCGACTGGCTGCGCTTCGACGCATCGTCGCGCACGCTCGCACTGGTGATGCTCGGCAAGAACCTCATCGCCCTGTTCCTGCTCGGGCTCGTGCTGCAGGCGGTGATGTTCGCGAAGATCGGCGCGGCGATGCGCGACCATCGCAGCATGGTCGCCGGAACGCTGCGCGGCCTCGGCATGGTGCTGCGCCATCCGATCGCCACGAGCTTGCCGTTCCTGCTCTCGAGCATGCTGCTGGTCGCCGTGCCGATCGCGCAGGGCTACGCGCGCGATCTTCTGCCCACCGACACGGTCCTGCTGTTCGAGCGCGTGCCCTTGCCGCCGGAATGCGCCTACATCCTGCTCACCCAGCTCGCGGCGCTGGTCGCCTGGTGGCTGCTCGTGGCGCGCTGCGCGAGCCAGGTGATGCTGTACCGCGCGCTCGCGCCGCTCGGCGACGACGATACGACCGGAACCGCACGACCGCTGACCGTGGTCGACGTCGAGGAGCCTGCGCCGGCCGGGCGCAGCCGCGTGCTCTGGCTCGCGTTCCCGCTGGTGCTCGGCGGCGCGCCGCTCACGCGCGCGCAGGACGCCGCGCACTCCTGGAACAACGCCTATCGGCTCACGGCGACGCTGGTGCCGGAAGCGCGCACGCTCAAGGCGAACGAGCAGGTCACGTTCACCAACACATCCGACCGGGAGGTGGCGGAGCTGCAATTCCACTTGTACGCGAACGCGTTCGCGAACGATCGCACGCTGTGGATGCGCGAGGCGAAGGAGGTGGCGCGAGTTCGCGACCACAGCTTCGATCGCGAAGAGGACGCCGGCTACATCCAGATCGATCGGGTGCGCAGGGTGCGCACCAGCCCGGCGGACGCCGGCACCGGCGAGTTGAGCGCGAACGCCCGCATCGACGGCACGCTCATGGTCGTGCCGCTCGCGCCGTCGCTGCCGCCGCACGCGTCGGTCGAGATCGAGATCGAGTTCACCACCCGGTTGCCGACGATCATCGCGCGCATGGGCGTCGCCGGCGATCACTTCGACGGCATGCAGTGGTTCCCCAAGCTCGGCGTGTTCGCGGACGGCAACTGGGTTTGCCCGCCGTTCCATGCCGCCACCGAGTTCTTTGCCGACTTCGGCACCTACGACGTCGTGCTCACGGTGCCGCGCGGCTACCAGGTCGAAGCCACCGGCATCCCGGCGCCGCCCAGCCTGAGCGATGCCAACGCCACGTTCACCTATCACGCCGAGAACGTGCACGACTTCGCGTTCTGCGCCGACCCGCACGTCACGCGCAAGGTGCGCACGCACGGCAAGGTCGAGATCGTGTACCTGTGCCAGCCGTACGCGCTGGCGAAGGCCGAGCGCGTGCTCGACGTCGTGGCGCGCTGCCTCGATCGGTACGGCGAGTGGTTCCTGCCCTACCCGTACCCGCGCATCGTCGTCGACGGCATGCCGTTCGATCAGTCCGGCGGCATGGAATACCCGATGCTGTTCACGATCTCCGAGCGCGCGCCTCACAGCTGCAGCTACCTGATCGAGCAAACCCAGGCGCCGGTGGGCGTCACGATCCACGAGTTCGGCCACCAGTACTGGTACGGCTTGCTCGCCTCGAACGAGTTCGACGAAGCCTGGCTCGACGAGGGCGTCAACTCCTACGTCAGCCTGAAGCTCGAGGACGATTGGTTCGGCCCGACGCAGGCCGCGCCGACGATCGGCGCGCTCGAGTTCAGCCAGATCCTGCTGCCGCTGCTGAACGACGGCTTCGGCGCGGAGGTCGCGGGGCTCGCGATCAACCCCGCCACCGTGGTGGGCTTCAACGTGAGCCCCTTCTATCGCCAGGGCGCGAGCGTGCTCGGCTACCAGGTGGCGGGCGTGCTGCGGCCCGGCCTGCCGCGCAGCCGCTGGGACGAGCGCAAGCGCGACTACTTCAAGTGGGCCGGAGCCGACACGCTCGCAACACGCAGCTACGAGCTGTACCCGGGCAGCGCGCACGTGCTCACGTACAGCAAGACTGCGCTCGCGCTACGCACGCTCGAGAACCACTTCGGCTGGGAGGCGATGAAGCAAGCGCTCAAGACCTACGCCCAGCGCTTCGCGTTCACCCATCCCACCGGCAAGGACTTCTTCGCCGTGCTCGAGGAGTCGCTCGGCGTGGAGCGCGCGCGGCCGTTCATCGACCAGCTGTTCCGCGGCCAGGGCACGCTCGACTACGCGGTGACCGAGCTCGACTCGCAGCGGGTCGCGAGCGCACGCGGCTTCGCCACGCAGACCAGGCCCGGCGACCCGGTCACCGCATCGTTCGCGGCGGCGGCAGACAAGAACGCGCCGTTCGCCTCGCGCGTGATCGTGCGCAACCTGGGCACGATCGAGCTGCCGGTCGACGTGCGGTTCACGTTCGCCGACGGCACCACGCGCGACGAGGCCTGGGACGGACGCGGATGGCGGCGCTTCTCGTTCGGGCCAGGCACCGACCACGAGACGCTGACGAGCGAGCTGGTCGCCGCCGAGGTCGATCCGGACCGCCGGTTCGCGATCGACCTCGACGTCAACAACAACGGCCGGCGGCTGGAGCGCAACCAGCAGGCGCTCACCACGCTGTGCGCGTGGCTCACGTACTGGGTCGAGACCTACCTGACCGCATTCGCGTTCTTCTGGTGAGGCCGCGGCCAGCGCTCGCGCTCGGCAGGCGAGCGCTGGCCCACGCGCGCATTCAGCGCGCGGTCGCGTCGATGCCGGGGTGCGGCGGCGCCAGGAACGGGAACACGGTCAAGAACGGCACGTCGTTGGCATCGACGCCGTCGCCGAGCCGGTTGTTCGGGGGTACGTCGAAGTCCGAGCTGAACAGCACGCCCGCGACCACGCGCAGGGCGATGTCGACCACGTCGTCGCCGACGCGGCGGCCGTTGGGGAAGCCGGCGATGTCGCCGGCGAGCACTCCGAGCCGCTTCTCCGGGTTGGCGGGCTGCGTCGACAGGTTGACCCGCAGCATCTCGGCAGCCACCACGTTGGTGGGTTGATTGAGGCCGGCGATGCCGGTCAGGAACACCTTCACGAGATCGGTGCGCGGCGGCCCCGGCACGCTGATGCCGTACAGCGCGCTCAGCAGTCCCGCCAGCTCCGGATCGGTCACGTAGCCGAGGAACTGCTGATCGCCCTTCGGCGTCGAGTTGTTGAAGTGGTTCTTGAGCGACATCGGGATCACCGCCTCGTTGACGAGCGGCATGCCGAGGCGCGACACCTGCACCAGCCGGCCGAACGTCTCGAACTCGCCGCCGGCCTTGTGCACCAGAGTCTTCGGCCGGCTCGCCGTCGCCCACACGCCGATGATGTGATCGTTGTTCGGGCCCTCGAGATCGGCGATCGGGATCTGCAGGCAGATCGACAGCACGTTGAGGCCGGCGAGGCCATCGACGCCGCCGCCCTGGTCCCCGGGCGGATCACGGATCGTGAGCAGATCGAACAGGCCGCCGAGATCGGCATAGAAGCCGTCGTCGCGCGGACCGCAGAACACCTTGGTGTCGCCCTTGTCCGGATCCGCGTTCAGCGTGTAGATCGCTTGCCGGGAGAGGCTGTCGTAGTCGGGCATCGACGCGGTGCCGACATAAGCGGGCGCGACGATCAGCCGCTTGCCGAGGATCGTCTCGCCGTTCCGATCGATGCGGCTCACGCGGTAGAACTGGCGCACGTTGAGGTCGGCGTCCTGCAGGCTGTCGACCGGTCCGGTGTTGTACAGGAACGTGCCCGGGTTGCGCACCTCGGTCGTGAAGTCGAACGAGTAGACGATGTCGGCGACCGAGTCGCCGTTGGTGTCGATCTTGAACTTGTAGACGACCTGGTCGCCGAAGCCGTAGAAGTTCGGGCCGCCGTAGGGCAGCTCGAACGGCGAGTAGTTCATGATGAGGACCGCCGTGCGCGGGTCCTCGAGGCTGCGGAACGCGTACAGGTCCGTGCCATCTGCAGCAGGATCCTTCGAGATGTGGGGCGCTTCACGGTGGCTCGAGGCACGCGCCGTGCTGGCTGACAGCAGCGCGGCAACCACCGCGCTCGCACCGAGAATCGACCTGGCGATTCGCTTCATGGGACGGTTCCTTTCCTGGTGGAGTCGGTGCAGGCTCGGGAGCACGAGAGATAGCAAACACCGCCAGCTCGAGAAAGGGCGTTTTTCCCCGAACGCCGCGGCACGGCCCGCGGCGCCCCGGCAGGTGCTTGCGTCAGTGCGGCGGCTCGGCGCTGTTCTCGAACGTGAGCGACGCCCAGAAGCTCTCCCACTGTGCCACCTGCTGATCCTGCGCGCGCACCATGTGCACCGCCTTGATCAGCCACTGGCCATGCGCGAACAGCTTGAGCACGGCGCGGCCGTCGTGATCCGAGCGCGCCGCCACCTTCTGCAGCGGCTGCCGCGCGTTGAGCGCCACCACCAGCGCGCCCGCGAGCGGCTTGCCCTCGAACACGAGCCGCACGGGCAGCTCCTCGTCACGCTTCACCGTGCACGGGTTCACGTCCGGGATCAGCTCGAGCGTGAAGCCGAGCACGCGATCGAAGCCGGACACGTCGCTCGCGGCCTCGGTGACGACGATGCTCTTCGCACAGCGCGAGTAGATCTCCTTGGCTGGCAGCATGGCCTCGCCGAGGTCGCGGCGCTGCACGCCGATCTGCTCGAGACCCTCTTGCTCCAGGTACAGCGCGAACTTCTCGGGCTCGAGCTCGACCGACGAGCACTTGCTGCGATAGCCGAGCACGTACAGCCCGGCCCGCTCGAGCCGCACCGCGCCCGCCGGATCGCGCCCATCGAGGCCGACGATCGGTTTCTCACCGTCGCCGCCCACCGCCACGAATCGCTCGGTCTTCGACTCCTGGCGCGGCACCGGATCGCCGGCAAAGTCCTGGCCGACCCGCAGGCGCACGGAGAACGGCGCGCCGATCGGCGGCCGGAACGTCTTCGGCTCGATCCAGAAATCGTGCGCCAGCGCCGGTCCGGCGATCAGGAACGCCGCACACACGTCGATGCATCGCATGACATCACTCCGAAGCAGCCGCGAGGCTGGAGCCATCTTGCCGGCTCCAGCCTCCGCGCACCAGCACCAACCCCGGGCTCGCGCCACCGCTCAATGGGTGAACGGATCGGGCGGCGACGCCATGAACGGGAACGTGGTCAGGAACGGCACGTCATTGGCATCGACGCCGTCGCCGAGACGGTTGTTGGGGGCGATGTCGAAGCCATTCACGAGCACGCCGGCCACCGCGCGCAGCTCGATGTCCACCACGTCGTCGAGCAGCCGGCGGCCGTTCGGGAAGCCGGCCAGGTCGCCCGCGAGCACACCCAGCCGATTGGGGTTCGCCGCCGGCGGGATCGACATGTTGAGGCGCAGCATCTCGCCGGGCACCACGTTCACCGGCTGGTTCAGCCCCTCGACGCCGGTCAGGAACACCGCGACCAGATCGTTGCGCGGCGCCGGCGGCACCGAGATGCCGTACAGCGCGGTCAACAGCTTGCCGAGCTCGGGATCGAGCACGAAGTCGAGGAACTGAAGGTCGTTGCGCGGGCTCGAGCCGTTGAAGCGATCCTTGAAGCCGACCGGGATCACCGCCTCGTTGACGAGCGGCATGCCGAGGCGCGACACCTGGATCAGCTTGCCCGAGGTCTGGTGATCGCCATCCGCGCGGTACTGGAGATTCTTCGGCCGGCTCGCAGTCGACCAGACACCGATGATGTGGTCGCCGTTCTCGCCCTCGAGCAGATCGATGGGTACCTCGAGGCAGATCGAGTGGATGCTGAGCTCGGCGAGCCCGTCCACGCCGCCGCCCTGATCGCCCGGCGGCACGCGGATCGTCAGCAGGTCGAAGATGCCGGCGAGGTCGGCGAAGAATGCCTCCTCGCGCTGGCCGCAGAACACGCGCGAGCCATCCGCGAGCGTTTGGATCGCTTGCTGCGCGAGCGACTCGTAGTCGGGGGTGGACTGCGGGCCCACGTTGCACGGCGGCGAGATCAGCCGCTTGCCGAGCGTGGTGGTGCCGTTCTTGTCGGTGCGCGTCACGCGGTAGAACTGGCGGATGTTCCAGTTCTCGTCCTGCAGGCTCGTGATCGGCCCGGTGTTGTAGAGGAACGTGCCAGGGTTGCGCACCTCGGTGGCGAAGTCGAACGTGTAGACGATGTCGGCCAGCGTGTCGCCGTTGTTGTCAATCTTGATCTTGTAGACGACCGTGTCGCCGAAGCCGAAGAAGTTCGGCCCGCCGTACGGGATCTGCAGCGGCACGAAGTTGGCCACGAACACCACGCGGCTCGGGTTCTCCGGGCTGACGAACGCATACAGGTCGGTGTTGTCGGCTTGCGGGTCCTTCGACGTGCCGGGGGCCTCGCGGTGGCTCGAGGCCACGCTCGCGGGCGCGCCTAGCCCGCCGAGCAACAGCACCGTGATCAGCGCTTGGACGCCGCGACGAGAGCATTGCATCATGATCGGACTCCTTGTCGTTTGGGGGGAAGCTCGTGACGCTCGCCCTTTTCAGCGCCGCGCCACGCTCGGTAGAATGGCTACGCCGAGGATCGCCGGCTCGGATTCGCTGCCCGCGAGTTTTTCTTGGCGGCAATCCGGACCGGGCGCGTGGTCCGTACTCCACCGCATGGAGCTCTGCGTGCGCACCGAACCCAAGGGTCCGACCGCTGGTCAAGCGGACCCGCTGATGCGACTGGTCGCTGCCATTGCCGCGGGCGACGAGTCGGCCCTGGCGTCGCTGTACGACCAGACCAGCGCGCGCGTCCACGGGCTCGCGCTCAAGATCCTGCGCGACCGCTCGGCCGCGGAGGAGGTCGTGCTCGAGGTGTACTCGCAGGTGTGGCGCCAGGCAGAGCGCTACGATTCGGTCAAGGGCACCGTGGCAACCTGGCTGTTGACGCTCGCTCGCTCGCGCGCGATCGACTCGCGCCGCGCGCGCGCGCGCCACGAACAGCTGCGCGAGAACATCGAGGAAGCGCTCGACCTGTCCGATCCAGCCGCGGGACCGGATCAGCTCAGCATCGAGACCGAGCGCGCACGGCGCATCCGCGGCGTCGTCTCGAGCTTGCCGCGCGAGCAGCGGGTGGCGATCGAGGCGGCGTTCTTCGATGGACTGACGCACACCGAGGTCGCGCGGCTGCTCGACGCGCCGCTCGGCACGGTGAAGACGCGCATCCGCGCAGGGCTGCTCGCGATCCGCCTGGCACTCACGCCGGCCAAGGAAGGCCTCGCATGAACGCGCACGACATGCTCGACGAAGCGGCTCTCGAGATGGCCTCGCTCTACGCGCTGACGTCCTTGCCGGACGACGAGCTCGAGCACTACGAAGCGCACCTGCAAGTGTGCGTCCTGTGCCGCCAGGAAGTCCAGTCGCTCAAGGATGCGGCCGCCGCCTTGACGCTGCTCGCTCCCGCGGTTGCACCGCCACCGTCGCTGCGGGCGAAGGTCCTGAGCCGGTTCCGCCAGGAGCGCGACCGCCGGCCCGGGGAAAGAGCCAGCACGACCGAGCAGCGACCGTGGCAGCACTGGGATGCGGATCGCCCGCAAGGCGATCTGTTCTTCGCGCTCGGCCAGGAGAGCCAGTGGGAGCGAACCGGCTTCGATGGCATCGACATCCGGCGTTTGTTCGTCGACCCGAGCCACGATCGCGTGACCATGCTGGTGCGCATGGCTCCGGGCGCTGCCTATCCGTCGCATCGCCATGGCAGCGCCGAGGAGTGCTACGTGATCTCCGGCGACCTGCGCGTGGGCGACACGGTCATGCACACCGGCGACTACCAGTGCGCGCGCGGCGGCAGCGAGCATCCGGTGCAGTCGACCGAGAACGGCTGCCTGCTGTTCATCGTGTCGTCGATGCACGACGAGCTGCTGACCTGAGCCCGGCGAGCGGCACCGCTCACTGCAACGCTTCCACCACGCGGCGATAGCCCGCCACGTCGATGAGCGCGCGCGCCTCGGCGAACGACATCGTCCGACACTGCTCGCCATGGTCGCGCACCAGGCCGTGCCAGTTGGCGGCGAGCTCGGCGCCCGCACTCGGCATCGCCTCGAACAAGAATGGCGCGGGGTCGAGCGCACCGCGCGGCGGCCGGCGCTGCGCGAGGCTGTGCGCGACCTCGTCCAGCACGGGATAGGCATCGGCGTAGCTCCAGCTGCGCGGCGTCACCTGCTCGACCATGGTGCGGCGCACGGCGGCGTCGATGATGTCGGCGGCGAGCACGCACAGGAGCGCCGCGCGCTGCTCGCGCTCGACCTGGCCGCGGCCCGACTTCCCCTGGCGCTCGCCCGGGCACCACAACCGACCACCCAGCGCCGCATGGCACACGTGCTGGCGAATCGCCCACTCGAGCGGCAGCACGCACGCCACCTGCTCGGGCGGCGATCGTCCGATCGCGTCGAGAGCGCGGATCGACCAGTCGATGGCGAGCGCACCTGGCAGCGCTCGCCCCTCGGCGGTGCGCGACGCCGGCTCCAGCAGCTCGTCGATCAGCCATCGCAAGAGCAGGCGCCGCGGCGTGATGCAGCGCCGTCCGCGATGGCGAACGGCGAGCGCAGGCGCGGCCGTGCGCAGCGCGTCGACCGGACGCTCGAGCTCGAGATCCGGAAATCGATCGCCGCGGGCGAGGGCGAGCGCGAGCAGCCACAGGAGACCATACTTGATGAGCCGATCGACTCGCGATGGCGTGTAGCCGAGCGCGAGGATCTGCAGGCGTGCGACGTCGCCGGTGAGCTTCAGGATCGGCCGTCCCTCACCGCAGTGGAACGACGCGTCCTTCACCGAGCGGACGTGCGCGCCGCGCGGGTCGGTGCGGAACTGCAGCCGTGACCGCGACCGCGGCACGCGGACGAACCCACCGGGGCCGACGATCGCCGGCAAGAGCGCCACCAGCTGCACCATCGCCCGTCGCGCCTGCGGCTCGCGGAACACCGGCGCGCGGAAATTGAGGTGCGTCCCCACGGTCGCGCTCACGGCATCGAGCTCGCTCGGCCGCACCAGCCCTGGCGGGTAGCCGGACAGATCGTCCGGCAGGCAGGCCAGCATCAATCCCGGCTGCGCTCGGTTGAGAGCGCGCGCGTGGCGGGCCAGCAGCGCCAGGCTCGCGTCCTCCTGCAGCAGCAGGTCCTCGAGGTGCGCCGCCGGGTAGGTCGCGACCTCGATCAGCTGCTCCATCTCGCGGTACACGAGCCCCTGCGGGAAGAACGCACCATCGCGACCGTGGTAGTCCACGTGCGGCTCGGACTCGAGCAACGACCGCAGCAGCTCCTCGGCGAGCAGGCCCGGGTCCAGTCGCGCCGCCGGCGCGCCGAGGAACGCGAGCTCGATCTCGGTGCCGCACGTGACCAGCGCCTCGCTGGTGTGCTGCAAGGAAGCCTGGATCATGGGCGGCCGTCATCCGCTGGGTGAAGGATCGCAACGCCAGAAAGGCAGCTGCACGACCACGGTGCAATGCAGAACCCATACCGGCAAGCGGGGCAGCGCTGCATCGCCCGCCGCGCTCGCGGTGGCTGCTGGCGATCACCGCGCGGCACTGGCCGGGGCGGCGGCGAAGAAGCTCAGGATCTCGGTCTCGAACGCGCGGCGTTCGCGCACCCACGCACTCTCGTGGGCGGCGCCCTCCACGATCCACAGTCGCTTGGGCTCGCACGCGGCGGCGAACAGCTTCTTGCCGAGCTCGACCGGCGTGATGTGGTCGCTCGCACCATGGATGATGAGCAGCGGGCGCGGCGAGATCTGGTCGATCACGTCGGCTGGGTCGAAACCCGGCGAGACCAGCCACGTCGCGAGCGCACCGAGCCAAGGCACGGTCCTGCGTGCCGCCGCGCGGTAGCTCGGGAAGGTCGACTCGACGACGACGGCGCGCACCGCCGGACGGGACGCGGCGGCAACGATGGCGAGCGCGCCGCCGAGGCTGTGCCCGAACACGAACGTCCGCTCGCCATCGCGCGCCAGCGCGAAGTCGATGGCCGCGATCGTGTCGGCGACGGTGCCTGCGCGCGAGACGGTGCCGGCGCTCTTGCCGAAACCCCGGTAGTCGAACAGCAGCAGATCGTAGCCGCGCCGCGGCAGCCAGGCGACGAACCGCGCATGGTGCGAGGTTGGCATGATTGCCATGCGCGTAGACGACCGTGCCCGAGGCGCTCGCCCTCGGCACGCGCCAGCCAGCTGTGCAGCATGGGCCCGTTCGGTGCCGAAACGAACCTCGACCACGTCGAGGCCATAGCTCTCGGGCGTGCCGTGATCAACTGCATCCGGGCGATAGAACCAGCGATCACCGGCATGCCGCGACAGCCACGCGACGAGCAGCAGGGCACCGGTGCCGATCAGCCTCACGATTCGCACGATCGCTCCATGGACTCGAACTCCTCCAGCCCCGCGCGCAGCACGTCGGCGAAGCCGCTCAGGATGTGGCCGGCGCGCTGCACCAGTACGGTCTCGTCGCGTGGATCGAGCATCACATAGTACGGCTGGTGGTGCGCGTAACGCTCGACTTCCATGCGGCGGAATTACGGCGCGCTTCCTTGCGATCCACGTACAGGCGCGCACGCACCATCCGTGGAACCGGGCTTGCACCTCCGGCAGCGGAAACACGGAGCGCCTCCATCACCCGGCAGTTGCCGCAGTGCCGGTCTTGCTCGCGCTGCCGTCAGCGCAGCCCGATAGTCGTCGACGAACCAGCCCCTCGGCGCGCACGAGGTCGTCATCGTCGGTCGGCGCGGGCGACAGGATCGTGGCCATCGCCAGCGTGACGAGAGCGTTGATCATGAACCCCTCGAAGGGTGTTGGAGACGAATGATTGACCGACGATCGATGGTCTACGGCGTGGTCGCCCCACCCTCACGCATCGATCATCGGAAGGTGCCACTCCGATTGAAATACATCGCCCTGAATCGCGTGCGCGGCAACTCCGATCAAGAGGTACTACAAAGCTGACAGCATCTTGAGCGCCGAGACCACCATCGGCGTTAGACCAGCACATGACTTGGCGCTCACTGCGCAAGGAATCGCCGAGTAGCGCTTGTCGTTGGGTGGTCCATTCTCGCACGCGGGAACCAGCCTTCGCGGTGACAGCTGCAGAACTTGCATGCACCCGCCATCACATCATGCGCGGTCATTCGTCGCCGACGCGTGCTTTGCCGCATGGATGAGCATCAACCCCTGCGCCTCAGCTGCTCCGGGGACGGAGCTCGCTTTGCATCCACACGTGAGCGGTCAGTCTTGAGTCGATCACGTCGCATGCGAGGAGAACGACATGGCTTCGTTCGTACCCGAGATGGAGAAAGCAGTGCTTGCAGCTGTCACCACCGCCGGCAGCCATCACTCGGCCCGATGTGATCAGCGGTGGGGCGCTACGATGGCGACAGCCTGCTCGACCTTCGGTGTCGGCGCCAGGAGATCCTGGCACCAGCCCCTGCGTGGGACAGGTCTTCATCTTTCCTGGTACCTCCTTCCCAGCCTCGGCGGCATCGTTCGTGGCGAATCCACCGAGCTTGACCGCGGACGACCTGTTCGGCTACGACCTGGTCTGGGGTGATCGAGACGGTGATGGCATCGATGAGCTGCTGGTTGGATCGCCGTGGTTCGATTACGATCAACCGGCGCCGCCGGATATCGCGGCGAGGGCCGCTGCGTGCTGAAGAAGTTCACGGCTCCCGCGAACACGACCACCATCGATGATCCATCGGACGAGGAGCTCCCTGCCTCGTTCCTCCCGTACCGGTGGGGCCACGCGCTCGCGAGTGGCAGGCTGGACACGAATGCCAGGATCGACTTCGCGATCGGCAACGCGATGGCGACGTACCAGACGATTCCAGAAGCGGGCGAGGTGCGGGTTGTGATGTATCATTGACGTGCTGGTGCCAAGGCGCCGAGATCGAGGTGGTCCGATGACCAGACCGATCCTTGTCACGATGGCGATGCTGGAGTGCGCTGCCTTCCTACCTGCAGTGAGAGGCCAGGGAAGCCTCCTCGCCTTTGAAGGCGATCGTGCGGGTGACCAGCTGGGATCCTCCGTCAGTGGACTGGGCGACATCGACGCTGATGGCATCGGCGATCTCATCGTCGGCGCCTGGCAGGGTGGGTTGGTCGGTGATGGCGGCTACGCCCGCGTCTACTCCGGTCGAGATGGGCATGTCTTGTTCACGTTCTTCGGCGATAACTTCGATCCCTGGGGTGACGGAGACGCGCTCGGCTACTCCGTCGCGGGTGCTGGCGACGTGAACGGCGACGGCGTACCAGACATGATCGTCGGCTCTCCCTGGGACGATCTGGTAGGGTTCGACACTGGCAGCGCCAAAGTGTTCTCTGGGAAGAATGGGTCTCTCCTCTATGCGTTCAGCGGCACACCGGGGGACATCTCCGAGTTCGGGCGGGGCATTGCAGGTCCTGGAGATCTCAACGGTGACGGGTTCGCGGATCTTGTGGTGGGCGCGCCGCGTGACGACTCCTTCCAGCCATCGGCCGGTAAGGTGTGGTTCTTCTCGGGGGCCAACGGAGCGGTCATGGATGGGATCGCAGGCAGCAATGCCGGCGACACTCTGGGTTGGTCCGCCGCCGCGGCGGGAGACTTGAATGCTGATGGCTTCGCCGACTGCGTAGTGGGTGCGCCCGCGTTTGACTCCTTGTCTTCCAGCGGTCGTGTTCTGGCGTATTCTGGCAAGGGCCGTGCGGTGCTGTTGAACCTCACGAATGGGCTCACCGGCGACTTGCTGGGTTTCTCTGTGGCTGGTGTTGGCGATGCGAACGGGGATGGCGTGCCGGATATTCTCGCCGGCGCAGTTGACGACGGGAGCACTGGTGTCGAAGCTGGGTCGGCAACGCTGTTTTCTGGTCGGGATGGCAGTGCCTTATCCAGGCGGTTTGGCGAGCAAGCGAACGATCACTTTGGCTGGTCGGCTAGCGGCACAGGCGATGCGAATGGCGATGGACTTCCGGATTTGATCGTCGGGATGTTCCACACAACGCCACCCTCTGTCACCGGGTACGCCGCGCTGTTCTCGGGAAGGACGAGTCAGCGCCTGTACCGGTTCGAGGGAGACCTCACGGTCTATGATCAGTATGGCTATTCCGTGAGTGGCGCCGGGGACATCAACCGAGACGGTCTCGCTGACGTCATGATCGGCGTGCCGAACCACGATCCCTATGGCAGCGATTCCGGCGCTGCGCTCGTCCTCGCCGGGAGCCCGCTGTTTCTCGATGCCGAGCCACGCTCAGCAAATGCGGGCCAGGTCGTCACGTTGACGGCACGGGAGCAGCCCGCTGGCACCGACTTGCTTCTGGTGGTGGTTGCCGTCAATGGCAGCCCGGTTTTCATGCCACTCGTGAAGGGCACCTTCGATGCAACCGAGACGTGGCTGATCTCGGGCCAGGTTCCACCGGGGCTCAGCGGGATCACGGCTGCGTTTCGCACGTATGCCCGCAATGGCCCGCTCGGGCCAGTGATCCATAGCAGCGACGAAACGATCCTTTTTCGATGAGCACCCCTGGGCGGCACATCCCACTCTCAGCGGAGCTGAAGTGTTCTGGACGTTGATCCATCTGCACGAGGGTCTGCGAGCGAATCATGGACAGTGGCAGGCACGCGCCAGCGTGATGACCTGACGCTCGTCATCGCCGCAGCCTCACGGCGCGGCACGAGCATGGCAACCGGATCCTGCCGGACGCTTGCTCCTTGGCGGCGATCGCGCGACACTCTCTCCGTCGAGGAGCGATTGTGAACAGCAACAAGGCCAAGGTCCTCTCGGTCGCGGTCATCCTGATCGCCATCGCCGTGGGTGTCGCGCCATTCGTGTTGCACCGGCCGCCGCCGCGCGAGCCCCCGGCCGCCGCGGTCCGCGTCGCACGCTCCGCGCCGCCGAGCACCGGCGGCGGCAGCCAGCCAGCGCGGAGCGAGGTGCGCCCGGTGCCGCCGCCGCAACCCGAGCCGGCGAGCGAACCCGACACCGAGAGCGCGCCGCGCGCGCGATCGATCCGAGCCGAATCGCCACCGCCGGAAGAGCGCGGTGCTCACGCGCAGCCCGGCAACCTGTGGCGAGCGCTGCTCGCGGACGGGGCGAACGGGCTGCCGCTCGAGGGCAAGTACCTCATCCTGCAGACCACGCTCGAGCAAAAAGTGGCGAGCAAGATCCTCGCCGCCGCCGACCATGCCTACGAGACGACGCTCGAGCACCTGGGCATGGGCGTGCCGCAGAGGGCGCTCGCGCAGGAGGAGAAGCACAAGGTCCTGCTGCTGCTGAACGCGCCGCGTTACCAGGAGCTCGCCGCGCTCCTGGACGACGATCTGGATGCGGCCAAGGCGGCGAGCTACCCGTGCTTCAGCGCCCTCGACCCCCTCGCCGAGCGCTACCACGCGGTCGTGCAGTGGGTGCTGAGCGACCAGTACGCCAGGCATCTGACGATGCAGGCCGCGGCCGAGCTGGCAATGCGGCAGCGGCTCCGCGGCAAGACGATCCCGCGATGGTTCCTCGAGGGCGTGGCGTGCGCCGAGGGTGGCTTCTTCGACGAGGAGATCGCGACATCCTCGCTCGCCGCGCTCACCGACCAAGCAGGCCCCCTGCGGCTCGATCAGCTCTTCCGCAGCAGACCGAACGGCACGCGCTGGATCTTGCAGGCTGGCTTGCTCGTCACGTACCTGCGAGCCGCCGTGGCGGAAGGCATGTTGCAGACCGCTCACCAGGAACTGCTGCGCGCGCTCCGCGAGCAAGGCCGCGATCACGTGCTGTACGCCAGCCAGACGCTCGAGATGTTGCTCGCCAGTCACGAGCTCGACATCCTCGATTTCATGCAGCGCGGAGGCGCCGCGTCACGTGCGCGCCGGCGTCATGGCAATGATCGCCGGTGACGGCGCGCGGCAGGTTGCCGGCGGTTGCAGCGCGTTGGGTCTGGCGACGCGAGCTCGTGCGAACAGCGACGTGCGCCCGCCTTCGCCGGCGCTGCTCGCGGCCCATGCGCCGCTGCAGACGTGGGCCGGGTCGGGCACGGCGCGCGCACACCAGGCGACCGACCTGTTCGCACTGTGGGTAGCGTGGAACACGAGGCCGGTCGGCGCTGCGAGCCGCCGTTCTGGGGCGTGGTGTGGCCGGCGGCGCGCGCGCTGTCACACTGCCTGCGGAGCGGCGCGATCGACGTGCGCGGCGCGAGCGTGCTCGAGATCGGTTGCGGCGGCGCGGCGGCGGCGATCGCGGCCAAGCTCGCCGGCGCGCGCTCGGTGCGCGCGAACGACCTCGACCCGGCGGCACGCAGCGTCGCGCGCGCCAATGCTCTTGCGAACGGGGTGGTGCTCGACCTCGACGATCGCGACCTCACCCACCTCGATCGGTTGCCCGCGAGCGATCTGATCCTGATCGCGGACTTCTTCTACGAGGCGACCACCGCACACCGCTTGCACGTGCTGCTGCAGGCTGCCCGCGCGCGCGGCACGTCGATCGTGCTCGCCGACGGCGGACGCACGTTCTTCCCGCGCGAGCGGCTCGCGCTGGTGGCGCAGGCGACGCTCGCCGTCGATCCGGCGATCGAGGGCACGCACGAGCGCACGGTGCGGGTATGGGCCTGGTGAGGCGCGCGGTTCAGTGCTCGTCGGGTTCTCCCCGGTGCAGCTCGCGCAGCACGGGCGCGACGCGGAGCACGTAGTCGCGATACCACGTGCGCTTGCCGGCCTCCTGCGCGAGCTGGTGCTCGGCGTTCGCGCGCCACGCCTCGATCGCGGCCTCGCTCTGCCAGTACGACACCGAGATGCCCAGGCCATCTTGCTGGCGCACGCTCTCCAGCCCGAGGTAGCCCGGCTGCGACGCGGCGAGCGCCGCCATGCGCGCGGCCATCGCCTCGTACTCGGGGCCGCCGGAGTTGCGGATCGAGGTGAAGATCACGGCATAGTAAGGCGGCCGCGGCGTGCTCGCGATCGGCGCGCCGCGCGCAGGTACATCCGACATGGAACCTCCTCGACGCTCGCGGAGCGGAGACCGGCGCGTGGAGGTTAGCTCAAAACCCTCTTGCTTTCCGCTCTTGTTTCGGTTGCATAGCGCGCTAGGCAGAGGCGG
This sequence comes from Planctomycetota bacterium, assembly GCA_046349655.1. Taxonomy (GTDB): domain Bacteria; phylum Planctomycetota; class B15-G4; order B15-G4; family JAXMBY01; genus JAXMBY01. Next base: position 106,315 of record JAXMBY010000005.1, read on the forward strand.
TCTCTTCGCGACACGCGGCATGGCGCAGATCTTCCATCCCAGCTTCAACACGATCTCGAAGGCGAGCATCTTCGGCGCGATCTTCATCCTGGTGGGGGCGCTCTGGCTGGCCGGAGCGGTCAGCCGTTCGTCGTACGTGACGCAGGCCGGCGTGGTGCGCCCGCAGCCGGTGCCGTTCAGCCACAAGCATCACGTGAGCGGGCTTGGACTCGACTGCCGCTACTGCCACACGTCGGTGGAGCAAGCAGCGTTCGCCGGCATGCCGGCGTCGAAGACCTGCATGACGTGCCCTTCGCAGATCTGGTTGAACAGCGAGATGCTGGAGCGGGTGCGCACGAGCTACCTGACCGATCGCTCGATCGAGTGGACGCGCGTGCATGATCTACCGGACTTCGCGTACTTCAACCACAGCATCCACGTGAAGCAGGGCATCGGCTGCGCGAGCTGTCATGGCCGCGTCGACCAGATGCCGCTCATGTGGCGCGAGGCCACGCTCAACATGGAGTGGTGTCTCGAGTGCCATCGCCACCCGGAGCAGTTCGTGCGCCCGCGCGAGCACGTGTTCGAGGGCGGCGTGGCCCAGGCTCGGCCGCAGGCGACGCTCGGTGCGCGGCTGGTCGCCGACTACGCGATCAGCCTCACCAATTGCTCGGTGTGCCGCCGATGAACGGCGGCCAGGAGCTCGACCTCGGCGCAGTCCGCCGCCGGCTCGGCGCGCTCCACGGCCGGCCCTACTGGGAGGCGCTCGACGAGGTCGCCGGCAGCGAAGCTGTTCGCGACTACGTGCGCGAGCACTACCCGTCGCAGCAGCACCGCTGGCTCGATGGCGTCCTGCGTCGCGACTTCCTCAAGCTGATGGGGGCATCGCTCGCGCTGGGCGGGCTCGGCACATGCACGCGCTAACAGCCCACCGAGCTGATCCTCCCCTATGCTCGCTCGCCCAGGCGATCGTCCCGGAGCAGGCCATCTACTTCGCCACGGCGATGCCGCTCGGCCAGGCCGCGCTCGGGCTCCTGATCGAGAGCCGCATGGGCCGCCCACCAAGACCAAGGGCAGGCATCCTTCAGCCTGGGCGCGACCGACGTGTTCGCGCAAGCGTCGCTGCTGACGATGTACGACCGGATCGATCGCAAGCGATCCACAAGCGCGGCCGCATCGCCACGTGGCCAGCGTTCCTGGAGGAGCTGTCGCAGGCGATGGCGGTGCAGCGCGCGCGACAGGGCGCCGGGCTGCGCGTGCTGAGCGAGACGATCACGTCGCCGACGCTGAACGCGCAGCGCATCCGGCTGCTCGAGGCGTTCCCCTTCGGCACGCTGGCTGCAGTGGGATCCGAACAAATCGCGATGCGGCGCGCGCCGGCGCCGTCACTTCGGCGAGGACCTCACCGCGCATCATGACTTCGCGCGCGCCGACGTGGTGGTGGCGCTCGGCGCGGACTGCCTGTGGTCGGGGCCAGCGCGCGTGCAGGCGGCGCGTGCGTTCGCCGCCCGGCGACGCTCGGAGCAACCCGACCGGCTGTACGTGCTCGAGAGCGCGCGCCGTCGATCACCGGCGCCAGCGCCGATCACCGCCTCGCGCTGCGCTGGCGAGCGAGATCGAGGGCGTAGGCCGAGCGCTCGCACGCGCGCTCGGCGTCGGTGACCGCGCCGCCGTCGCCGACCGGCACGCGGCCTGGAACAGCGATCGCCGAGGACCTGCGCGCGCATCGCGGAGCAGCGTGGTGGTCACCGGCGAGGGCGATGGCTCCGTCGGCGCGCGCTCGCGCACGCGATCAATGCAGCGCTCGACAACGCCCGCCGGGGCCAGCGGCTTCTACGGCGCCGATCGAGCTCGTGCCGAGCGATCGAACCGCCGATCTCGCGCGGCTCGCGAGCGAGGCGCGCGCCGGCACGGTGGAGGCGCTCGTGATCCTGTCCAGCAACCCGGTGTTCAGCGCCCCGCCGACCTCGGCTTCGGCGCGGCGCTCGACCGGGTGCCGCTGCACATCCGCGTCGGCCTCGCCGACGACGAGACCTCGAACCTGTGCCACTGGCACATCCCGAGTCGCACTTCCTCGAGCTGGAGCGGTACGCGCGCGCACGGCAATAGCACCTGGTCCACGGCGCAGCCGTTGATCGCGCTCTACGACAGCAAGACGGGCCACGAGAACAATTGGCGGCGATGCTGGGCGAGGAGCATCGCCACCAGCCACGACATCGTGCGCGCGCACTGGCAGGCCACGCTCGGCACGAGCGGCTTCAAGCAAGTGGCGGCAGGCGCTGCACGACGGTTCGTCGCCAGCGCTGAACTTGCCGCCGCGCACCGCCTGCGAGCAGGCGCTCGAGCTGGGAGAAGGCACCTGCGGGCGGCCTCGAGCTGGTGCTGCGCGAGACCCGACCATCTGGGATGGTCGACTTCGCCCAACAGCGGCTGGCTGCAGGAGCTGCAAGCCGTTCACCAGGCTGACCTGGGACAACGCCGCGCAGCTCGGACCACAGACCGCGCGCCGGCTCGGCGTGCAAGGACGGCGACGTGGTCGAGCTCGCGGTGAGCGGCGCCACACCGAGCGTGCAGGCGCCAGTGTGGAAGTGGTGCCGGCGCACGCCGAGGAATCGATCCAGGTGCACGTGGGCCACGGCCCGCACGCGCGCGCCGGCCGCACCGGCACCGGCGTCGGCTTCGACGCCTATCGGCTGCACAATCCGCGCAGGGCCGTGGCTCGCGGTCGACCTCGAGCTGCGAAAGACCGGCCAGCGCGCGGTGCTCGCCTCGACACGAGCATCCACACCGCATGGAGGAGCGCGACATCGCCCGCATCGAGGGCATCGGGCGCGGTGCCGAGCACGGGCAAGCGCACGGCGAGCACGCAGACAGCCTGTCGCTGTTCCCACCGCGCCCTATCCGAGGACGCCTGGGGCCTGGTGATCGACCTGAACGCGTGCATCGGCTGCAGCGTGTGCACATTCGCGTGCCAGGCGGAGAACAACATCCCGGTGGTCGGCAAGGATCAGGTGGTCGCCGGCCGCGCGATGCACTGGATGCGCGTCGACCACTACGAGAAGGGCGCGGGCACGACGCTCTCGACATGCACCAGCCAGTTCCCTGCGCCCAACACGAGCGCGCCCTGCGAGGCGGGGTGTGTCCGGTCGGCGCCGTGCACAGCGACGAGGGCCTGAACGAGATGGTCTACAACCGCTGCGTCGGCACGCGCTACTGCTCGAACAACTGCCCATGCAAGGTGCGGCGCTTCAACTTCCTCGCCTATTCCGACGGCGACAAGACCGAGAGCTTGAAGCTGATGCGCAATCGGACGTGACGGTGCGCACGCGCGGCGTGATGGAGAAGTGCACGTACTGCGTGCAGCGCATCTCGGCGCGCATCCAGGCGAGAAGGAGGACGCCCGATCCGCGACGGCGAGCATCCGCACCGCGTGCGAGGGCGGCGTGCCCGACGCAGGCCATCGTCTTCATCAACGACCCGCACAGCCGCATCGCCAGGCTGCTGCTGATCGCCCATCACTACGCGCTGCTGGAGGAGCTGAACACGCGACCGCGCACCGCGAGCAAGCGGCTCAACCCGAACCCGAAGCTCGAGCGCGGATGCCGGAAACTGCACCCGCTCGCACGGCCGCCGGTGATCGGCCCCGGCCACACGCTGGCGTCCACGGTGACCGACAAGATCAGCGCGCTCGTGCTGACGCGCAAGACCGCGCTCGGCTGGCTGCTCGGCTTCGCGCTCGCGTTCGGCGTGGTGATGCTGCTCTTGTTCGCGCTCACTTACCTGGTGGTGAAGGGCGTCGGCATCTGGGAGGCATCCAACGTGCCCGTCGGCTGGGAATTTCGCGATCATCAACTTCGTCTGGTGGATCGGCATCGGCCACGCCGGCACCTTGATCTCGGCGATCCTGCTGCTCTTGAAGCAGGAGTGGCGCACGTCGATCGGTTCGCCGAGGCGATGGCGCTGTTCGCGGTGGCGTGCGCGGGCATCTTCCCGCTTATTCGTCGGCCGCCCGTGGCTCGCATACTGGCTCTTGCCCTATCCCAACACGATGTCGCTGTGGCCGCAGTTCCGCAGCCCGCTCGTGTGGGACGTGTTCGCGGTGAGCACCTACGCGACGGTGTCCGCACTGTTCTGGTACGTCGGCCTGATCCCGACCTCGCCACGCTGCGCGACCGCGCCGCAGCCGCAGCCGGCAAGGTGGCATGGGATCTCGCCATGGGCTGGCGCGGTGCGGCGCGCCTGGGACCGCTACGAGACCGCGTACCTGCTGCTCGCCGGCCTCGCCACGCCGCTCGTGGTCTCGGTGCACACGGTGGTGAGCTTCGACTTCGCGGTGTCGGTGATCCCCGGCTGGCACGCGACCATCTTCCGCCGTACTTCGTCGCCGGCGCGATCTACTCCGGCTGCTTCGCCGAGGTGATGACGCTCGCCATCCCGATCCGTGCGATCTACAAGCTGCAAGACTTCATCACCATGCGCCATCTGCAGAACATGGCGAAGATCATCCTCGCCACCGGCCTGATCGTCGCCTACGGCTACGCCATGGAGAACGTTCATGGCATGGGCACGGCAACCTTCCAGTACGAGCAGGCGATGATCCAGAACCGCATGCAGGGCCCGTATCACAAAGCGTACTGGGCGCTGATCCTGTGCAACGTGGTCGCGCCGCAGATCCTGTGGTTCCGCAAGGCGCGCTCGAACGCGAAGCTGTTGTTCGTCATGGCGCTGGTGGTGAACGTCGGCATGTGGCTCGAGCGCTACGTGATCGTGGTGACCAGCTTGCATCGCGACTTCCTGCCGTCGTCGTGGGGCATGTACTCGCCCACGTTCTGGGACTGGGCCACCTACATCGGCACCATCGGCCTGTTCTTCGCTCTGCTGTTCCTGTTCATCCGCTTCCTGCCGGTGATCTCGATCTTCGAGATGCGGACGCTGGTGCCGGAGACCGAGCCAAGCAGGAAGCCCGGGCTCGCCGCGAGGCCACTTCGACGACCTCGACCTCGGCAAGCGCCTGCAGCTGCGTCACACGCTGGCAACGCTCGCGCCATCGCGCAGCCAAGGTCGCACGCAACGCGCCGCCCAGTTCGCCGCCTTCACGATCGGCCCGGGCACGCGCACGCCGCTCCTGATCGTCGCCCACCTCGCCGACCTGATCGAGTGGGCGATCGCCCTGTCCCGTGGCCATGCCACATGCTGGCACTTTCCACCGAGCGCGCCAGTGGCCGAGGACGCCGAGATCGGCGAGCGCCTGTTCGCGAGCCTCGAGGACTGGGACCGCCAGCTCGCGGCCGATGTGGCGCTCGTGGCAACGCCCGAGCAGCTGTTCCAGGGACCGATCGCCGACGCTCACGCACGTCGGCCAGCTGGCGATGCTGCGCCGCCTCGCGGAGGCACGCCGGTGCGCGGCGGGGAGTACTTCAGGGCCGACATCAGCTGCGGCCGCGTCGGCGTGGAGCAACCGCCGCCCAGGTTCGAGTTCGACTGACCTCAGCCCTGGCGCGCGATGATGCCTTCCAGGATCGTGATCTTCTGCCAGATCTTGCTCGACATGCGATTCGCCAGATCCTCGATCTGGTCGACCGCGCTCAGCACCACCGGATCGGTGAGCCGCTGCGCGTACAGCGCGGCGATCTTGCTGGTCAGCGACAGCATCTCGCTGCAGTAGTCGAGGTAGCGCCCGAGGGCGATGTGGCCGAGGCGTCGCTCGGGCGACGACAGCGTGCGCGGCAGGTCGACCGCGAAGCTCTCCGGATCCTTGGTGAGCTGGTGCATGTCGACGATGTGCGCGAGCGCGCGCAGCTCGTGCAGCGCACGCAGCGCACGCTGGCGCTTGACGCGGATCTCGAGCGTGACCACGAACACCACGATCGCCAGGGCGAAGGCCAGCGTGCTGATGCCGGCATCCACCATCTGCACGAAGTCGGAGATGGCGTGCACCTGCAGATCGATCTGCGACCAGCGCACCAGGAGCAGCGCGGCGGGCATCACCAGGATGGCCAGCGCGGCGGCCACGCGCAGCGTCACGATCGGCCGCTGGATGCGCTCCAGCCGCATCGCGTTCTGCTGCGCGATGTGCAGCAGCTCTTCCGCGACCTTGGCCAGGTCGGCGTCGGGGAAGCGCTCGACGATGCGCGCGCGCAGGCGCGCGATCGTATCCATGATCTTCTGCGGATCGAGCTGGCCGTAGAGCGTCATCGGCGCGCGAGCAGGTTCACGCTGAAGCGGCGCTGGTGATCGAGCCACTGCGCCGCCAGCTCGAGCTCGGCAGCGGCCGCGAGCTGGTCGATCTCGGGCAGCGAGTACTTGTAGGTGTCCTCGGTGTGCACCCGCTCGTCGCGCGCGAACGTCGCGGTGATGCCGAGCGCGTCGATCGCGACCTGCTGGCGGCGCTCGCTCACGAGGTACATCTCGACCCGGCCGAGCCCCTCGTCGTAGGTCGCCACGTGGCGGAAGGCATCGAGGTCGAAGTGCCCGCCCAGCTGCCGGTTGATGCGCGCGAGGATGTTCTTGTTGAACCGGGCGGTGACGCCCAGCGCGTCGTCGTAGGCGCGCTCGAGAGCGCTGCGGTCCTTGCGCAGATCGATGCCCACGAGCAAGAGGTCGCGCGGCGCCATGCCGGCCTGCACGCGCCGCAGGAACGCCGCCGCCTCCGGGCGATGGAAGTTGCCGACGTTGGAGCCGAGCCACAGATAGAGCTTTGGCTCGTGCACGCGCTCGGCCACCAGCCGCAGCCCCTCGTCGTACTCGGCCGCGATCGCCAGCACGTCGAGGTCGGGATATCTCGCGAGCAGCTCGCGCGAGCTCTGCTCGAGCATCGTGCGGGCGATGTCGATCGGCACGTAGCGCAGATGGCGGCGGCGGCGCAGCAACGCCTCGATCACGATCTGCGTCTTCTCGGCGCTGCCGCTGCCGAGCTCGACCAGCGTCACCTCGCCGTCGAGCAGCGCGGCGAGCGTCGTGGCGCGTTCGGCCAGGATCTCCCTCTCGGTGCGGTGAGGTAGTACTCCGGGCAGCCGGCAGATCTGCTCGAACAGCTGCGATCCCTCGGATCGTAGGCAACGGCACGGCAGCGTCTTGGGCGACGCTCCCAGCCCGCTTGCCACGTCGCGGGCAAAGACCTGCACCTGGTTCGCGAGCGGGGTGGCGAGCAGCACCAGCCGTTCGGTGGGCGCGGAATTGGTGTGCACGTCGGCATCGGCGTTCAAGCAGCGTTCCTCCAGGGGCACCATACGGTGGCTCGCGGCCAGGAGAAAATCAACCGCGCATCATGGCGCCAGGCCGGCGACGCGTCGGCATCACACCGTACGTCCGGCATCGGCGCCCGGGCCGGGATGGCGGCATGCTCATGCAACCAACCCCTGCAGATAGGCGAGGATGAGCTGCGGCAGCTCGCCGCTGTAGCCGCCCTCGAGGATCGAGCAGTGCTTGATGCCGAGCCCGCCGATCGCCCGGCCGAGCCACTCGTAATCCTCGATCTCCAGGCGCTCATCGCTCAGTGGATCGCGCACGAACGCGTCGAAGCCAGCGGACACGATCAGCAGGTCCGGCCGCTCGGCGGCAATCACGTCGAGCCCGCGCGCCAGACCGGCGCAGTACTCGCGCCGCGGCGTGCCAGGCAGCATCGGGTAGTTGCGCGCGTTGCCGCGGTGCTCGCGGCCCGTGCCAGGGTAGCCGGGATACTGATGCACCGACACGTAGAGGCTGCCGCGGCGCGTGAGCAGCGCCGCCTCGGTGCCGTTGCCGTGATGCACGTCGAAGTCGAACACGGCGACCGAGAGGCCTCGCGCAAGCGCCTCGGCGGCGGTGATCGCGGCCTGGTTCAGGTAGCAGAAGCCCATCGCGTGCTGCGCGTAGGCGTGATGTCCGGGCGGCCGCAGCAAGCTGAACGACGCTTCACCCTGCAAGGCAATCTCCATCGCTGTCAGCGCGCCGCCCGCGGACTGCCGCGCCAGGGTGGCAATGCCAGGATGAAAGGGCGTGTCGGCATCGAAGCCTCGCGGCTCCTCGAGCGCACGCAGGTGCGCTTGCTGGTGCACGCGTGCGATCGCGCGCTCGCTCACGCTGCCCGGCCTGACCCAATCGATCGGCAGCTCGGTCTGCGCGCGGAGCAGCGCGAGCGTGCGCGCCACGCGCGCCGGGCTCTCCGGGTGGCCCGGCGCTTCGTAGCCGAGGCAGGAATCATCGCTCACGATCTTCATGAACCGGCAGCTCTTCCAGCAGCGCGCGCCACGCCGCGCGCTCGCGCTCGGGCGCCACCAGCGGCGCGCGCCGACGGCACGCGGCGCGCAGTCGCGCGCGGAATCGCGGATCGCGCTCGGCGCGAGCGAGCAGCGCGGCGAGCGCACGCGTGTCGCCGGCCGGAAAGTATCCGGGATAGTCGGCGCCGAGCAAGCCGACCGATCCGGGGATGCGCGAGGCGAGCACCGGCGTGCCGGCAGCGAGCGCCTCGGAGATGACGTTGGCGCCGCCCTCCAGGAGCGAGCTCAGCACCAGCACGTGCGAGGCGCGCAGCAAGCGCAGGGCGCGGCCGCGCGGCAGCTCGCCGAGCCAGCGGTATCTCCGGTTGCGCCGCATGAGCGCGCGCGCCCGCAGCCGCCCGCGCGGTGAGCGCGGCGCCGGCGTGCCGCACGACGATGCGCGACTGCGGCGGCGCTCTGCCGACGCGAGCGCGGTGCGGAACGGGTCCTTCGACGTCGCGCAGGTGGCCGAGCACGCACGCGAAACTGCCGCCGCGGGCGCGCCAGCGCGCGCTCGAAGCGCGGCACCGACTGATGGATGACGCGCACCCGCGGCCGTGAGCGAGCGCAGCTCGCGCCGCGCGCCTCGCCTGCAGCACGACCAGGCGTGCAGCGAGCACCAGCGCCGCGCGCGCGCGCGTTGCGGTGGATGTCGCGGTACACGTCGGTGCCGGTGAGCGCGAGCACGATCGGCCGGCGCGGGTGGCGCGATCGGAACGCGCGCAGTGCCGGGTAGCTCTTGCGCGCGTGCAAGGCGATCAGGAGATCGCAGCGCTGCGCGCCGTAGTCCTGCGCGACCGTGACGCGATGTCCCAGCGATCGCAGACATCGCGCCCAGCGCAGCGCGGTCACCCGGTTGCCCGCGCGCGACCGCGCGGGAGCAGGCGTCACGATTCAGATGTTCATGCATCCCTCGCGCAGGTCCGCAGACCGGCCCACACGTCGCGGCGGTCCGGCGTGTAGAAGTTGCGCCAGCGGTTGTGGATCAGGCGCGCACGGGTCACGAATGAGCCGCCGCGCAGCACCTTGTGGGTGCCGAACCAGGGCCGCGAGTACTCCTGGTACGGATCGGCGGCGAAGCCGGGGTACGGCAGGAAATCGTCCTGCACCCACTGCCAGACATTGCCGATCATCTGCCGGCAGCCGAACGCGCTGTCGCCGGCTGGCAGCGCACTTGCCGGAACGCACTGCACGCTCGCGCCGTCGAGATGCGCGCGCGTCGCATCGGGCCAGGCATCCCCCCACGGGTAGTTGCGCTTGCCGCCATCGGCCGCGCCGCTCGCGGCCAGCTCCCACTCGGCCTCGGTGGGCAGCCGGCGGCCGGCGAACCGGCAGTAGGCCTCGGCCTCGTACCAGTTGACGTGGATCACGGGCAGGTCGGGCTCGAGCGGCAGCCACTGGTCGAAGCAGCGGCGCGCCCAGGCACGGCCGTCGCGGCGCCAATGGAGCGGATGCTCGGCGCGCGCGCGCTCGCGCCAGCGCCAGCCGGCCTCGCTCCACCACTGCCGACCGGCGTAGCCGCCGGCATCGACGAACACGGCGAACTCGCCCTGCGTCACCACGTCGCGCGCGATGCGAAACGGCGCCACCTCGACCCGGTGCTGCCACTTCTCGTTGTCGAACACGAATGGCTGGTCGGGCGTCGAGCCGAGCGCGAGCATCGCGCCCGGGATCTCGATGTCGCGCCCGGCAGGGTCCTGGCCGGCGACGCGCGGCAGCGTTGCGTGGGTCGGCGCAGGATAGCCGTGCGTCTGGCGCGTGTACGTGAAGGCCTCGTCGTGCATGTCCTCGTGGTACAGAGCGAGCATCACGAAGTAGCCGAGCGGCGGGGTGAGCGGGGGGCCCGCGAGCCGCGCGAGCACGCGATCCCGTACCGCGAGCAGATAGGCGATGGTGTCGGCGCGCGAATGGAGCGGCAGGTCCCAGCGCGTCGCGTGCGCGACCCTGGCGGAGTCGTACAGCGCGTCGCCGTCCTCGAGGATCGGCGGCTGTCCGAGCGAATGGCGCAGCACCCACCACTCCTGGAACCACGCCACGTGCCCGATTTCCCACAGCAGCGGATTGACGATCTCGAGCCGCGGGCCGATCAGCTGCGCGTCGCTCAGGTCGGCGACCAGCGCGAGGGTGCGGGCGCGCGCGTCGCTCACCCACTGCGCGAGAACCTCGTTGGTCGGCTTCGTCGCGGTCATGATCGAACCCGGGTTCTACCACGCCGCGCGCGGCCGCCGGCAGCGGAAACTACCGCACCGGGCTGCGGCCGTCTTCCTTGCCGTCCTCGCGGTCGATCTGGCGGATCACCTGCTCGAGCTCGGCCGGCGTGCACAGCCCCTTGTCGATGGCGACGCGCTGCACCGCCTTGACCGCGAGCGCGAGCTCGCCGATCGCACGCTCGAGCAGGTTCATGTCGAGGCTGCCCGAGCTGCTGCGAATCGCGGTGGCCTCGGCGCGCGCGCGCATCGCCTCCTCCTGCAAGCTCTCGATCCGGGACTGCTGATAGAAGTCGAAGATCCAGTTGATGAGACCCATGACGCCTCCTCGCCAGGCTGATCGATCCAGACCAAGACGCACACCACATCGCGCGGCTGCGGGGCATCCTAGCAAGCCGGCGCCGCGGCACCAGCCGTCTCGCGGCGATGCGCACGCGCCGATCGGGCCTGCGGCGAGATGACCCAACCGCGATCGCGCTTGGGGCAATTGGTCTCAACCACCGAGCGGCCTTGCGCGCCAGCCCATCGCGCTCCGGTGCGCCGCCGCGCGGGTGAGCAGGCCGATGCGGACGGCGCGCGGACGAGGATGCGGCGATTGGAACGCCGAATGCTTCCTGCCACGCACAGTCCCCCCCATGCGTCACCACCCCCCCAGCTCCTGACGGTCGCTCCGCACCGTCCAACGACTCGATCCGGTCCGGGAGGTTGTTCGATCATGCTCTTCATGATGCATGCGCTGATACCCTGTGCCTTGCTGACGACGCCGTCCGACAACGACAAGAGCGATCAGCCAGCATGCCACTCCACCGCCAGCCCGACGATCAACGTCACACGTGGGGATCGCAAGGGCGAGATCCTGCGCAAGATCCACGAGACCATCATCGCCTCGACCGCGCCGTTCATCGGCGATGGCGACGCCGATGAGGCGCGTCGCATCCTCGAGCGCTTGCCGCCGAACTCGCCGCCGCTGCAGCGCGTGTACCTGAAGGCGCGGCTGGCCGAGGACCTGCTCAACGGCGGCGAGATCCAGCAGGCGATCGGCGAGTTCCAGGGCGCCTTGCGCATCATGGCGGAGCAGAAGCTGCCGGTCGACGAGCGCTACACCTACTTCATGCGGCGCCTGGGAGTGGCCTATCTCCGCCTGGGCGAGCGCCAGAACTGCGTCGCCCACCACAACGCGGAGAGCTGCATCTTCCCGCTCAGCCCGGCCGCGGTGCACGTCGAGCGCCAGGGCGCCAGCCAGGCGGCAGCCATCTTCGGCAAGATCCTCGACTACTTCCCCACCGACTTCACCAATCTCTGGCTGCTCAACATCGCCCACATGCAGCTCGGCGACTATCCCGACGGCGTGCCGGCGGAGTATCGAGTCCCGCCCCGGGCGCTCGAATCCGATTACGACATCGGGCGGTTTCACGACATCGCGCCCAAGCTCGGCCTGAACTGCTTCAATCGCGCCGGCGACGTGGCGATGGAGGACTTCGACAACGACGGCTTCCTCGACGTGATCATCTCGTCGATGGATACCGCCCAGTGCCTGCGCTACTTCCACAACAACGGCGACGGCACGTTCGCGGAGTGGACCGAGCGCGCGCAGCTGACTGGCCAGCTCGGTGGCCTGCACTTCACGCACGCGGACTACGACAACGACGGCCTGATCGATCTGTTCGTCCCGCGCGGCGCCTGGTTCAAGGAGTTCGGCAACATCCCGTGCTCGCTGCTCAAGCAGATGCCGGACGGGACGTTCCGCGACGTATCCGAGGAAGCCGGGGTGGAGGTGTCGGGTTCGAGCCAGGTCGCGGAGTTCGGCGACATCGACAACGATGGCTTCCTCGATCTGTTCGTCGGTTTCGAGACCATGCACACCCCGGATGGGCCGATGTTCCCGAGCCATCTGTTCAGGAACCGCGGCAACGGCACGTTCGAGGACATCACCGAGCAGGCCGGCGTGGCGAACCTGAAGATGTGCAAGGGCGCCGCGTTCGGCGACTACGACGGCGACGGCTTCCTCGATCTCTACGTGTCGAACCTGGGCGCGGCCAACCACCTCTACCACAACAACCACAACCTCACCTTCACGGACGTCGCCTTGCAGCTCGGCGTCGAGGACCCGGTCGCGAGCTTCGCCTGCTGGTTCTTCGACTACAACAATGATGGCGCGCTCGACCTGCTGGTGACCAACTATCACCTGCTGGAACGCGGCGCCCAGGTGGCGGCCTACTACAAGAACCGCTCCACGGGCATCGACCACACGCGGCTGTACGAGAACGACGGCCACGGCAGCTTCACCGACGTGTCGGTGGAGAAGCGGCTCGATCGCACGTTCTTCCCCATGGGTTGCAACTTCGGCGACCTCGACAACGACGGCTATCCCGACCTGTACTTCGGCACCGGCGATCCGGACTTCACCAGCCTGTGGCCGAACATCATGCTGCGCAACGACCGCGGCCGCTCGTTCCAGGACGTCACGACGTCGGGCGGCTTCGGCCACTTGCAGAAGGGACACGGCATCTGCTTCGCCGACCTCGACAACGACGGCGACCAGGACGTGTTCGCGCAGCTCGGCGGCGCGGTCAAGGACGACCGCTTCTGGGACGCGCTGTTCGAGAACCCCGGCCATGGCAACCACTGGCTCACCATCAGGCTCACCGGCGTGAAGACCAACAAGAGCGCGATCGGCGCCCGCATCCGTGCGCACATCGTCGAGCCCACCGGCGAGCGCGACGTGTACGCGTACGTCGGTTGCGGCTCGAGCTTCGGCAACCAGAGCCTGCAGCAAGAAATGGGCATGGGCCGCGCCAGCAAGGTCGCCTACCTCGAGGTGTTCTGGCCGGTGACGGGCTTGACGCAGCGGTTCGAGAACGTGCCGCTCGACAAGTTCATCCACATCGACGAGGGCGCCAAGAGCTTCACGGTCGAGAACCGCAAGGTCATCAAGTTCTGAGCGCGCTGGCGAGCCCGCCAGAGATCTCGCACGCGGCGTTGCCCGGGCCGAGCTCGATGATGATGGCGATTGGGGGCAGTGCTCGTCGCCCATGGGCGGAGCCGACGCCATTGCTCCTTGGTCGTCGATGTTCGAGCACCCTGGCAACGCCAGATCAGCGAGCGGACGCCTCACGCGTCCACCGTCGATCGCCAGGCTACTCGTAGCGTGCCTGCATGTAGATCACGTGGTTGCCCCGCAGCGGGCCGGAGTAGGGACCTTCTTGGGTCAGGTGAATCGTTCCCCATGCATCCACGGTGAGCGAGGGTCGCACCGTTTCCCAGTGACCCAGGTCATTCTGAAGTGCTGGTACCTGCACCGGCTCCGTGAATGTTCGACCGAAGTCCGTGGACAGGGTCAGCTCGATGAACAGGTTCGCCTGCACCTTGTCCGAGCAGCCAAGCGCCACCGCAATGGTACCATCGTCGCATACTTCGATGGATCGCGGTGCACCTCCGCCCGCGGCATACGCGTGCGTGGGAACGGGCCGCTCCAGGGCAAACTCGTTGCCAAGCGCGAGGATCAGATGCGGGGTCGCTCTGTGGTGCGCTTCCAGTCGCGAGTACAGGAACGCGGCGTATCCTCCGGGGCTGGTATTCACCTGCATTCCGCCCTCCAAGGGGTCGGTGCGAAACCGCAGGTCCTGCCCGAAGCCGACGATCATCCCCTCCGACAGATACGAGCCGGACGGAATGCTCGTGAGCCAGCTCATGGAGACGCGCCCCGAGCGATCCGCAGCAAGGAACGGCTCGTCCTGAAGCCCCGCATCGCTGGTGAGCTGCCGCATCGGCGCGAAGTCCTCTGGCTCGATGCCACTCATCGATCCGGACACGCTGCCCAGCGAATGCGTGTAGAACATCTCGCGGACACCCTGTGCGTCCACGCCGCTCCACAGGACATGCAAGCGGTTCATGCCATCGAACGCGACACCAATGTCGAGCCCGGAAATACCCTGACTCACATCGACCGGGCCCTGGAACGTGCGGCCGAAATCCGTTGACCAGGCGATCGAGGCGCCGGCGGAACCGGCCCATGCCACCACCAACGTGTTGTTCTCGGCGACGGCCAGCCGCACCTCGCCACCAAAGACCAGCCACCACCGCTCGTTGCTCACCTTGACTGGCGGTCCCCATGGCCCGTTGGGGTCCTTGGTTCGCACGTAGATATCGTATGTCCCATCCACAGGTTCAGCGACCCAGCTTGCAGCGTACACGTGACCGTCCGGACCAGACTCCACGATGCTGCGTTCCGGCGGTCGCAGCGGACCACCGCTCCACAGGACGGGCGCGAACAACGACAACGGCGGGGTGAAATGCCAGCTCTTGCTCGACTGCTGGATTGCTGCGCATGGGATCCGCACGAGCAGGATTGCCTGAGGCGCATGCGGCCTCCTCCCATCACGGTGGGTCGCGGACGCGACGTGATCGAGAGTGCGTTCAGGCGCCGATCGTGTCAAGATGCTGGACTGTGGCACGGCGCACGTGCTCGCCCGCAGCGATGGCGTCGCGTTTGCTCCGTGCTCGGACCCGCCGGCGAGCAAGTTGTGCCTTTCACGGTGATCGCCCATGAATCACGAGCAAGCCGGACGTTACTGGAATGGCAACGCCGACGCGTGGACCAAGCTGGCTCGCGCCGGCTACGACGTGTACCGCGACCACCTCAACACCCCCGCGTTCCTCGAGCTACTGCCGGACGTGACCGGTCGCGTCGGGCTCGACATCGGCTGTGGCGAGGGCCACAACACGCGCCTGCTGGCGAGGCGTGGCGCGCGCATGACTGCGATCGACATCGCCGAGAAGTTCATCGCCCATGCGCGGCAGGCCGAGGCGCAGTTGCCGCTCGGCATCGACTATCGGGTCGCGAGCGCGGTGGAGCTGCCGTTCGCCGCCGCCACGTTCGAGTTCGCCACCGGCTTCATGAGCTTCATGGACATCCCGGAGACCGGCCGCGTGCTGGCCGAGGCGTTCCGCGTGCTCAAGCACGGCGGCTTCCTGCAGTTCTCGATCTCGCATCCGTGCTTCGACACGCCGCATCGGCGCAACCTGCGCGACGCCCGTCGCATCACCTATGCGCTCGAGGTGGGGGATTACTTTCGCAACCTCGACGGCGAGATCACCGAGTGGCTGTTCGGTGCCGCGCCGCCGCATCTGAAGGCCGGCCTGCCGAAGTTCCGGACGCCGCGCTTCACGCGCACGCTCAGCCAGTGGCTGAACCTGCTGGTCGATACCGGCTTTCAGCTGGAGCGGGTCACAGAGCCGCGCCCGAGCGACGCCACCGTGCGCGCATGCCCCGACCTGCAGGACGCGCAGGTCGTGAGCTATTTCCTGCACGTGCGCGGGCGCAAGGCGTGACCGCGCGCGCCGTTCGTCAGCCGCGATGCGGGGCATGGTCAGCCTGCTCGCCCACTCGCTCGAGGCGGTTCACGATCTCGCGTGCCAGCGTCTCGAATGCCTGCCGGCACTTGACCACGGACTGAGCCTGACCACCGCCGATTCCGTCGACCTGCTTCAAGTCGAACATGGGCTTCCTGGCAAGCTGCGCAATGGGAACCAGGCTGGCAAAGTGCTTGATCGTGGCAATGCAATACGGATCGCCCTCGAGGCTCTGGAACTGATTGCGTTTCGGTTCGGCGAGCACGTCTTCGCGAAAGACCTCGGGAATTTGAGCTGCCCATCGCGCATAGCTGGCCACGGGACGGTCGGCGCGCGCCAGATGCTGCTGAACCACGTAGCCGATGGGTATGAACTCGTGCGGCTTCAACCCTGCTTGGGGCCGACCGCTCATGTGCCGCGCACGCACGGTCGACCAATCCGCCCGCCATTCCCGCAGGGTAGGACCGACGTTCCTCATGCCTTGCAGGCTGAACAGGTCTGGGGCCAACGGCAAGACGACCGCATCGCAGCACAAGAGCGCCGCACGATTCAAGGCCCCCAGGCTAGGTCCAACATCGAGGATGAGAACGTCTGCACCGACCATGTCCGCGGCCTTGTTGGACAACACGTCGAGTGCAGTAGTCACATCCAAGGCTCGCTCGTTGTTGGCGTCGGCCTTCTTTGGCCACTCTTCCGCAAGGACCTGCTCGAAGCGGCCCAGGTTGAGATGGCCTGGTAGCAGCCACAGACCATCGGCAACCGGAACGAGCTCTGGGTCGAGCACGTCGCCCTTTCCCCTTCTGACCGGGTCGATGCACTGGAACACAGTGCGAGCACGGCGACTCTGGTCCTCCCAGATGTCGAAGAGTTCCTCTTCCTTGAGGAATATCGCCGAGATGTTCGACTGCGGATCGTAGTCCAGGACCACGGTTCGCTGGCCAATGCGCGCCAGCATATGGGCTATGTTGAACGTCAACGTGGTCTTGCCCACTCCACCCTTGTTGTTGAAGAGCACGAAAGAGTTCATGGGCGCCTCCTCACCGTCACGGAAGTGTAGCCGTCCGTCGTGACTTCCAAGGGAGGATTGCCGTTGCGTTCGAGCAGCAGCCTTGCCCGCCGCACTCCCCGCCCGAGCTGTTCCACATAACCCCTCTCAACGAGGCCGGCTGTGATCATCGGGTTGCGATAGTCCGCGTGCGCTCCAAGCTCACCCTCGCTCGCATGTCCAAATGGACCGCCCGGATTCGAAAACTCGATCCGGTCGTCGAACCACTCCAGCCGACCAGGTCCATTGGTCCCTTCGTAGAGTCGATGCTGCACGAGATTGCGCGCGAACTCCTTGAGTGCATCGAGCGGGTACTCCAGAACATAGGTCGAAGCGGCGCCTCGTTCACCAGCCGAGATGCTCGCGATGTTCGCATTGAGTTGAGCCCAAACGATGTCAAGCTGATCCGTGAGTGTGCCGGTGGCACTCCGGCGCCAGAGCACATCAGCGTCGACACCGCTGCCCGCATAGCGAACCACCTCGACCCGGGCACCCGGAAAGAACGTCTGCGGGCTGCGGCCGACCAGCAGGATCGCCGCAGCGTTGGGTCGCCACGTGCCCCTGACGGAACGGCCCAGCTGCTTGCTGGTCAACCACTCCTCGAGCACCGGGAATGTGTCGGGATCGCTGTCGAGCGACCTGGCATTCTGATGTGCGAGCCGAAGCTCGGTGACGACAAGATCGTCGAGACAGGCGGTGTCCACCGGTCTCACGTCGAAGGGTTGTCTGCCTTCGGGCCGGCGCTCGGTCAGACGCTGCTGGTCCGCGTCGCGTGCTCGACGCGTCGTGGACCCGACCCGCACCCACGATGTGCCGTCCACGGTCACCATCGGCGGTACGGGATAGGGATCGACCTCGACCACCAAGACGGTCTTCTGATCGTACTCGAGGACTTCGATTCGACATGATGGCGTGAGGAGGATGCGGGTCGACTGCAGCCGGTCAGCGAGCATCCTCTGCTCCACGTCCGGCGAGCCGGCGACGCCAACGACCTCGCCCTTCGTTGTCACGCCCAAGAGCAGGAATCCAGATCGTTGGCTGTTGCCAAGGTCGTTGGCCAAGGCGCACACAGCCCGCAGGATGTCGTCGGGCTTGTGCGTCGACTGCTTCCACTCGACCCGGTCGGTTTCGGTCTGAAGCAAGCTGGCTAGTTGTGTCGGATCCATACTCGCGTTTCGGGAGCTGGCGCCTTAACTGGTGACGGTTTGGTAGCATAACACAGGTCGGGGTGCGGCGAACGCCGTAGATCAGCCCCGCCGCTTGCCCACCGTGGGGCGAGCCCGCTCGATCATCGCTCGGCGCCCGCCACGCGCACGCACTTCACCTCGACCGCGCCCGAAGCCATCGTGATCTTGAGGGCGAGCGCGAGTCCGGACTCGTCCACGCATTCCTCGATCGGCGTCCGCGTGCCCAGCATCTCGATCGTCGCCTTGCGGCGCTGGCCGGCGAACGCACCTGCCGGCACCTCGATGCGGGTCGCTTCCAGCTCGCCGGGCTCGGCGCTCACGAGCGACGCGCGCAATGTCTCGGCATCGACGAGCAGCTCGGTGCGCTTGCCACCGATGCCGTGCAGCAGGTTGGTGGCGTAGCTCAGTGCCATGCAACTGCCGTTCAGCGCCACCTTCGACGCGAGCGCCAGCTCGAGCTTCTCCGTGCTGCCTGATGCGGCGACGATCTCGCCGACGAGCCTGCCGCCCGCCACACGATAGCGCGCGATCGCGCGCTCGCCGCCCGTCCGGCGCTCGATGGTCGCGCTCGAGAGCGCTCCCTCGCCGTCGCACTCGACGTCGTAGGTGACGCTGCTCGGCGAGGGCCAGCTCGACTTCACCTCGGACACGATCGTGAGCCCTGGCCCGCTCTGCCAGATCGATGCGCTCTCCGAGCCCGAGGGGAGACCGCCAAACGTGGTCTCATAGTCGGCGCGGCGGATGAGCTTGCCCCGCCCGCGCTGGCTCACTAACTCGTCGCTGGCGCCAGGCGCAACGCCGGCGGCGGCTTCACCGGGCGTCGCCAGGCGCGCGTCGAGATCGGCCTTGCGCATGAGGTGACCGCGGTGCACGACCGCGGCGATCGCGCGCGAGTTGCGAATGTCCGCGGTCGGATCGCGATCGAGGATCACGAGATCGGCGAGCTTGCCGGGGGCAATGGTGCCGAGCTCGCGCTCGGCCTCGATCGCCTGCGCCGCAGCCGACGTTGCCGCGACCAGCGCGTCCGCCGGCGACAGGCCGGCGCGCACCAGGAGCTCGAGCTCGTCGTACACCGACGCACCCGGCACGACGAACGGATTGGGTGTATCGCTGCCGAGGATGATCGGCGCTCCCGCCTCGTGCAACATGCGCACGAACGCCACGCGCTTCTCGAACGCCGCCTGTGCGTCGCGCCGGTAGGCCTCGCCCCACGGCGCATCGAAGCGCGCGAACTGGCTATCCCACCACGAGCGCACGCTGTCCGGCACATGGCGCAGGTTCGGGTCGGCCGCGAGCGCGGGGCTGCCCGCGCGCGCGTAGCGCTCGAGCACGACCAGCGTCGGACAGCTCACCGTCCCGGCATCGGCGAGCTCGCTCGCGAGCTGCTCGAGGCAAGCGGGGTCGGCGGTGTTCCAGTTGCTGCTGCCGCGCCGCAGGTAGTCGTTCACGCTCGAGGGCCGCGGGTCCTTGATCACGCACGTGTCGGCGACGCCTTCGAGGTGCTCGATCTCGTCCTGCTTCGCCGCCACCGCGTCGCGCGCCGTGCACCCGAACGGCACGTGGCCGATGGCCTTCTTGCCGTGCGCGTGCGCCGCGTCGATGATCGCGCGCCAGATCCTGTCCTCGAGCTTGCTGTAGACCTTGACTTGGTCGATGCCCGCCTTGACCAGCCGATCCACCTCGGCGCGCGCCTCGTCCTCGTTCTTCGGCGTCACGCTGAACGGCCAGATCGGCGGCGAGCCGTCGAAGATCGGACCGCACACGTAGGTGCGCGGGCGATCGGTCGCGGTGAAGCTCTTGGCGCGGTGCGCGAGCGATGCCTTCTCGTCGCCGCCGAGGTCACGCACCGTGGTCACGCCGAACGCCAGGAACAACGCATCGAACTCGTCGGCGAACGCGTGCACGTGCGCATCGATCAGGCCCGGGATGACGATCTTGCCCGCGAACTCGCTCAGCTCGTTGACGTCCACCGGCACCGCGGCATCGGCCGGCACGATGCGTTCGATGCGGCCGTCGCGCACGACGATGCTCACCGGTTCGCTGACCGCCGCACCGGTGCCGTCGAACAGCCGCACGTTGCGCAGCACGAGAGCAGCATCGCCGGCGAGCAGAGACACGATCAGGATGGCGAGTGACGGCACGCGAAGCTCCTGTGGTCGGCAGTGGGGCCGTGGAGCCTAGTGTCGCAGACCGCGCGTGTCCTGCGCCAGAAAAAGGCGGACCCCGCTCACGGCCGCCCGCCATCGCGCGCAGCAGCCTCGATCGCCTTGCCGATGTACGCCAGCATGCTCTGCTCCATCGGCGCGCCAAAGCGCTGGCCGAGATTGGGCTCCTGCGCGTACATGGCGCGCAGCGACTGCGCGATCGCGCGATCGCCGCCGGTGAACTCGTGCACCAGCGCCATCCAGCGCTGCGCGAGCGCGCGCGCCCTCTTGCTCGCCGGATCGGTGCCGCGATCCATCTCCGTCCGCACCTCGGCGATCAGCTGCGGCCACGAGGCTTCGACCTGCTCGATGCGCTGCTCGCCGAGCTGCGCCCCGCGCTGCTTGATCGCGTCCAGCTGCTCCGGGGTGAAGTACTTCTCGAACATGCTGATCGCCTCGATGGTGCGCACGAACTCCTCGACCGAGACCACCTTCGCGCGGCGCAGGCTGTGCGCGAGCGCTTCCAGCCGGTCGCACAACCGGCGCTGGCGCACGAGGTCCTGCTTCACGCGATCCAGGTGCTGCCGCACGACGTCGAGCGGCGCGTGCCCGGGCTGCTCGAGACAGGTGCGGATCTGCTCGAGCGAGAAGCCGAGCTGGCGCAGCGAAACGATCTGCTGCAGGCGCACGATGTCCTGCTCGCCGTACCGCCGGTGCCCGGACGCGGTGTGCAAGGATGGCGCGAGCAGGCCGATCTCGTCGTAGTAGTGCAGCGTGCGCACCGACAGCCCGGTGCGCTGCGCCAGGATGCCGACACGCCAGCGTATCGGGCGGACGATCGCCTGCTCGGGCTCGTGCGTGGTGGCCATGGCAGGAGAGTGTCGGACCTCACGTCGCGTGAGGCTCAAGGCGAATTCTCGGGCTCAGCGCGCGGCCGCCTGCAGCGCCGCGTCGTAGTTGGGCTCTTGCGCGATCTCGGGTACGAGCTCCGCGTGCACGACCTTGTCGTCGCCGTCGAGCACCACCACCGCGCGGGCGCACAGTCCGGCGAGCGGCCCATCGCTGATGCGCACGCCGTAATCGTTGGCGAAGCTGCCGCGGAACGTGGACAGCGTCTCCACGCCCGTGAGCCCCTCGGCGCCGCAGAAGCGCTTCGCCGCGAACGGCAGGTCGGCAGAGATGTTGAGCACGATGGCGCCGGGCGTCTTGCCGCCCTTCTCGTTGAACTTGCGCACCGACGTCGCGCACACGGACGTGTCGATGCTCGGGAAGATGCTCAAGATCTTCTTCTTGCCGCGGTAGGTCGCGAGCGAGACCTCGCTCAGGTCCTGCTTCACCAGCTTGAAGTCGGGCGCCTTGCTGCCCACCTTCGGCAGCTGACCCGTGGTGTGCACGTCATTGCCCTTGAACTTGATGGTTGCCATGCGCGTCCCTTCCTTTGTGATCCGGGCGCCGCAGCGTACTGACCGCGGGCACACGACGCAAGGCGCGAGGCGCGAGCGTGCGCAGCGGGTTGTCGTGCGGATCGACGCGTGCGAAGATGATGCCAGACGCTCGATCAGGGCGGGCAAGGACGCAGCCTGGCGCGATCGACGCTGCCGCAGCGAATGAGCCCAGGCCAACCGAACCATCGACTGGCAACCAGATTTCGTTCCTGCTTATGTGGATCGCAGACCGTGGGATGGCGATCCCAAGCCGTCCGGACGCGATCTCCTGCTCGTTAAGTGAAAGTGTGACTCGGTCGGGTCATGATGCGGGTTTGGAATTGCCATGCAAGCGCCCAGAGATGTGCTCCAATGGCAAGAGTCGGAGTGGGACCGCTCCGGCGTTTTCTTGCGAATGGTGTTGAGTGCACTCACGCTCACTGTGCTGCGTGCGATGCTGGAGTGACGATCATGATTCCTATTCCCGATCCCCCACGCGCGGTCGCCGTGCCGCTGCCCGAGCCGACAGCGGCTCCTTTGCTGGTCAATTGCATTTCCGCGCTAGCACTGATCTCGCTGTTGATTGCGATCCTCATCAAGCATGCTCCCTGAGATCGTTGATCAACACTTGATGCTGGCTTCGCTCGATTCACTTCCGCGCGTCTTCAAGACCAACGCGATGCTGGAAAGAGACACTCCGCACATGGCCATCAGAGTTTATGTAGGGAATCTGGGTATTGCCACGACCGATGAACAACTGCAAGCGATGTTCACGCGCTTTGGCAAGGTGAGCTTCGCGCGCGTCACCGTGAATGGTGACACCGGCAAGTCCAAGGGATTCGGGTTTGTGGAAATGGCCGATACGCAGGAAGCTGAGGCGGCCATCAAGGGACTGAGCGGCAAACAGCTCGACGGACGACCGCTGGTCGTCAACCGGCCGGGGCCAAGCATGGCGACGCGGTAGCGCCGACGAGGAGCACAGCCCCGCTCTGCGTGACTTGGTCATCCGGCGGGCTTGTCCGACAGGCCGAGCTCGAGCTGCGATGCAAGAAATGGCATAGCCAGACCGGGTGGGGTAGCCACGGCGGCAGTGAGGCGCGATGATGCGGTGCACTCGCAGTCCGCCAGATACTCGAGGAAGCGAGTAGAAGCCTGCCATGACGATGGGTCCCATCAGCCATAGCCGTCGTCCTCTTGATCGCGTCGAATGTGACCGCCATCATCCGCGCGGTGACCAGAAGCCGCGGAGTGGAGCTCACGCTTGAGTCGATCTTCGCGATCCTGGCACTCCCCGTGATCGGTGCGGTCGCGTACTTGTTGATCGCCAACCCCAGCATTCGCGGCATGATCAGGCGGAAGCGGCTCACACACGAGATCGTGAGAGATGCTCTTGCGCACGACCTTGGTCACAAACACTCGAGCGCGGCTGCCTCGTCGACGCCGCTCCTTCACCTCGCCGCTACCGCAACGGACCTCGCCCCGACTGCGGGCAACAACGTGGCGCTGCTGGCTGGCGATGAACACGCGTCCAGCAGATGGAGGCGACGCTCGCTGCGGCCGATCGCTCGATCTGGATCGAATACTACATGATCCGGAACGACCAGACCGGCCAGCGATTCCTCGACTTCCTGGCCGCCAAGGCATCGGCGGGGGCGAAGTCCGTCTCCTCTACGAGCGCTGGACCCGCGAACCAGAGCAGCACGTCCTGGATCTCCGCGTCCAAGTGCTATCCAAGCGATGGAACCCGTTCTGGGCACTCTATCTTGAGCAGCACAACGCTGCACGATTGTTACATGGGAACGAACTCACACCCCTGACATCATGTCAAGGTCTACCAAGCTGCGCGTCAACACCGTGAAACACCCTCGCCCACTTGTCGTAGTCCGATGTGTCCACGGGTACCTGATGGATCGCCGTGTCCTTCGGAGCCGATCGCAAGGTAACACATCGCGCCCCACCAACGCCTCTCTCGATCACAATCTCTTGCTCACGAATCTGCAAGCCATTCATGAAATAATCAACGATATATCCGGCTCGCGTCGCTTCTCGTCCCAAGATCGACTCCAGGTCACTCCAGTCCTTCTCCAAGGTCTCTGGGTCCGATGGTGCACGCACTCGAAAGAAGAGCTGACAGTGTACCGCGTTGGCGCTGACATCGCTTCCATGGTTGCGAACAACAAATTCAAAATGAAGGTCTCGACTCGTGAAGGGTGGCGGAAGGAGCTCTCCATCAGGTGCATTTACTTGCACGGAATGAGTTCCATCACGCCAGCACATGTACGATCCGGTCAGCGCCAAACCCTCAAATGTGAGCGCGCCGCTTGCAATACCGTTCTCTATCGACGGAGTTCCAAGAACAGCCACTTGCGCCAAGCTCCCGATGACCTCGTGAAGGCCCTGGATGTCTGGAATCCCTCCCAGGAAACTGATGCCCACAGAGGCCAGGGGATCCATACCTCCAGAGGGACTGCCCACGGCCAATCGATCCGGGTTCTCGCGCGTAGTGGCCTCCGCGGTCTTTTCGACTGGCGTTGATTCTGTCGGCACGTGCCCTCTGTCGACCAAACCCTGCTGCGCTCGCCGGTGGGTTGTGCGAGATTCACCCGATGGCACCACGGCAGGTTGGGAGGCGTATCGCCTTTGCAGTAATAAGACGAGGCAAAGCGCAATGATCGCAAGGCAAGCCGTTACCGCGATTGATCGATGCAACATTGGTGCGCCACCACCCACTATGGACAGTCACCGCAGGTGAAGATGTATCGATACACCACCTGGTCGATTCCGGTCGATGGGTCGTGACACAGCAGATCGAGCGTCACGCTGTCGCCGCAATCAACACTAAACGTTTCTTGGACGTGGGTCCCTGCTGAAGTATTGCCACCGCCAGAACCATAAACCCATGCATAGCGCGATGAGCAACCACCCGACGCGGTACAATTGACCGCGAACCTGCAGCTCTTCGGGCTGTTGCAAGGTGAGATCGGTGGCTCCCAGCAGCAACCGCTGGTAACGACATAGGATCCATTGATCGTAGGGGGTGGACTGCAATTGCACGGATTGCCATAGTCCTGCTTAGTCCTGCTGTTGGAGGTCCTTGGCACAGGTGCACGATGCGTCTGGACACTGCGGGTTGTGCTGTGCAAATCGTGCTCGCGAGCGAAACGGCAAACCAGAGAGTACCAGCGCACCAAGCTTGAGTGAGGTTCATGGGCGATCTCCTCCAGAAACTCATATCCCAGTCAGGACCCGCGAACAATCCTAGTGGTCTGATTCATTCAGATGGGATCTTATTCATGGCGAGCCTGGCACGGCCCACTTTTTCAAGGATGGTCTCGACGTTGGCGGTCCATACGAGCGGTTTCGGGTCCTCGTTGTTGGCCTTGATGTAGCTCATGATCGCTTCAATGAGTTGCGGTACGTTGCGGAAGCTCCCGCGGCGCAAACGTTTGTCAGTGAGGTCGCGAAAGAATCGCTCGATGAGATTGAGCCATGAGCTGCTGGTTGGAATGTAGTGCATGTGGAATCGCGGATGCCGTTTGAGCCAGCGCTGGACATTAGCATGTTTATGGGCGCCGTAGTTGTCGAGGATGATGTGAAGGTCGAGCCCGGTCGGCGTTTGAGTGTTGATCAACTTCAAGAACTTGATCCACTCGCCGTTTTGATGGCGTGGCATGCAAGTCGCAATCACTTGACCGATCGCGATGATCAACGCAGCGAAGAGCGTTGTTGTGCCGTTCCGCTTGTAGTCATGCGTCATCGTGCCGCAGCGTCCCTTGACGAGGGGCAGGCTGGGTTGCGTGCGATCCAACGCCTGAACCTGGGTCTTCTCGTCAACGCTGATCACGAGCGCGTTCTGCGGTGGATTGAGGTAGAGCCCAACAACGTCCTTCAGCTTCTCCTCGAAGTCAGGATCATTGCTCAGTTTGAATGTTCGCACGAGGTGGGGTTTCAGTCCGTTGGCTCGCCAGACTCGCAGGACCATCGACTGACTCACACCCATCTCCTTGGCGAGCGTGCGCGTAGTCCAATGCGTTGCGTTGGCGGGCGGCACTTGCGTCTTCTTGATGATCTTCGCTTCCACAGCCGCGCGTCTCTTGGGTGCGCGTCCAGTACGGGGACGCTCTCTCTCGATGCCAGCAAGACCCTCACTGGCAAATCGGGACCGCCAGCACCCAACGCTTCGTCGCGTCATGCCAAGCTCGTCGGCGATTTCCTTGTTTTGCCACCCATCTGCAGCG
Source organism: Planctomycetota bacterium (assembly GCA_046349655.1). Taxonomy (GTDB): domain Bacteria; phylum Planctomycetota; class B15-G4; order B15-G4; family JAXMBY01; genus JAXMBY01. The sequence continues at coordinate 132,128 of JAXMBY010000005.1, forward strand.
AGCAAGACGAGTCGAGCGCGCTTTACCAGCCGCACCTGCGTGCTCCGCCTACGCACCAGGTTCTGAAGTTGATCCCGCTGCTCGGTCGTCACGACAATTGCTGGAGCGATCCGCATGCTTTTATCCTCCGGGAACATCCCGTTGGACGAAAGAGTGCAATCGTAAGTTCCCTTAATTATGAATCATACCACTAGGGGGGGGGTCGCAGGGAAAGTCAACCGGACAATCCAGGCGTACCGGCCCATGGTAGGAACCGTCAGGTCAGGCTTGCGCGAGCGGCACCTTGGCCCCTCCGATGATGGCGTGGCTGGCGTTTCCCTTGAGTGGCTGGTTGATGCGGACGGCCCGGCGGCCCGCACGGCGGAAGCCAGAGGACCGCGGCCAGCGGCCGGACGTGCGTTGACGATCCCTGCTCTGCGTGGGACATTCTCCTGGTACGGTGGATGATCCGACTGGTTCCTCGCGAGGGCCGTCCGCTTGAAGAGGCTCTGGTTCGCTCTGCTGCCGCTCGCACTGCTCGCCGTGGTGACGGGCGTGTTCCTGTTGTGGCCCGAGCCCGCCGCCCTGCCGCTGCTCGCCGACAGCCGCGCGGCAACGGCCGAGGTGGGCGCCGCGGCCGACGAGCGAGCTGCTGCGCGCACCGAGCCAGCCGGGGCGCGCGAGGAGATCACGGCACCGCTCATGCCCGAGCCGGAGGCGGCGGCGAGCGTCGTGCTCGTGGGCTCGCTCACCGGCCGCGTCGTGGGTCGTGACACGGGCGCGCTCGCGGGCGCGACCGTGGCGCTCGACTGGGAGGATCCGGCGGGCGCGACGCGTGCCGCGATCGGCCTGCGGCCGACCGCCACCGATGCGCGCGGGCGGTTCGCGTATGCGGACCTGCTAGCGTCGGGGCGCTACCGCGTGCGGGTTCGCTGCGCGGGGTTCGTGCCGTTGCACAGCTCCGATCTCGGCATCTACCCGGGCCAGAGCACCGATGCCGGGGACCTCGTGCTGACGCCCGGCGCGCGCCTAGTCGGCTCGATCGCCGACGATCGCGGCGCACCGCTCGCGCGCGCGAGCGTGCAGATCAAGGATCGCGACCAGGGCAGCGCGCTGACCGATGATCGCGGCGAGTTCGTGCTCGCGGATCTCGAGGCGGGTCCGGTGGTGGTGCTGGCGAGCGCCGCCGACTGCTGGCCCGCCCAGCAAGAGGTCACGCTCGAGGCCGGACGCGAGGCACCGCCGGTCAGGTTCACGCTGCGGCGGCCGGCCATCATCACCGGCTCGGTCAGCAGCCGCGATCACGCGGCCATCGCCGGCGCCACGGTCCGCACGAGCGCGCGCGGCAACGGCCCGCCGGTGCTGACCGATGCGCAGGGACGCTACCGTCTGCAGGTCGCGCAACGCGATCAATCCTATCGCGTCGAGGTGGCCGCGCTCGGTCATCGGCCGCAAGCGCGCGGGCTGGTTGCGCCCCAGGACAACGCCGACTTCGTGCTCGAGCCGCTGCCGCGAATCGAGGTCTTGCTGCGGGACGCGAGCACGGGCGCGCCGATCAAGCCGCTCGTGCTGCGTCGTCGCGGCAACCAGCCGCGGCTCGCGGCCGAGCCAGAATCGATGGCGGCGCCGCCGCGCTCGGCCGATGACGAGCGTGCATGGCAGCGCCTCGGACCAGGCCGCTACGGCGTGTTCTACTCGCAGCCGGGAACCTACCGCGTGGTCGCGCTCGCCGATGGCTACGCGGCGTCGGAGACCGAGCCGGTGGCGGCCGACGGCACCAGCTCGTACGGGCCATTCCTCATGGCGATGAGCAAGCTCGACGCGACCGAGACCGGCGCGGTCGGCGGCATCGTGCGCAACCTGAGCACGCAGGCGCCGGTGGCAGGCGCGACGGTGGAGCTCTGCGACGACGCGTCGGATTCGGGCGCACGTGCGTTGTTCCGCTACGGTGTGCTCGTGCCCGCGAGCGGCGCGGTGGTGGCAACGACGCGCACCGATCCGCAAGGGCGGTTCCTGTTCACCGAGCTCAAGAGCCAGGGCTACACGCTGCGCGCGATCTCGTCGAGCCACGCCGCGAGCGAGAGCGTGAACAGCGCCGTGGTCGCCGGCGTGGCGTCGCCCGACGTGGAGCTGTGGCTGCGTCGCGGCGGCGCGATCGCGGGTGTGGTGCGCGGGCTCGACGGCGCCGCGCTGGCCGATCTGCCGCTGGTCGTGCTGCGCGCGGACGGCTTCGCCGACGTGACGCGCACCGACACCGCGGGCGCCTACCGGTTCGATCGCCTCGCCGCCGGCAGCTACCGCGTGGAAACGGGCGATCGCACCACGGCGCCGAGCCAGGAGTGGCCGCGCGGCAAGGGCGCGGGCGGCTCCGCGCTCGAGGCGCGCGACTTCCACGTCGAGGTCGCCGAAGGGCGCGTGACCCCGCTCGACATCGACCTGCAGCATCCCCCGGCTGGGCCACGGTGTTCGGCAGCGTGACCCGAGACGGCGTCGTGCCCGCGGACTTCAGCGTCGAGCTGGTGCGGCAGCGCGAGCCGAGCGAGGGCTTCGACGCGGGGCTGCACCAGCCGCGCGTGCAGCTCGGCGCGCGCGACGGCGCCTACGTTTTCGCGAGCGTGCGCCGCGGCACGTATCTGGTCCGCGTCAGGCACGGCGGGTTGACCGCCACCCGCCTGGTGCTCGCCGCTCCGGGCGACGCGCTGCGCGTTGACTTCGCGCTCGAAGCTTGGCAAGCTCAAGGGACGCACGCTCGCGCTGCGCCGGCGGCCGGTGCCGCTGAGCGCGCGGCTCAGGCTGATCCCGCTGTCGCCGCGCGACTGGCAGATGGAGCTGCGCGAGTACGCGCTCAGCGATGCGGCCGGCAACTTCGACTTCGGCGTCTTGCCCGCCGGCAACTACCGATTGGAAACCACGGCCGACGACCTCGCCACCGACGTCCGCGAGCTGCGCGTGCGCACCGGCGAGACCCTCGGGCTCACGATCGAGCCCGGCCGTGAAGGAGCCCTGCCCATGATCTTGCCGCTGCTGCTGCTGCTGGTGTTGCGCACCGACGAGGCGATCACGAGCCCGGTGAAGGACTCGATCCGCGCCCGCGTCGAGAGCGGCTTCAACCCGGCGGTGATCGTCGGCGTGATCGACGGTGAAGGGCGGCGTGACTACTTCGGCCTGGGCGCGGTCGACAGCGACCGGGACGGCGAGCCGAAGGGGACGCTGGACCGGGACTCGGTGTTCGAGATCGGCTCGATCACCAAGGTGTTCACGTCGATCGTGCTGGCCAGCATGGTGAACGAGGGCGCCGTGCAGCTCGACGATCCGGTGGCCGAGCATCTGCCGGCGACGGTGAAGCTGCCGACCCGCAACGGCGAGCAGATCCGGCTCGTGCATCTCGCCACGCACACGTCGGGTCTGCCACGCATGCCGATGAACTTCGCGCCCAAAGACCCGGCCAATCCGTACGCCGACTACACCGTGCAGGCGATGTACGACTTCGTGTCGAGCTACGCGCTCAAGGTCGACATCGGCGCGAATGCGGAGTACTCGAACCTGGGCGTCGGCTTGCTCGGCCACGTCCTGAGCCTGGTGGCGGAGATGCCGTACGAGCGGCTGGTCACCGAGCGCGTGCTCGCGCCACTCAAGATGGGCGACACCAGCATCACGCTCACGCCGCGGATGCGGCAGCACCTCGCCTCTGGCCACTCGGGCGTGGTGCCGGCGGCCAACTGGGATCTGCCGACGTTCGCCGGCGCTGGCGCGCTGCGTTCGACCGCGAGCGACATGCTCACGTTCCTCGCCGCCAACCTGAACGCCGTCACCGGCGCCGACCAGAGCGAGCTCGCGAGCGCGCTCCGACTCACCCACGAACCGCGCCACGCCTTCGGCAACGACCAGATCGGCCTCGGCTGGATCATGTTCAAGACCGCGCGCGGTCGTGTGCTGTGGCACAACGGCGGCACCGGCGGCTATCGCTCGTTCGCCGGGTTCCGCGACGACGGCTCGCGCGCCGTGGTGGTGCTCACCAACTCCGATGTCGGCTGCGACGACATCGGCTTCAACTTGCTGGACGAGCATCGCCCGCTGAGCCCGCCGCGCGCGACCGTCATGCTGGACCGGGCGACGCTGGCGCCGTACGCCGGCAAGTACCAGCTGGCGCCGGGGGTGACCTTCGACGTCGAGCTGCGCGGCAGGAACCTGACCGCACAGCTCACGGGCCAGTCGCGCTTCACGCTCTACGCGCAGAGCCCGACGCAGTTCTTCTATGCCGAGCTGCCGGCCACGATCACGTTCGAGAAAGACGCGCTGGTCTTGCACCAGGGCGGTGTCGATCAACGCGCAGCGCGGCTGCCGTGAGCGCGCCTCGTTGATGCGTTTGCTGCACGCCGCCACCCCGCCCGCATGGGCTCGGCACGCGCTCCTGAGTCCGGGCACGCTGTTGCTCGATCATCTGCACTGCGAGATGAAGGCGGCGAGCGTGGCGCTGTCGCTGGTGTCGAAGAACCCCGATGTGGGCGAGCTGGTGAGCGCGATGCTCGACCTCGCCGAGGAGGAGCTCGCGCACTATCGCCAGATCCATGCCGTGATGAGGCGGCGCGGCATCCGACCGGAGCCGATCACGCCGAGCGCCTACATGCGGCAGCTGCGCGCAGAGGTCGGCCGCGCGCGCGGCGAGCCGCTGCTCGATCGACTGATCATCGCCGCGCTGATCGAGGCGCGCAGCTGCGAGCGCTTCCAGATCCTCTCGGCAGCCACGGCCGGGGACCAGGAGCTGAGCGCGCTGTTCCGGGAGCTGATGATCGCCGAGGCGCGCCACACCACGGCGTACGCCGACCTGGCGCGACGGCTGTTCGGCGAGGACGCGCTCCGGCACCGGCTCTGTCCGATCGCCGCGATCGAGTCGGCCGTGCTCGCCCGGCTCGCGCCGGGTCCGCGGGTGCATTCCGGCTGGCTCGGCCTGTGACCGAGCGTGCCCGCGTGACAGCGGTGTTCGTTTCCGGTTAGACTCGCCGCGCCGCAACCTCGAACCGCGGGAGCCTCGCCCGATGCCCAAGATCTCGCTGCCGCTCGCGCTGCTGCTGCTCGCGCCACCGACGGTCGCGCAAGACGACGACAGCGCCCGCGCGATCCAGCAGTCGTTGATTGCCGCGGATGGGCTCGAGGCGACGCTGTGGGCTGCCTCGCCGCTCTGCTACAACCCGACCGCGATCGACGTGGACGAGCGCGGCCGCATATGGGTGAGCGAGGCGGTGAACTACCGCCGCTTCAACACCAAGCCGGAGGACGCGCGCTTCCACGAGCCCGGCGATCGCATCGTCATCCTCGAAGACGTGGATGGCGATGGCAGCGCGGATCAGGCCAAGGTGTTCGCACAGGATCATGATCTCACCGCGCCGCTCGGCATCGCCGTGCTCGGCAACCAGGTGGTGATCTCGTGCGCTCCCAACCTGCTCGTCTACACCAGGGACAAGGATGATCGCGTCGTGCACAAGGAGAAGTTGCTCACCGGCTTCGGCGGCTTCGATCACGACCACTCGCTGCACAAGGCGGTGGCCGGGCCGGACGGCCGCTGGTACCTGAACGTCGGCAACGCCGGGCCGCACATCGTCACCGATCGCTCCGGCTGGACGCTGCGCGCCGGCAGCTCCTACACGGGCGGCACGCCGTACAACCTGAGCAACACGCCCGGGCTCTCGAGCGATGACGGGCGCATCTACACCGGCGGCGTGATCTTCCGCATCGAGCCAGATGGCACGTCGCTGCGCGTGCTGGGCCACGGGTGTCGCAATCCGTTCGGCACCACCATCGACTCGTTCGGCGATCTGTGGATGAACGACAACGACGACACGGAGAGCTGCCGCACCACCTGGCTCATGCGCTACGGCGATTGCGGGTACAACTCGAAGGACGGCAGCCGCAGCTGGGAGGCGGACCGGCGGCCGGATCAGTCGATCCCGACCGCGCACTGGCGCCAGGACGATCCGGGCGTGATCCCGTCCGGGCACGTGTACGGCAACGGCGGCCCCGCCGGCATTGCCTACTACGAGAACGGCGCGCTCGGCGAGCGCTACGAGGGCGGCCTCGTGCTCTCGTGCGAGGCGGGTCAGAACCTGGTGTGGGCGTATCGCCGCGCGCCGAGCGGCGCCGGCTTCGAGCTCAGCGGCTTCCCGTTCCTGTCGTCGACCGGCATCGTCGATCCGAAGTACGACTGGAGCAAGGCCGACGCCGATGCGCGCCGCTGGTTCCGTCCGTCGGGCGTGGCCATCGGCACCGATGGCGCCGTGTACGTCGCCGACTGGCTCGACCCGATCGTCGGCGGCCACGCGATGCACGATCGTGGCGCGCACGGCGCGATCTATCGGCTGCAGCGCAAGGGCGCGCGAGTCAGGGCGCCGACGTACGACGCGAGCTCGATCGCGGGCGCGATCGAGCTGCTGAAGAGCCCGGCGATCAACGTGCGCTACCAGGGGTATCTCGCGCTCCGGTCGCAGGGAGCGCAGGCCGAGCCCGCGCTGCGCGCGCTGCTCGCCGATGCGAATCGCTTCCTGCGGGCACGCGCGGTCTGGATGCTCGCGCGCCTCGGCGCCGACCTCGCCGCGCCGCTCGCAGCCGCGGATCCGGAGCTGCGCATCGCCGCGTTGCGCGCGCTCGAGCAGCGTGCCGATGCCGCGTTGCTCGAGCACGCCGCAAAGCTCGCCGCCGACCCATCGCCGGCGGTGCGGCGCGAGGTCTTGCTCGCGCTGCGGGACGTGCCGCTTGCGACCCGGCTGCCGATCGTGATCGCGATCGCCGCGCAGTACGATGGTGCCGACCGCTGGTACCTCGAGGCCGTGGGCACCGCTGCCGAGGGCGGCGAGGAAGCCCTTCATGCGGCGCTGCTCGCGCGCCTGGGCGGACCGCCACGATCGTGGTCGGTCCCGTTCGCAGCGCTCGCCTGGCGCTTGCACCCCGCGAGCGCCGTGCAAGCGTTTCTCGAGCGCGCCATGACCGGGGCGCTCTCGCGAGCACAGCGCAAGCAGGCGATCGACAGCCTCGCCTTCATCAAGGACCGGACCGCGGCGCGGGCAATGCAGGAGATCGCCGGCCATGGACCCGAGGACCTGCGCGACTACGCCACCTACTGGCTCGCACACCGCGCCACCAACGACTGGAAGGAGTACGGCTTGCGCACTGTGGATCGCGTCCAGGACTTGATCCTGCCGGGCGAGCCGCGGTTCGAGAGCGCGGTGCTGAGGCGCGGTGCGGTCGACATCGACCTGGACGTGAGCGGCGCGCGGCATCTGTACCTGGTCGCGAAGGACGGCGGCGACTCGATCAGCTGCGACTGGGCCGACTGGCTCGAGCCCAGGCTGGTGCGCCACGGTGCTGCCGGCGAGGAGATCACCGCCCGGCTGACCGACCGCCCGTGGCAGGCGGCGATCACCGGCTGGGGCGAGGTGCTGGTGGGCGCGAGCTGCAACCGCGGCAAGCTCAAGGTCGCGGGGCGCATCTACGCCGATGGCATCGGCGCGCATGCCACCTCGGCGATCGCGTACGACATCGCCGGCTTCGATCGCTTCCTGGCGCGCGCCGGAGTGGATGACGGCGCGCGCGGCAAGGGCGGCGCCGAGCACGAGAGCGGCGCGGCCAGCGTGCAGTTCCTCGTGTATCACGACGGGCCCACGGCAGCGGAGCGCGCGGCCGGGCAACGCCGCGTGCTGCTCGATCGCGAGCGCAGCGACGCGGAGCGCGAGGACGCCGCGCTCGCGCTGGCGCGAACCGCCGAAGGTGGCCGGGTGCTGGTCGCGCTGGCGATGGCCGGTCAGATCCCCGAGCCCGTTCGCGGCGTGATCGCGGACGGCATCCATCGCAACCCCGACCTCGCCGTGCGCGCGCTGGCAGGCCGCTGGTTCCCGCGCACCTCGGACGCGGGCGCGCGCTACCCGCCGATCGACGACCTGCTCGCGCTCGCGGGCGATGCGGGCGCCGGCCGGCAGGTGTTCCTCGGCTCACGGGCCGCATGCACGAGCTGCCACCGCATCGGCACCGACGGCCGCGACATCGGACCCGAGCTCTCGCGCATCGGTGACAAGTACGATCGCCGCACCTTGCTCGACGCGATCCTGAACCCGAGCGCGGCGATCCTCACGGGCTACGAGACGCAGCTGATCGAGCTCGACGACGGCGAGAGCCTCACCGGGTTCATCATCGGCGACGATGGCGACACGGTGACGCTGAAGGACACGGCTGGCGTGCGCCGCACGCTGGCGAAGCAGACGATCCACAGCCGCCAGCAGCTCGAGCTGTCGGTGATGCCCGACAACATCGCGCTCGGCCTCGAGCCGCAGGAGCTGGCCGACCTCGTCGCCTACCTGCAGAGCTTGAGGTCGGTGCCGCGCTGACGACGTGTGGACAGCTCGTTGTTCATGGGATCAAGCATATCCTCAAGTTGTTGGACCAACAGGAGAGGTTACCGCGTCATGGCCGAGTTCACGTGTCTGGGCAGGACCGCGACTACCGCCAGGGTGGTCGGCATTGGCTCCTTGGTCGCTTGCTATTTCCTGCCCATGATCGCGACAGGAACTACAGGAGTGAGCGCGAACACCAAGGGGCTGAGCCTTCTGCTGGTGACGGTGCCGCTATATCTTTGCGTAAGTGCCCTTCCGATCATTGTCTGCATCGCATGGCATCAATCCCATGGGCGAGTCATCGGATTCGCATGGCTACTGATCTGCGTATTGGCACCGGCTGTTGCCACTCTGCCAGGAATGGCGACGGTGCATGCAGATCTCGGGTGGCAGCGCCCGCAGGGTATCATTAATATTATTCTCACCGAGGCCAATGTCCTCATGTTTGCCAATCTCACGATCTTGCTGCGTGCTCAAGACACCAGGAGCAACGCTCACCAGTCCGCGCGGTGCGTTTATTGGTCGATTGCTTTGGCTAGTGTTACGAACATGCTCTTTCCATGCACATCGCTCGCCTGAGCATCATGTCGTTCGAGTTGTCTCTGAATGTTGCATGCTGGATAGGTCCGAGCGATTCGTCCCGAGAACCAGTGATGTACCACCAAAGCGACCACAAGACCCTGCTAGCAACCAATAACCGTAATTGTGCGAGCACATACCAAAGGTACCCGATATGATTACAAGTCGTTTCCATCGACTTCTTTCCGAGGCAAAGCAAAGACGACTCACTCCCGGAGAACTCGACGATATAGTGTCTGAACTAAGTCGCCCGCAACCTGCCGCGGACCGCTATACTTTGCGTGTCCTTTCGGCAGCCGTGTATGACGGTGCGCGGCAATGCCGTTACGCTCGTGGGCCATCAACTCCCATCACGGAGGCTGACCCACGATGCCACGGCGAGCGAGCGACGGTGGTGACCTGGACGAGGTTCGAGGGCGTATCGAGCACTGGCGGGTGACGCGGACCAAGCGCTCGCCGATGCCGCGAGAGCTGTGGCAGGCGGCGGCGGAGTTGGTTCCCACTCATGGCTTTCATGCGGTGATGCGGGGGCTACGGCTGGGGTATCTGTCGCTCAAGCGTCATGTTCGGGAGAGTACCGGACGGTCGTCTGCGCCTGAGAGCGATGTGAGGCCGGCGGCGTTCATCGATCTCGGCATCGGTCATTGGCGATCGCCGCCGCACTGTGTCGTCACGGTCGACGACGGCGCCGGCGCCAAGATGTCGATCGAGTTGCCCTCGACGAACAGCGGCGAGCTCGCAAGCTTGGTGCAGGCGTTCGTCAGTGGCCGCCAGTCATGATCCAGATCACGCCGCACATGCGGATCCTGGTGGCGGTCCAACCGGCCGACTTCCGGCGCGGCATTGATGGGCTCGCACAGCTATGTCGCGACGAGTTGAAGCTAGACCCGTTCACGGGTGTGATGTTCGTTTTTCGGAATCGCCGCGCGACCGCGATGAAGGCGCTGGTCTATGACGGGCAGGGATTCTGGCTCTGCCAAAAGCGGCTTTCGACCGGTCACTTCAAATGGTGGCCGCGCTTCGATACGCAGTTGGCGACCGGCAGCCTCGAAGCGCACGAGCTCCAGCTCTTGCTGTGGAATGGCGATCCCCAGTCGGCGCGTGCGGCACCCGCGTGGCGGCGGGTTGCTGCGTCGGTGTGAACGATCCGGTTTTTCCGATCACCAGGCTCTTGCGTTCTGATTCTGCCTCGAGTACGCTTCGCGGTCATGATCATGAAATACCGC